>CAYXUK010000101.1:0-5300 GCA_964468295.1 uncultured bacterium | reverse complement strand
GTTCAGAAAACATTTCTAGCTACCATGGGTCAATTATTCAAACTCTTAGACTTTGTTCAGATCGAACCAACGGTGAACTTAAAAGAGGAAAAAATCGCCGTGAAGCAATCAGCCAATCTATTTGAGGCGCTTGTTGGCGCAATCTATCTTGACGGCGGTATCGAACCAGCAAAGCAACTGATTTTAAATTCTATCTGGACCCATCGACATGAAGCTTGGAAATCCGTTAATTATAAAGGACAATTAATTGAACTATGTCATATGAATCAGATAGAGAATCCTAAATTTTTAGTATCCAATGTGTCCGGACCAGATCATCAAAAACTATTTGAAGTGCATGTGAAAATTGGAGATGAAATCTTTCCCAGTGGAATTGGTACAAATAAAAAAACAGCTGAACAACACGCAGCACAGCATGCCATGGAAGTTCTGCAAGATTAATCTTCTATTTTATTGATCTTGTCCCGAATACGGGCAGCCATTTCATATTCTTCTTTATCAATGGCTTTTTGAAGCTGGCGCTCCAATAGATCGGCTTTGGGCTCACCCTGGATATCTTCCTCCACATGCTCTAAATTTTCTTCCCAGACAATCGCTTCATCCATTATTTCTTCCGCTACTAAGATGGGTACATGCATCCGCAGAGCCACCGCCAAAGCATCACTGGGTCGAGAATCAATTTCAAAATGCCCCAAATCTTTCGATTGAAGATCTAAGATAGAATAAAAAACACCTTCGTCTAATCTGGTAATTTTGACAGCTGATAACTTGCTGTTGATACCCTTAACTATATTCACAATCAGGTCATGAGTTAACGGCCGGGGTGTCTCCATATATTCCATGGCCATGGCAATGGCCTGGGCCTCATATGCACCAATCAAAACCGGCAGTTTTCGGTCTCCTGCCAACTCTTTTAATATAACCGCGTAACTGCGGTTTGGGTGGTAATATGATATTTTTTGAACTTTGACTGGAACCATGATGTATCCTTAATCAAAGTTATGGTGCTACTAGTTATCGGTCAACTTTTTTCCGATAAAATTGCTTTGAGGCGGTCAATTTTTTTCACCGGAGTTGGGTCGGTTTGGTGCAAAATGGCACACCAGTAACTGACCCAGTCTCCATAATGAATCAAATGCAGAAAACGTGTAGCGACACTATCTCCTACTGCTGAAACCACTTCATGATTGGCGCATAAATCATCAATAATTTCCTGGGTGGATTCCTGGCGGACCGCTGTGCGGGGATGGTCCTTTTCATCCTTTAGCCAGATTATCGATATATGATTTAAAATATCTTGGTTATTCTTGAAACCAACAATCTCATTGTGATTCATTTCCGGCAGTTCATTGCAATAGGCCAGCATTTTCGCATTCTCATTCAGCTGCCCCTTGAAGCGCACCGCCAAAGTACCGGTGGCATCAGTCTCACCATAAATTACAGGGATAGTTTTATAAATCCGCTGGGCCAAACTATAGGTCGGATTATCTTCCGACTGCTTTCCATATCCATCCCGGATGGATGCGATAAAAGATGCTGCACCTGGCAACTGATCCATTGTTTCCGATCCGATCAGGCCTGTTTGTTTCATCAAAAAAAGCATGGGCACCAATGAAAAGGCTAGCGCAGCCCTGGGCTGCAATCCACCAGGGATTGTTACCAGGTCCAATTCAAATTCGGCCATTTTTTCAGTTAAGGTTCCCCCTGTTGAGATCCCTACAATCTGGGCACCTTTAACCCTGGCATGTTCAAAAGCCGCCAGTGTTTCTTCCGTATTCCCTGAATAGGAGCTGCAGATAACCAGCGTATTTTCATTGACCCATCCAGGCAAGGTATAATTCCTGGATATCAACATAGGGACTTTTAGTTCATTTTTACAAAGTAGCTTGGCTACATCACCGCCAATGGCCGATCCTCCCATACCGGCCACCACAACATTATGAATATCATTGTACTGGTTCTTGATGGAAATGGATTCCCCAATCTCAATCGCCTGCATAATGTGATCTGAAAATTCATAAATAGATTGATGCATGTTATCCGTATCTATGTGCTGGTAGGATGCCATTAATTTTTCCTATTTAATATCATGTTTGCAAATTGGTTCAAGTGGTCTCGTTTTTCTTTTTCGATCACGCTTAAACCTTCCTGGGCTTTTTCAATGTAATGCTTGGTGACACTTTCTGTTTCCGTTTTAATGCCGTCTTGTTCAAAGTACTTCTGATATGATCCAATCGAATCATTGTTTCGAAAAAAATCGTTCCACTGCTGTGGATTTTTTTCCCGTGCTAAAATGGTCAGGGCCGTCTGCTTACCCGCATGAATGTCGCTGCCCAGGCTTTTTCCCATGGATGATGCATCGCCAAATATTTCCAGGTAGTCATCCTGCACCTGGAAAGCCAGACCCAGGTTAAGCCCAAAATCAAACAAATGGTGGGCAGTTTTCTGATCTGCATTTCCCATCAAAGCGCCCATCTCCGCACAAAGCCCCAATAGGCTTCCAGTTTTTTTACCGATCATAACAAGATACGCGCCCATGGAAATGGAACCATCATTTTCAAATTCCTTATCCATACCCTGACCCTCGCAAATTGTCACAGCTACTTCATTGAACCGCCGATGAACAGCCGCTGGCATATCCGTTAACATCAACTGTGAAAGGGCAAATAAACCATCTCCAGAAAGGATCGCGGTGGCATCATCCCATTTGTTGTGCACCGTTTCCTGGCCGTGCCGCATTGCATCACCATCCATCATATCATCATGCACTAAAGTAAAATTATGCAGCAGCTCCACTGCCATCGCCCCTTTCATGAGCATTTGTGGATCGGCCTGAAAAGCTTTCCCGGCCAAATGGACTAAAATAGGGCGCAGGCGCTTCCCCTTACCTTTTAAAATATACTTCAGTGGATCATAAAGATAGGCGGGCGAGTTGTTCAGGGGAATTTTCCTTAAGGCTGTTTCAATCTCCCCTTTTAGAAATTCAATATGATCTGGAAATGAATTAGTGCTTGGCATCGACTGTTAGTTTCCCGATTTCCTGGAGCTTATTCATAACGATCGATTGGATCTCTTCCATTCTCTTTTCGGTGTTGGCTTCAAAACGGCATACGATCACGGGCTGCGTATTAGAAGACCGCACCAGGCCCCAGCCATCGCCGAATTTGATACGCACACCATCCACCGTACTGCAGTCGTAGTTTTCAGTGAAATAAGATACTGCTTCTTTCGCAATCCGGAATTTTTCTTCATCCGATTCTGCTTCCAAACGCATTTCCGGAGTGGAATAATATTTGGGAAGCTCCGCTTTCAACTCCGACAGCTTTTGATCGGTCCGAGACAAGGTCTGAACGATGCGGGCGGCCACATAAATGGCATCATCGTACCCAAAATAATCATCGGCAAAAAAGATATGTCCGCTCATTTCTCCGCCCAGTTTGCAGTTTAATTCACTCATGCGCTGCTTGATCAAGGAGTGGCCCGTTTTCCACATAACCGGCTTGCCGCCATACTTAACGATCATCTCTTCCAAAGCCTGGGAGCATTTGACATCGTATAATATTTCGTCCCCTTCTTGAACAACTTCCGGTAAAAACAGTGCAATGAGCTGGTCAGCCCAGACAATGTCTCCAGTCTCATCAACAACACCCACACGGTCCGCATCGCCATCAAAGGCCAAGCCAATATCATAGCTGCCCTGTTTGACAAGATCAATTAAGTCTACCAGGTTCTCTTTTATTGTAGGATCGGGGTGATGGTTTGGAAAAGTGCCATCTACATCGCAGTATAGTTCAGTTAAGTCAACATTCAAATTTTTAAAAATCTCTGGTGCGCAGATGGCACCAGCAGCATTGCCGCAGTCCATCACTACTTTCATCGGTTTTTTAATATCAATCTTGGAAGCGATCATGCGCTTGTATTTGGTTAATATATCATAAGACGCTTCGGTCCCTTCCCCTGTTTCGTAATCTTCTTTTTCAATGATAACCCGAATTTCTTGAATGGCCTCACCAAAGACCGCTTTTTTATCCCGAGACAGTTTAAAGCCGTTAAACTCAGGCGGATTATGGCTGCCCGTGATCTGAACGGCACCGGCCACGCCAAGTGAAAACATGGAGTAGTAGTTTGCTGGCGTGGGCAGAATGCCAATATTGATCACGTCCACACCCGTTGATAGTACGCCAGTTTTAAACTGCTCCATGAGATCTGGTGTCGTCAGGCGAATATCACCGCTAAGTGCAATCTCCTGCCCGCCACTGCGCTTGATATAAGTACCAAAACCTTTGCCCAAAGCTTCCACCACTTCCGGTGGAAAATCATCGGACACTTTGCCGCGGATGTCGTACTCCCGAAATATATATTGATTAAGATTCATTAGAGACTTTGATTGAAAATAATGTAGGTAAAAAATTAAGGATAATATTCAACCCGATACACCTGTCAATTGGTTTATTCTTCCTCAGAAGGCTTTTTGCGAAGGTCCTTTTTTTGAGATTGTTTCCTTTTGGCCTGAAGGCGCTTTTCTTTGGAGGCGCGTGTGACGCGTGTAGGGATTCGTTTTTTTTGTTTTTTATTTAACGCTTTAAGTTTTTCCCGCAGCCGAGACAGTGCAATTTCCTTGTTGCGGTGCTGACTGCGCTCATCCTGGCAGGTGACCACAATGGCTGTTGGCATGTGAGTGATCCGCACGGCGCTTTCGGTCTTATTGACGTGCTGGCCACCTTTTCCAGATGCGCGGAATGTATCAACTTTGCACTGCTTTAGAAGGTCCGTATTGGATTCTGGAATGATAATCATTCAATCACTTTCCGCAGAAATCCGCCTGCTTTTTCAAGTCTTTTAAGCGCTTCGGTTTTACTGCAGTCCTTTTGAACCATGACAACAGCTGTTTTGACTGATTTGTCCGCTTCAAACAGCTTATCTTGTGCCGCGTCATACTCCAGACCCGTTAATTGGGCAATAATACGCGTGCCCCGATCTACCAGTTTGTCATTGACCGCCATAAGGTCCACCATCAGGTTACCATAAATTTTTCCCAGCTGGATCATGGTGGCGGTGGAAATCATATTCAGCACCATCTTGGTGGCTGTGCCTGCTTTCATGCGCGTTGAGCCTGTCACCACTTCCGCACCCGTATCTACAGAAATAACCACATCCGATTCACAGGATAAAAAGGGCTTTTCATTGCAGATCAAGTACACGGTTTTGGCATCAATCGAGCCGGCATATTCTATGGCCGACTGAACATAACGTGCCGCACCGCTGGTGCTGATGCCGATCAGTACATCGCCGGCATTTAA
>CAYXUK010000100.1:0-5534 GCA_964468295.1 uncultured bacterium | reverse complement strand
AACCACCAAGGAATGAGGAAAGTGGTGAACATTTAATATAATTAAGAAGAAAAAAACCACCCAGACCGGCAAATATAAGGTGTGCTAATTGAATTAACATTCCAGGAACGAAAAATATTTTAAATAAATATTCGGGGAAATACAGTCTAGAAATATTAGTGAAAGCTTCTGCGGTTGGCATACCAATAAAAACCCATGGCTGCCAAAGGGGATATTCTCCAGTTTCTTCTTGAAATTTGTTCAGGACTATTCCGCCAGCGTGTGGGCCTAAACTGTCAGGCGAACCGAATGTTTTATCACCGAAAATTACCGGATTGAATAAAACACAGACAAAAACTAATAATACAAACCCTGTTATAATAATTGGACTTTTCAACAGTGTCTTCATTTACCTTCCTTTTTAAGCGATTTCTTCAAAATACCCAAGCCAGCTAAAAAATCTTTATCTTCTGGCTCAAATTTCATTATCCAAAGACCAATTCCAAATATCAGGATCGAGACCATAGATACAAACAATAAAGTTACCAAAGTATGGAAATTCATAACGAGGGGTCGAATTGACCATAAACACCACCAAGTTACCGCGCCAGCTAGTAATGGTTTAATCATTTTACTGCTTATAAATGATAACTTCAGAATCCACCATACTTCAAAAATCCTTGCTATCCCTATCGCAACTAAAGAGATTAGAGTTGCCCAGGCGGCACCTATAATTCCATATTTTGGTATCAGTACAACGTTTAAAACGATATTAAGAATGAAGGCTCCAAGTGAATTCCAGAGGGTTAACCGTGTATACCCAGACATGCCTAATGCTGGGCTGGCAGCGCCAAGGGCAGCTTGGATGAAAGTTGCCACTGTAAGTATAACCAATACGGACGAACCAGCCATGTAATCTGGGCCGAACAATAACATCATTTTTGATGGATAAATAATGAATATCAGCGATACAGGAATTGCAAACGTTATCATCCACCGACTTACTAATTTATATAGATGGGACATTTCTGAAAAGTCACCCTCATTGTGCAACTGAGACATGATAGGTGCGTAAATACTTACAAATGAAACGATTAGAGCATTTAGAAGTCCTGCGGTTCTAATGGCAGGATGATAAAGTCCCACCGTAGCAGCATCGGTAAAATACCCTAGCATAAGAATATCCATCCAATGCATAAATGTCTGCAGGATTATTACAAACATCAATGGATAAGAAAATTTTAGTAATTCCGTATCGAATCGCGCCTGGCGAATTTGATTAATGGTCACACCTGAAACTCTTTTTAATAAAATAATCATTACAAAAAATACAATCACCCCCGTAATCAACATTGGCGCCACGATGGCCGATTCCATTGAAACAAACCAGAAACAAAAAATCATACTGGCTAAAAGAAGCGTCGGATTTAAGAATTGAATAACCAATGTTTTATATTTGAGTCGTTTAAATCCCTGGGTGGCAAATGCGGATACCGATGTGAGCGCATTAAAGGGAATGGCAACGGCAAATACGATCATAACCGTTGTTAAAAAGGGCTGTGCGTTTAAGACTTGCGTCACAATATATCTAGCAGAAAATATCAAACCAATCATGATGATCAACGAAAAAGAGGCTGTCATTTTTAACGCTGATGCAATTATTTTTTGGATATTTTTTGAATCTGTCTCGATATTTAATCTGCTCACAAACCGCATGACTCCTGATTCCATACCCATTTTCCCTAGCACTTCAGAAATAAGCATTATTGAATTTGCTAATGCATATATTCCTAAATACTCTATCCCTACCCATCTGGCTAATAGGGCTGTGTACAGATAACGATTTATATTCCCATAAACCATGCCAAAAAATGTTATGGTGGATTCTTTAGCAATTTTTTGGGCAAAATTCATTTATTTAATTTTGTAACTAGTCCTTTATAAAACCCAATCCATGTCCAAATAAATGAGGATAAACCATGCTTTTGCTTAATCAATTCTTTCAAAGCTACACCATTTAAATAAAGAAAAACAAAAAACAAGAATCGACGTCTTCCATATTTACGGAAAAAATATACCGAATTATGAGCACGATAGAACATACCCTTAGCTGGGGCTTTTTGACGCAATCCACCCGTTTGTATTCGCAGGTGTTCAATAACAGGTTCTGGATAATAATAAACCTCTCCTCCAAATTTTTGAATGGCATATCCAAAATCTCCATCTTCCATAACCGCTGTCCCAATAAAATTAGAGTCGAATCCTCCAGTTTCATTAAATAGATTTTTAGTTAAACCAAAATTCCCCCCAGCTGCCCATTCACATTTACCAGATGTATCTGTATCAAAATTTTTTAGTGTTTTACCATACCAGGTAATCCAGCCACCAACAATTGAATCTTTTTCTTTAAACATGGTTGTATTTTTTTCAATAATACGGCCTCCAATGCACAATTTATCTTTTCCATCACCATTAAATAGATTCATATAACATTGAATTAAATCGTTTTCAGGAATACTATCGTCATCGATAAAAATCAGAATATCGCCTTTTGCATTTTCAGCGCCAACATTTCTGGCATTTGGAAGTCCCGGTTCTGTTATTCTTAGATACTTATATTTAAAAATACGACTCTTGAAATATTTTAAATTACCATCAATTGACTCAGTTTGATCAACAAGGACTACTTCAAACCCTGAAATAGATTGCTGTTTAATATATTGCAGAGTCTGAAAGACAATTTCTTGACGATTATAAGTCGGGATAATTAGAGAAACCTGATTGGGGGTTATCATTATTTGAATTTACGGGTAATCAATTCAATGATATATTTTACGTGAGATCGAATAGGAAAATAAGAATCAAAAGTGGTTTTCTTTTTTGCAATTTCAATTAATTCTTTTGCAAATATCTTTGCAGAATTACCATCTTTGAACGCTACATGAAAATCCAAAAACTTTTCTGCGCGCCTAAGCCATTTTTCAGGATTTTCTAAAACATCTTGCAAGGCATTTTTTAGTTCAGATTTGGTTGTTGGTGTAGGGAACCCACCTATTGCATCTAAAAAAGTGGGTTGCATTTCCTTATGAGGATTATAATATATTACCGGGCATCCTAACAACAAGGCCTCTATGATAGCTGTGCTAAATCTGCTAACAAAAACGGTCGATTCATTTATCATATCATATATGCCATTATGATATAAATTAAATTTAGATAAATCAGTTACATCGCCTATGTGCTGACTAATTTGGTGTTTTACCGATAAGGAATCTGTTGTTTCCACAATATCCATTACCCACTGTTTGGCAACATCAGCATAAAGACCGTATGAAAAATTGCAATTTATCCCTACCTGTTTAATCTCAGGTTTCACACTTTTACTATTTTGATTTTGAAAACTATCGAATCTTGGAGATCCTGTTATCTTTGTATTTTGTAACTCAAAATATTGCTCATCATATTCTCCCAACAAAAATACATAATCCACTTTATTATATGGAAAACGCCTCTTTCCTGGATATCCATGATCTAAGTGCGTATCGAGATAATCCTGTGCCCCCTCAATATGACCAATTGTTGGTATATTCATACACTTTGCATCTTCAACTAACCGTTTTGGCCATCCTCCCCAATCATTCATTACAATCAAAGCATCTGGTTTTTCTCTAGCTAATATTTGTGGTGTATAAGGAAGAGATAAAATATTATTTTCATTTGCAATGATTTGTATTTGTGAGGAAATTATTTTCCCACGGCCATAATGCCTCAAATGATCTGAATATATTATCCATGCCTCATGCGATTTTAATTGTTTTATTACTGGGATAAATGTATTCGCATGATAAGGTACAAGGGGGAAAAAAAGAAATCGAGACACGAAATACTTAAGCTTTTTCTGTTATATCTGATATAGTTCGATTTAATGCAAAATCGGGCAATCCATCCGAATATGTATTTCCATTATCATATTTACCAATTAAATCAGACCTAATGTGTCTTATCTTTAAAAGGGTTTGGATCATTTTAGTACATGACTTATAAAGATTGAATTTCCGTACATAATTAAAAAAAGAAACAGCTTCTGGGGCAATTATTCCAAGTCTCTCAGTATGGATGAAATGGTCATTAGTATAAAAGGATCTATCATTAGAAGTTGTAGGAAATTGAGACTCGAGCAAATTTTGCGGATCATGAACAACAATATTCACACCATTCCACCAACCCTTTGTGGCAATTTCTTTTTCAACATCATTTAAATTTTCAGGATGACATTCAGTGTAGGCTTCAAAAAATAATTTATATTGGGGATTTATTTTTAAAAAATCTCTGGTAGCCATCCTGACATGGCTATAATTGGAATCATCAATGACTATAATAACTTTCTCACTAAAATACTTTTTAGCGAAAAATAAACACATCAATTGACTTCTATAATCATGCGGTCCATCAATAAAAAAAGTGCTTATTTTTCTATCACCAATATGCTTTGATAAATTGTTAAGTGCTTTCTCATAATCATCATTAATTAAGTGTATGTCATTTATTTTATTCTCTTTAATTAAACGTCGTATTAAACCCTCATTCCTACCATCTGGATCCAACTGAGAATAATTATCAATTCCATAGGCATGGTGCTTTGATAACTCATTGGCAACTGACAACAGAGTTAGCCCCTGAAAAACACCTATTTCTAAATAGCATCCTTCAGGATCAGATTCTTGGTATTTTGAAATTCGCTGCAGAGAACCAACCAATTTATCACCTGATAATCCAAATACATTTCGTGGCTGTTTTACTAATCCCAAATCATTCGACTGAAGAATTATTTTTTTTAGACTTTTAAAGTGATTTAGCAATCTCGAGCCCGGAGTAATTCACTTGTGTTCTGCTTAATCGGCATTGTTTTTCAATCATATAATGGCATTTGTAACCAAGCGACATAAAAAAAGAACTTGAACATTAAGATATTATTTTTCTAATATAATAATAGAGATTCAAAAACCAAAACCGACTAAGACTTTTTGAAAATTTTATGAAATCGTGATATAACTTATCTTCATTTATTGCAATTATATTTCCCCAAGTTTCTTTTGATATGGATTCAAAATCGGATAATACAAATTGTTGCCATCTATGTGCACCTCCGTATGAGATTATTGGTTTCCAAACTGAAAGGATTATATGGTAACCTTTATCAGTGAGAAAATTGATTAAATCATCTTTAGTATAATCAAGCTGAATTGTTTTTCTATCTTCGTATTCACACATGATTAAACGCGGGCATATTTTACTCCAATTGAGTCCCTCTAAAACAAGCTTATCGTACCCCTCTGCATCAACTTTCAAATAATCGATTTCACTAATATTCTTTTCATCGCAATAAATTTCTAGGGTAGTAACAGTTGTTATTTCAGAGTTGTCATGAGAATCAGAAAATTGCATCAAACTTCCAATACCATCATTTTGATTGCTTGAAAAAAAGGTTGTTTTTTCTTTTGTTTCATTTGAAACAGCTTTTTTATTTATTGTGATTTGAGATCCAATAGTATTAT
>CAYXUK010000099.1:0-5550 GCA_964468295.1 uncultured bacterium | reverse complement strand
GATGATCCCTATTGCCCAGTTGATTTAGAGACGATTAACCTGATACAAAAAACAGCTGACCAAGTGGCCAATAGCGGTGCAAAAGTCCAAAATGCTCATCCTGATTTCTCTTTAGAAATGAACGACAAAATTTATGGCAAATTATTGGCCCCAATTATGGCAACCGGTTATCCAAAAGAAGTGATTGAAGAAATGGAAAGAATGTTGCCAAAGTTAAATCCTGAAGATCAATCTCCAAGAGCACGACAAATACGTAATTCACTCATTTCCCATACAGACTGGCTTTCTGCTAATGAAAAAAGACAGCGAATCAGACAAAAATGGAATCTATTCTTTGAATCCTTTGATATTCTTCTATGCCCTACGACCGTTCGTGCTGCTTTTGATCATGACCACCATCACGATTTCCATGGGCGTAACATTATGGTCAATGAAGTTGAACGACCTTACAGCGACTTAATCGTTTGGCCTGGGCTGGCAAATGCAGGTCAATTACCTGCCACCAATGTCCCCATTGGTTTATCAAGCGATAATTTACCGATCGGAATGCAGATAATTGGTCCTTATCTGGAAGATAGAACTACCATCGAATTTGCAAAACTGATCACGGAAATTACGGGCGGATTTTTACCGCCCATTCCTTATAATTAAAGATTACCAGGCCCTTATCTTGACATCGGTATATCTCAACACCTACCTTCGCCTTGTTCTATGGCTACACTAAAACGTGATCTAGGCAAACTTTCTGGCTATGCAACTATTATTGGCATTTTAGTTGGTGCCGGTATCTTCCGTGTAACCGGAGAAGCTGGAGCGGTAGCCGGATCAGCTGTCCCTTGGGCCTATTTGCTGTTCGCACCGATTGTGATCAGTACAGCTCTGGCCTATAGTGTTTTTATTTCCACCCCATTGGGTATGCGCCCAGGGGGCGCATACATCCACATCTCCCGTACCTTTGGGAATTACTATCTAGGTTTCATTGCCATGTGGATGAAACTGCTGGCCTTTATCGGTGCAATTTCATTTATGTCCACCAGCCTAGGTGAATACATGACTTTTTTTATCCCGGGTACGGATCCTCGTTTATGGGCTACGATTACCATGGTATTTTTTTATGGCATTAATCTGTTTGGCGTACGTCATTACGGCCATATTCAAACAGCTATGCTAGCGGTATTGATTTTTAGTATCCTGGTATTGGTCATCCCGGGCCTATTCGCTGTGGATTTGAGTTATTATGATCCCGTGCTTCCTAAAGGATTCAATGGATTGCTGAAGGCCATGCCAATGCTGTTTTTCAGTTACGCAGGTTTTGAAACTCTGGCACAGGTAGCCGGCGAGACTAAAAACCCTACTAAAACGCTGCCAATGATATTTGTAAAAGGCGTATTAGCTTCTGTATTCATTTTTTTCTTTATGGCTTTTGTAGCCTTTGGCGTATTACCTGCGGATACACTGGCGCAGTCTCAGTCTGCTATGGCTGATGCATCTGCCGTGTACCTGCCCCCATGGGGATCAAGTATTGTTGCGATAGGTGCCATGAGCGCATTTTTAACCAGCATTAATGGTTCAATTTTAGTACCCTCTCGCATGTTATTTGTATTCAGTGAAGATCGTTTATTGCCCACTTTTTTGGCGGCAGTTCATCCTAAATGGCGAACACCCCATGTAAGCCTTATCATCAGCGGCATCATATGCACTGGCCTGGTATGGAGTAAATCCGCTTATTTCCTTATGAGCACCGGTCTGATTGGTATTTTTATTATTTACATCATACAGGGCCTGGCACTTATTGCCATGCCAACCATCAATAAACCATTATATGAATCGGCCGGATTCAAGCCACCTGTGTGGGCACTCTATCTATTAGGTGGTATTACTGTTCTTTCGATGGGGTTTTTTATGGCCCAGATTATTGCAGACGTATTTCTATGGACTCTGGGAGGCGTGTTTTTAGGTACGCTCGTTTATTTTCTGGGACGATCAGCGGGGAAAAAAGAAGGCTTCGATTATGAAGCATGTATGGCAAAGGACTTTCAATTGGTTGAACAGGAAACGGTATGACATACATTGATATTATTGATGAACTGGATGCAAAAGGAATTCTCAAAAAGGAATATGAAAAGGGTATATTGCGTTCGGGAAAAGTTTTTAATATACTCAAAATTATGAGCCGTAGTCCTGCAACCTTGCGAGACGCCATGGCTATGTATTTAACGATTATGTATGGTAAGTCAGATCTATCTCGTGCCCAACGTGAAATGCTTGCCACTGTGGTTTCCAAGGTAAATCACTGCTATTACTGAATCGAAGCACATGGTAATGACTTCCGGGATGAAGTTAAAAATGATATTCTTGCAGGACATATAAAACACGATTGGCAAAAAGCAGATTTATCATCACAGGATAAATCTTTGTGCCGGTGGGCAGAAAAACTAACAAAAACACCTGGTGAAATGTCAAAATCAGATATTAATATTTTAGAAGATGTGGGGTTTTCCCAAGAAGCGATCAGTGATGCGGCCCAAGTTGTGGGCTATTTCAATTATATTAATCGTATTGCAGATGGATTAGGCGTTGATCTAGAACCTGAAATGGAATGAAAAATACAAAATCCACCCAAAAAGGAATTGAATCCCTAAATCGCGAATTTCGTCAATATGAACAGGTGAGCAAAGATCAGGTCTACCATTTATCTGAACACCCTGAACAGGAAGAATTTGATACAGATTTTGAAATCAAATCAGTTGATTTCTCCTTGTTTAATAATGACAAAATTCGTTTCGTTACGGAACTGGGGTCTGCCTTAGAGGAAATTGGGTTTGCTATTATTACCAACCATGGTATAGACCCAAATCTATATCACAAGGCAGAACAAAAAATTATTGAATTTTTTGAAGAAACCACTTTCGAAGAACGGATGAAATACGAAGCACGTCGTTTCGGATCAGTAAACCAAGGGTATTTCCCGATGAAAACAACCACTATCATTCACCCAGATCTAGTAGAAGGATGGGTGTTCTGCCGCAGGGCATTCGATGTGGATAATAATCTGAATTATAATGAAACGAACTTTTGGCCACTATCTGGATATGAACCTTTTTTTCGAGAGATTGTAAAAGCGCAGGAAAAATTGATTTTACCCCTCATGCAGAGTATGCTGACGTATCTTGGAACTGATTCCCACTGTTTTGATCAGAAACTCACTAATACAAATTTCGGTTTCCGTCTCAATTATTATCCGCCCATTAATCAAGAAGAGTTGGATTCAGGCGGTGGCCGGATGTTGGGTCATGAAGATATTGATCTATTTACCATTTTACCTTCACAAAGCATAGAAGGTTTGCAGGTCTTGAATCGGAAGAATATGAAATGGATACGATTAAAACCAAAATTTGGCGATATCATTCTTAATACGGGAGACTACATGCAACGGATCAGCAATGATATTTTTCCTTCTACAACGCACCGGGTCAGCCGGCCACAAGAGTCTAATCTTATTGGTAAACCACGCGTTTCATTCCCCATGGCAATTTATGTTTGGGAAGATGAGATTCTGGAAGTGTTACCTAATCTTGAAAATCCAAAATATGAGCCAATCCGCGCAGAGAAATTTCATACTAGTATCACCAGTAAATATTATGGAGATGAATATTCTAAAGATGTGAGCGATTAATTTCTAAACGGTTTTTATTAACCACTTTCAATTTTACGTTTATTCCAATAATAATAAGCCGGTAGTCCCAGAAAGGTTAAAGCCAACCCCATCAACGATTGGCTTGGCGATTCAAAAAAAGTATTCACCATTACTGCCAGAGAAAAAAGGATAAATAAAGCTGGGACCCAAGGATATCCCCAAACTTTATAAGGCCGATGTAGGTCCGGCTGCTTTTTACGCAGAACAAACACAGTGGATGACGCGGCGATCCACAACATAAAATTCACAAAAACCACTAATGTAATTAATTCTTTGAAGGTACCGGTCAAAGTTAAAATTCCTGCCCAGATTCCTTGTAAAATGATTGCATTGCCGGGTGTACGATATTTGGGATGTACATCAGCTGCCTGCCTGAAAAATAGATCATCCTTTGCCATAGCATAGGTCACTCTTGGACCAACTAAAATATTTCCGTTTAATGAACCAAACATAGAAAGCATTACGGCCACAGTGAATAAACCAGCAATACCATTCCCGAATAAAGCACGTGCGGAGGCTTCACCAATTTTGACTTCCCCAGCTATTTGAGAAATGGGCATTGATTTTAAATAGGCGAGATTAATCAAAATGTACAATGAAATAATTGCAAGCGTTCCGAACATTAAAGCCCGTGGCAGGTTTTTCTCTGGTGACTTGACTTCTCCCGATACTAAGGTCACATAATCCCATCCGCCTACCGCCCAGTTTACTGCAATTAGCGCTACCCCCATTCCCATGAGAACCTGACCAAAGGACATCCCGGTGGGATTCAAATTATAATCTATGCTGACATTGGTTGTAACAAAAAGTCCAACCAGAGCAAATACCAGGATTGAACCTATTTTCAACATTGTGAGCACATTTTGGACCCATTTGCCTAATACCACTCCCAAATAATTTACCAGGGATAGCCCAAATATAATGCTTAAGGCCAAAAGCTGACCGGATGACAAATTATAAAAACCTAAATCCAAGATGATATTTCCTGGTGATAGTGTAGGGAAAAAAGAACCCATATGTTCCGCTATAGCAACAGCAATGGCTGCATTGGTTCCAGTGAGATAGGCAATGAAAGCTACCCATCCAAATAAAAATGCTGGCAATGGCCCGTAAGCTTCTCGGAGATAAACATACTGCCCACCGGCTTTTGGCATGGCAGCCCCTAATTCGGCGTAAGTCAATGCACCAGCTAGCATCACGACACCACCCAATGCCCAGGCTATTAATATAAAAGATGCTGAGGGCAGTGCTTCTGCCATCAAACCAGTTGTCATAAATATGCCAGAACCAATCACAATGCCAATAACCATCATGGTACTGTCAAAAAGACCTAATTGCCTCTTGAGTTTGGGAGATGCTTCCATATTTCCTTATGAATTACAAGACTGGGAATTTAGTGTGCATTTCAAAGGAGAAAACAATTAATATTCCCCTATCATGAATCCTTCAACTGAACAATATATCGATTTGGATCGTTTTCCCTTTGTTCCCAGCGGAACACCTGAATGGCAGCGACTGGTAGATATCCACAAAAATGCGCTTGAAGCAAATGGCGCATCCATCATGAAGGGTGTGATTAAACAGGATATTTTAAATACAATGGCAACAGAAGCAGATATGGTATTGCCAGAATCCTATGCTTGCCGTGATTCCCATAATCCATTTTTGGATAAAGATGATTTATCATTACCTGAAGATCACCCTCGCCGGCAAAAACAGTCCACTTCTTTGAATTCTATACCATATGACATCATTTCACCATCCCATGCCCTACACCAATTATATAACTGGGGTCCATTGAAAGAATTCCTCTCGGCTGTACTTGGGCATAAACTCTATCCCATGGCAGACCC
>CAYXUK010000098.1:0-5778 GCA_964468295.1 uncultured bacterium | reverse complement strand
GTTATAATTATATTAACAGTAATTATAATCCTACAGCGAAAGCAAATTCGTGAACTGCAGCAAAGTGTCTCGAGTTGGCGACAATCAGCACTTATGCTAACAAAAGAGAGGAGTAATAATGGTTAATACATTCATGTTACGCAATGCCATCGGCAAACCCTTGAATAAAATCAAGATCAATCCCAATGACTTGGGTATTGTGCGGAATAAAGTCGAAAATATCCTGGTTTATACTGAAGGGGACCCAAAAGATCGTTGGGAGCAATCTTCGTGCCTCAAATCAATTTCCAGGCAGGTCGATGAGATTGTTGAGGTATTGGATAAGATGATAGCTGATTTATAACTATTGGATTAATGTCGATAGATAGTTATATTTAGGCTACCATATGAAAGGATTTATAATCATTAAGACGGAACTACAGGCAGGTGTTTGAGGTTTATCCTTTCCCTCATTCTTTCGCATCTGCCTCCGTCAAAAGGATAAATTATGATGGGTTATATACCAGAATTTATTAGGCACGATCCTAATTTAAATTCAACAACTAAATTGATTTACGTTGAAATCACTTCATCGTTGGATAAGGATGGGATTTGTAAAAAGAATAATGCCTACTTTGCTCGTGTCCTGGGAATATCTAAATCTACCTGCTCCAATTCGATCAACAAATTGCGTGAATGTGGTTATATCAGCGTAATTATGATTCGTGATGAAAATCAGAGATTTGTCAGGCGTTATATTGCATTAAAAGCCATGTTTAATATTTCGGTAGGGGTAAATCTTGGATTTGATGCACCCTATGCCGAAATTTTAAGTGAGGTAGGGGTAGATTCTGATAAATCTGCCGAGGGGAAGGATGCAAAAGCCATGTCCAAAATACACGATTCTATTATTATAAATAATAATATTATAAATAAAACTATAACTAATAAACCCAATAAATTAGATGTGGATATTAATAAAGATCAGTATAACTATCTCTATGGCATATGTGCAGAGTTCTATGAGGCAAAGACTAAACAATACCCAGAGTCATTTAAGCGACCTTGGGCAGAGGATACGAAGCTGATTAATAATTCCATAGCCGAATTATATAAGCTGATTACGCTTGATGGATATGATGAAATAACGGTTAGAGACGTAATTCGATGGGCAGTGGATGAAAAATTTTGGAGGTCTGTCTTATCGTCGTTAGGAGGTTTGCGTAGGAAAGCCAACAATGGCAATACTAAATTCACCAATATGTACCTGAAATATAAAGCATGAATACCTTTGAGCAAGTAGGGATTCAAGTTAACGGACATTACAATCAGGAGAAAACACTTTGTCCGAAATGTTCACACAATCGGACTAAAACTCGTGACAGATGTTTATCGGTCAACATTGATGAAGGTGTGTGGCACTGTCATCACTGTGGCTGGAAAGGTAGTTTAAATAAAGGAATAAAGATGGTAGAAAGACCAACAACGGAGGTAAAGCACGATTTACCTGAAGCAGTTATAAAATGGTTTGAGGATCGCTGTATTAACGAACAAACACTTATAAACGAGGATATAGGCTATTCTAATGGATGGATTCAGTTTCCATACTACAAAAATGGAGAGATAGTCAATATTAAATCAAGGACTCGTGATAAGAAGTTTAAGCAAGAAAAGAATGCCGAAAAGTGTTTCTATAGATGGGATGCTATGCGAGGTCGGCAAACAATTATAATCACAGAAGGCGAAATTGATGCTTTGTCATTGGTTCAAGCTGGATTCGATAATGTGGTATCTATCCCTGATGGAGCTATATCACCAAACACAAAAGGATCGGATTTAAAATTCTCATTCCTGGAGTCAGCAGAAGAATTTTTCATGGAAGCAGAGACAATAATTCTCTGTTTGGATTCGGATGCAGCAGGAAAGACAATGAGGGATGAACTGTCTCGGAGAATAGGCAGAGAAAAGTGTTATAAAGTCGAATACCCATCTGATTGTAAAGATGTTAACGATGTATTGGTCAAGTACGGAGAGGAGCGGATAAGTGAGATTATAACCAATGTATATCCATATCCGATTGATGGAGTGGTAACGATTGGAGATGTCAAGAATGATGCTATTAATTTATTATTAAAGCCCGATACTAAAGGATTAACTACTGGATGGTCTACAATGGATGACTATTATCGAGTTAGCCCATCCGAAGTGACTGTTATAACAGGTGTGCCTAATATGGGGAAGAGTGAATGGATGGATGCCCTGATGATAAACATGGTTCAAGAACATGGGTGGAAGTTTGGGGTATTTTCAGCCGAGAATTTCCCTGTTAAACACCATCTATTAAAATTAGTGGGCAAGTTTACAGGTCAGCCATTTTGGGGAGATAGTCGATTGTCTGAAGAAACTGCTCGTAATGCGATGGATGTTTTAGATGACCATATCAAGTTTATTGGGACACAAGAGGACTCTGTTACTGTGGAATCAATATTGGAACAAGCAAGGCTACTAAACTTTCGTTACGGACTTAATGGACTTATAATTGATCCTTGGAACACTGTTGAACATAAGTGGAACAACGGAGAAAATGAAACAAACTATGTCAGCCGTATCCTTGCAACTATTAACGCTTTTGCAAAGATGCACGAACTGCACATTTGGATTGTGGCACATCCAAGAAAGATGGAAAACGATACCAATCGGAAACCGATGCTGCCAACACCTTACGACATTGCAGGTTCGGCTAACTGGTATAATAAATGCGATAACTGTATCACAGTGTATCGCCACAAAGATGATGACGATGATTATGTCGGAATTCATGTGCAGAAGATTAGATTTCAATACAAAAACGGCAGACCAGGAACAGGAAAATTAAATTATGACACGACAACTGGTACATATGGAACATATATCGCAAGAGACACGAAGCCACTTTTTACAAGAGATGGATAAGATGAAACCCAACAAGGGTTTATTATCTCGCCAATTACGCAAGATGGCAGATCGTGCTGAAGATGCTTTTGATAAAATTTGGTTAAAACACCAAAAGGGAGAAGTAACATTTGAGCAATGGAAAGAAGCCCTAAATAAGTGGTTGACGATAGAAAAAATTACTTGACAATATCAACAAAAAGGAGTTATTATTACCTATGAGACAATTAACTAAAACAAATTACTTCGCATCCATCTGCTGGGATGGTGAACATGGTCGTCCTGATGGCGAGAAGATTATTAGACGAGATAATTATAATGATTTACTATGGTCTGTAAATTTTTTCCTGGATGATTTAAACGAAAGAAATCCATATATTGCATCGGCATCTATTGAATACACCGATGGCACATATGACAACATAACAGAAAAGGTGAAAATAGAATATGCAGGAAATTAAGTATATTGCTGGTTACACAATCGAATTCCCAGAGGAAATGTCAAAAGACGAAATAGAGTGGATCAATAATTATGTATTCAAATTTTATTCACGGCATAGTTGCGTGGTAAAAAAGTCAGAAGATAAAAAACAAACAGGAGATCAGAATGGCACAGAATAAAGAGCAATTAAAGTTCATGGCGAATCAAACATATCCCATTGAACTGCTTTATGATACACCCTTTGAAGGCGAGAGTAAGTATGGTAAATATTTTACCTATACTGTCAAGCATGAGGATAGTGAGAAAATTATTTTTGCGACTGAAGCGTTGCATAAAAAACTTGATTACTATCGAACAGGTGATAGGGTCACAGTACAGAAGAAAGAATACGAACCTAATAAGTTCGGATGGGATGTTATCCCTGATGGCGATACTCAATATCGTGGTCAACAATCCAAAGAAAGCCACCTTACTACCCCTTCCGCTACAGAAAAAGAAAAGCGAACCTATTTCCAGGAACTCGCTGAAAATAAAAGTCACGATATCCACAGGCAAGTTTGCTTTAAAATCGCCTGTGATATGATAGACACAAAGAATAAAGTGCTTACTGATGGGGAATTGACAGTGATTGCTGCCAATACCGATAGTTTACTCGATGTTCTTGAAGGTAAACATACAACAACTGAAGAAGAAGTACCTTTTTGAAAAAACCCTTGATTAAAAAACTCGACAATGCGTGGAGTGCGAAAGTTCGTGAATATGGAATGTGCGAATACTGCCACAAAACAAGCCATCTAAACGCTCATCACTTCTATTCACGAGCTATCAGGTCGGTGAGGTGGGATATAGACAATGGGTTTTGTCTATGTGCTGGATGCCATGTATTGTCGAGTAAATTTTCTGCCCATAAAACACCTGCCGAATTTGTAGATTGGGCTATTGAACGTAGGGGTAGAGAATGGTACGACGATCTGCGTGAGCGTAAGAATCAATCAATTAAATATTTTGATGCAGATGTACCAGATTTGTTGGAAATAATAAAAGAGAGGAACGATGCCAAAGATTAAAATACGCAGTGGCATTAAAGCATTCCGCAGAAAGAATCAAGCAAAAATTGCCACTTATAAATATGTCTTGGGTGAGGATTGGGTATGGATTCCTGAAATGAACAGAATGCACGTTATAGAAGCAATGAATAAAGCAAGGAGGAAGAAATGATCTGTCCGTATTGTGCATCAAAAAGTGTTCGCAAAAAAGGATTTCGTGGAAATAATCAACGATGGAGATGTATGAGCTGCAATAAACAATATCAGACACCCATATTTTATGACCAAAGTGCTTTGCCTAAAATTTTGCTCATGGATATTGAAACATCGCTCTACCACTTTGTAGGGTGGGGAACTTATAAGCAATATATAGACCACTATAGAATCACAGAGCATCAATTTATTTTATCTTGGGCAGCCAAATGGTTAATAGACGATGATGTTTTTAGCGATGTGGTAACATCGAAAGAAGCCAAGAAACGTGACGATAAGAGGATTTGTCAAAGCATTCGAGATATATTAAACGAAGCGGATATTGTCATAGGGCATAATGTGGATCGCTTTGATTTGAGAAAGCTAAATTGGAGATTTATTACTCACGGAATCACTCCGCCAAGCCCTTATAAAATTATTGATACTTTAAAGTTTGCCAGGAAGGAATTTTTCGCACCTTCATATAAACAGGATTTTCTCACAAAGTATTTTAATAAACAGGAGAAGATAAAAACAGATTTCCAATGGTGGAAAGATTGTGAAGCTGGTGATGTTGCAGCACTAAAGAAAATGGAAGAGTACAATAAGCAAGATATAAGAGGATTGGAAGATGTATACCTAAAGATTAGACCATACATTAAGAACCATCCCAATATTGCAGTGATGATGGATGATGATGTTTGTACCCATTGCGGAAGTGATAATATTGTCGAAACAGAACACGAATATCATACAGGATCATATTCCTACCCTGTGTATCATTGTAATAATTGCAGAACATCAAACATACGAGGTTCAAAACATATATCGCACCATAAGACACAGATGAGAAGCACTACATAATGTTTGTTTATTGCCCAGTCAAATCCAAGGTGTGTGCAATGTGTGCAGAATATAAAGAAGAACTTTATTGTGGACAGGCTAAATCAATTAATAAGATTAAAGACATAAAGAAATGTCCGATAAAAAAGAAAAAGAAATAACCCAGTCAGCATTGGGTTGGTCAACCATTAAACATTTAACTTACGAAAGGCTACAAGAAGGTATGCTGGAGTGGGTGACGTTTAAAAAGTGATGACTGGGTAAAAATTATGCCAAATAAAAAAGCAAAGGACCGCAAAAGAAACCGTAGAAAGCTAAATGCTTGGCTAAATAAGCACGGCAGAA
>CAYXUK010000097.1:1341-5790 GCA_964468295.1 uncultured bacterium | reverse complement strand
ACTTAAGGTGGATTTAGGTAAATCATTAATCGGAAAGCCAACAATATTTAGAGCGAAGCGTGGAGTCGCGCCCATGGCATAAATATCAGATAGCGAATTAGCTGCAGCGATTTGTCCAAAATGATAAGGATCATCGACAATTGGTGTGAAAAAATCCACTGTCTGTACTACCAGTTTACCGCCGTCCAGACGTACTACGGCGGCATCATCGGCACCATTAAATCCTACGATGACATCTTCCTCAAAAGCATTTTCAAGATTACCCAGTACCTGGGCTAGGTCCTCAGGACCAATCTTGCAAGCTCAGCCGGAGCCGTGGGAATATTCGGTAAGTTTAATTTGATCGTTCATTGACATAGGGTGAAAATTAGGGTGTTTTAAGGGGAGGTTAAAGGCCTTCTATGAGCCTTCTGATATCTTCAATTGTATTAATTTCGCGATCAGCTAAATAATCTAAATGGATCGATTTAAATACAGATAATATTTGAATTTGATGCAGAAATTGATGGAGTACCATGGGAATATGAATCGTCTTTAAAACTATCAATTGAAAAGGGAAGTCAATCTCCGTGGGTTTTAAACTTTGGATTGTTGTACCCTTTTCTACCAGTGATTTTCGTTCAGCCTCAATATCTTTTAAAAGAATGTTGTCCTTGAAATCCCAAGGTGCGGTGATATCAGTGACTGTCTGGATTAATTCATATCCTTCGGTTAACATTGCAAGGTAATATTGTCCATATTTTCCTTTCCCTAATTTTTCTGATAGATATTCAACCAGGATTTTTCTGTGGGATTGAATGAATTCCTTCCACTCGCTGAAATGTGATCGAAACAAAAAATAACCGAATGATGTTTTAAAAGAATTTCCCCGAGTAAAAAAAGCCCGAATATCATAAATTTCTTTTTTTATACGGTTCCGTAGGCGCAATGGGAATAAATGAACATTTAAGGGAGAATAATTCTGAGGGAGTTGGATAAAATCATCAGGTATAGGATAATCGCTAAGATTAAGGCTATAACTTTTTTCTAATCCCTGGATATTAAGTTGAATAAAAGCACCCAAATCACTCATTTTAATCAGATTGCCCAAAGCTTTATCAAAATCTGGCATTGTCGAAATGGATGGTATAGACCCAGTTCCGGAGACTTCCGGGAACATGGATAATTGTCGAGCATCTTTCTGGTCAATCATAATTCCCTCTCATTGATTTTAAAGATGGAAAACCAATACTGCAAGAACCCTATTTTTCGTTCACAATCCATTGTTTTCCGTTAATTCAGGTCTGTAAATTGTCCTCCGGATAAAAGCCAATAAACATGTCTTTAATTGATTAAAACACGTTGAAATCATCCAACTAAACAGAATAATTTTTATTCTTATAAACAAAATCCAACACCATGATTAATGAGCAAACTTCATGAGTAAAACCACGCAACAGGTAGATGAAGTTGTCATTCGTTTTGCCGGAGATTCTGGTGACGGGATGCAGCTTACCGGTGGCCGTTTCACGGAAACCACTGCCATTGTGGGTAATGATTTAAGTACCCTGCCTGACTTTCCAGCAGAAATTAGAGCCCCTGCTGGTTCCCTGGCTGGCGTAAGCGCCTTCCAGATTAAATTCAGTTCCAAGGATATCCACACTCCTGGGGATGCACCGGATGTATTGGTGGCGATGAATCCAGCGGCTCTGAAAGTACACCAGCAAGAATTAGCTCCTGGCGGAACTATTATCTGTAATGCCAATGCCTTTTCACCTAAGAACCTAAAACTAGCCGGTTATGAAGCCAACCCTTTGGAAGATGGCAGTTTAGACGATTATTATACTGTTTACGATGTTGAAATGAGCAATATTGTGAAACGGGCCTGCGAAGATATGAAATTGCCGCCAAAAACAGTGGACCGGACTAAAAACTTTTTCGCGCTTGGTTTATTATTTTGGATATATGACCGTCCCATGCAATCTACTAAAAACTGGTTGAAGGTTAAGTTTGCCAAACGACCTGAATTAGTGGAAGCCAATGTCCGTGCTATGGATGCTGGTTATAATTATGGAGATACGACAGAAATTTTTACTACACGCTATACTGTTGATAAAGCCAGCCTACCTGCTGGGACTTATCGAAATGTTGTAGGGAATTATGCTCTTTCCATGGGTCTAGCAGCAGCAGCAGAAAAATCCGGTCTAGGACTTTATTATGGCGGTTATCCCATCACGCCAGCCAGTGATATTCTGCATACATTATCTGCATGGAAACATTTGGGTATAAAGACCTTTCAGGCTGAAGATGAAATTGCCGGTTTGACATCGGCCATCGGAGCTGCCTTCGCTGGGACTCTGGGTGTTACAGCCACATCAGGACCCGGAATTGCCCTGAAAGGGGAAGCATTGGGTTTAGCTGTTATGGCTGAACTTCCAGTAGTGGTCGTGAATGTTCAGCGCGGTGGACCTAGTACGGGACTACCAACAAAGACAGAACAATCTGATTTGCTTCAGGCACTTTATGGCCGCAACGGGGAAGCACCTATCCCGGTAATTACGTCTGCCACTCCGGGAGATTGTTTTTTTGTGGCCTATGAAGCTTGCCGCATTGCCGTGAAATATATGACGCCGGTGATGCTGCTGACAGACGGTTATCTGGCCAATGGATCTGAACCCTGGCAGGTACCAAAGATAGATGATTTGACGCCCTTTGATGTAACATTCGCGGATAAGTCCAAAATTGCTGATGGTCAGTTTATGCCTTATCTTCGGGACCAAGATACACTGGCCCGGCCCTGGGCCATTCCTGGAACGGAAGGGCTTGAGCATCGCATTGGTGGGTTGGAGAAAGAAGATGTTACAGGTAATGTGAGTTATGATCCAGATAATCACCATCATATGGTTGAAACGCGTGCTTTAAAAGTGGAAAATATTGCCAATGAATTTGAACCCACAGAGATATTTGGTAAAAAAAGCGGTGATCTATTAATACTCAGTTGGGGTGGGACCAAAGGTGCCTGTAGATCAGCTGCTGAATCTCTCCAGGATGAAAAGAAAAAAGTCAGTCATGTCCACTTGCGCTGGGTTAACCCACTGCCAAATGATTTAGGCGAGATTCTCATAAAATTTAAAAATATACTGATTCCCGAGATCAATTATGGTCAACTAATAAAAATCATTCGCTCAGAATTCCTAGTTGATGCAAAAGGTCTAAACCTGGTAAGGGGAAAACCAATTAATTCCGCGGACATTCAGGAAACAGCGAAAAATTTAATAGGGTAATAGATATGCCAGAAACAAAAGAAAAAACATACACTCGGGCTGATTTCACATCAGATCAAGCGGTTCGCTGGTGTCCTGGATGCGGTGATTATGCCATACTGGCTCAAACACAAAAATTATTTCCAGATTTAGGAGTTGATAAAGAGAAGTTCGTTTTCATTTCCGGTATTGGTTGCTCCAGCCGTTTTCCATATTATATGGACACTTATGGGTTTCATACTATTCATGGTCGTGCGCCTGCCATTGCCTCCGGAGTGAAACTGTCCAACCCGGATCTTTCCGTTTGGGTAGTGACCGGCGATGGAGATGGACTTTCCATCGGTGGTAATCATATGATTCACCTGCTTCGCAGAAATATGGATCTAAATGTGATGCTGTTCAACAACCGAATCTATGGCTTAACCAAAGGGCAGTATTCGCCCACTTCCGAGTTGGGCAAAGTAACAAGATCAACGCCCATGGGTTCATTGGATCGACCCTTCAACCCACTGGCATTAGCATTAGGGTCCGGGGCAACCTTTGTTTGTCGTACAATTGATATAGAGACCAAACACTTGCAGGCAATAATTTCCCGTTCCTACAGTCATAAGGGAACTGCATTTATAGAAATTTATCAAAACTGCAATATTTTTAATGATGGTGCTTTTGCTCCGATGACGAACAAAGAAAGCAAAGCGGATAAGGTATTGTGGCTAGAGAATGGTCAGCCAATGTTATTTGGTTCAAAACAGAATAAAGGAATACGCCTTGATGGTAACAAACCAATTGTTGTAACCATTGGGAAAAAGTGGAGCGTGGATGATCTGTTGGTTCACGATGAAGAGGATTATGTGATTGCTTCTCTACTCTCAAATATGACACATCAGGATGATTTTCCAGACCCCATTGGGGTGCTGTATGCAATCGATGCACCTACCTATGAAGATTTAATGTTGGATCAGATCGATAAAGCAGTCAAACAGAAAGGTATTGGCTCTGTCCAGGATCTGCTGGATGCGGGGGATACTTGGGTTGTGAAATAAAAAGTAAGGATCCTTACTTTGGGCTTCCGTAAAGAAAAAGATAGTATGGGTATTCTGAAGGTACCGGATGATCGGTACTATGGTGCCCAGACGCAGCGTTCACTCAACAATTTTAAAATTGGAGAAGAACGATTCCAACGGGAACTCATTCGTGCATATGGTAT
>CAYXUK010000097.1:0-1241 GCA_964468295.1 uncultured bacterium | reverse complement strand
GAGGGATTCGGGGAACAAGTAGCAAATGAGATTTCAAGTTTAACAGGTCTTCCATTCAAAACTGCTGAAAACAAATTTGAAGCATTGGGAGGACAAGATAGCATTGTAGAATTATCCAGCGCATTGAAGACAGTCTCGGGATCATTATTTAAGATTGCTAATGATATTCGCTGGTTGGCCAGCGGTCCCCGTTCAGGCATTGGAGAAATCTTGATTCCTGCCAATGAACCAGGGTCATCCATCATGCCGGGAAAAGTGAATCCCACCCAGTGTGAGGCTATGACGATGGTATGCACGCAAGTGATGGGCAATGATGTCACTATTTCCGTTGCAGGCGCCAGCGGAAATTTTGAACTGAATGTTTACCGCCCTGTAATTGCTTATAATATTATTCAATCCATTCGACTATTAACTGATGCATGTGATTCTTTCCGGGTCCATTGCGTTGATGGTATCGAAGCCAATGAAGAACGAATCCATTCAAACCTATATAATTCATTAATGCTAGTGACCACTTTGAATCCTCATATCGGATATGATAAGGCTGCTGAAGTAGCAAAAAAAGCATACGAGGATAATTTATCTTTACGTGAAGCAATAATCAATTTGGGTTACATGAGTGGGGAAGAGTTTGATCAACTGGTCCAACCCGAAAAAATGATCCGCCCAGAAAAATAAATTTCTGATCTTTCTGGAACCAGTCCCCGGTCATTTGAGTTAACTTTATCAATTTCCTGCCTGTTCTAGGTCAGGCACTGACTTAAATTTCAATATGATATTCAAACTTTCCATTTCAGACTGGAAGAAATATTTAAAAAGTGCCTCCATCCTGGTTTTTACGGGGGCAATAGTAATATTTGGCTATATCTTTTATCTATCACAGGACCTGCCTTCCTTGGATCAATTAGAAAATTATGACCCGGACCTCGTGACACGTATTTATTCTGCAGATGGTGAAATTTTGGATGAACTGTATTTGGAAAAACGCATTTTTATTGGCCTGGATCAAATTCCTAATAATGTGAAAAACGCATTAATCTCATCTGAAGATCGTCGCTTTTATGATCACTGGGGAATCTCTATGCGAGATGTTTTTCGTGCCATTGTTATTAATTTATTCAGTTTTAGTTATAAACAAGGATTCAGTTCTCTAACACAACAGCTGGCACGAACATTATATGATACAATTGGTTTTAAAAAAACCATTGTTCGGAAGATCAAGGAAATGATTACAGCTATCC
>CAYXUK010000096.1:0-5791 GCA_964468295.1 uncultured bacterium | reverse complement strand
ATTCCTTTCCATATATTGGAGCGGCTCTTGAAAATCATGGTGGTTTAGGACATGAATGGGTTGCCGATCTTGGTGCTAGTGAGATGTCTTGGGATGATACCAATGCAGAGCGTGGAGAAAATTATTATTATTTTATCCAGGCTGTAGGTGATGCTTCGGAAAATAGTGGCGCTGCGCAGACACCAGCGGGTGCGCTAAAAAGTAATCAACATTGGACACAGACTTTTTTGCCTGCAAGCTTAAAAAGAGCTCCAGGTGCAACTTTGGCAGATGTTCGTGTGGTTCCCAATCCTTTTCATATAGGGGCATCAACAGACATAAGATTCTCTGAAAGAGATAAGCTTGGATTTTTGGATGTTCCAGGAAATTGTACAATTAAGATTTTTACTCAATTAGGTGAGTTAGTTGAAACAATTGAACATAATGATGGAAGTGGTGATGAATATTGGGATCAAACAACTTCATCAAGACAGGTAGTTGCTAGCGGTCTGTATATTGCTCATATTACAGATAATGATTCTGGCGAAACTGCAGAACGTAAATTTGTTATAATTCGTTAATCAAATAGATTACAACCAAAGGGATAAATTATGAAAAAACTAAATATATTTAATTTAATACCCGTTCTAATGTTAACACTCTTGTGTTCATTTGTTGTGGCTCAAGATGATGACGATGATCTTGGTACAGATAAATTAGCGCAAACAGGAATGAAGTTTTTAAGCTTTTCGCCTGATGCGAGAGCGGCAGCCTTAGGGGATGCTATTACTGCTAAAACAGGTGGAGCATCATCTTTATTTTATAATCCTGCTGGTATGGCAAGATTAGAGGGTATGAATGTAGCTGTTGGTCAAACTCAGTGGATTGCAGATATTTCGTATAATGCTGTAGGCTTTGCATATGCGTCTAATGCGGGTGTTCTTGGTGTTTCAATGATGAATGTAGATTATGGTGATCTACAAGGAACCGTTAGAAGCACAAGTGAGTCTGGATATGTAGATACAGAAATGTTTAAACCATCAGCTGCTGTTTTAGGTTTGGGTTATGCATTTGCACCAACAGATAGATTTAGCGTTGGATTACATGTAAAGTTTGCAAATGAAGACCTTGGAACGGCACACTTAACATCTGAATCTTCTGATGCTGGAGCTAGCAAGGAAGATTTAAAGATGAATACAACAGCATATGATTTTGGCCTTATGTATCAAATGGATTGGAAAAATCTTATGATTGCGATGAGCGCAAGAAACTTTTCTCAAAGCTTAAAGTATGCTGAAGAACAATTTGAGATACCGTTGACATTTAGAATGGGCGTTTCTGCTGATATGGCTGAAAATCTTTCTGTTTCCTTAGTTAATGAGCGACCACGGGATTATTTTACAACATACCGTGTAGGTGTAGAGTACAGTTTAATGAATATGTTAGATATTAGAGCTGGATTTGTAACGCCTTCTGATGAAGCAGGAATAAACCTAGGTGTCGGATTTAAAATGGCAGGCCTTGGTGTCGATGTCTCTTATACGGATTTTGGTGTATTTGATAGTGTAATGAGATTTGGAGTACAATATACTCTCTAGACAAAATTATTTATATTAGTGATATAGAAAATCCCCAATCAAATGATTGGGGATTTTTTTTATTTTAAATTAATAACTTAAACCAAAACCATATTCAAACAGTGGGTCGTATTCTTTATCGCCAAAATTAATAGGAATTTGTTCCATATTTCTTGGCCAGCTTACTGATAATCTTCCCGTTGGGTTGTAGTCCCCAAACAGTACATCTGTAACTCCTTTTCCCTCAGAACCTGGAAGCCAAGCTGCAATCAAACCATCCCACTTATCAACCTCATTTTCAATAATTAACGGCCTGCCTGAAACAATTACTACTACCACTGGAACACCAGCTTTTCTTACGTTTTCAATAGCTTTTAAATCTTGTTTATCAAGATATAATGATTCTTTATCACCCTGCATTTCTGAATACGGAGTTTCACCAACAACGACTATGCCAATATTTGCTCCCTTTGCACCAGATCCATCCTTAGAATAAGTAACATTTGTAAAAGAGCTTACTGCAACCTGTATGGCTTCATATATAGTTGTTCCTTTTGTCAAAGGACCGCTTTCTCCTTGCCAGGATATTGTCCACCCACCACATTGATTTCCTAAATCATCAGCATTTTTACCTGCGACATGAACTTGCCCTAAATCTTTTGATATTGGTAAGACACCATTATTTTTTAATACAACCAAAGATTGCTTTACAGCGTCTCTAGCAATTTCTCTATGTTCTTTAGAGCCAACTTTATTTAGAAGCGATCGATCCGTAAATGGATTTTCAAATAAACCCATTTCAAATTTTATTTTAAGAATTCTTGCTACAGCATCATTTATTCTTGATTCACTAATCGATCCTTCTTTAATTGATTCAATCATTAACTTAAAAAAATTTTCATAACTTTGATTTCCATGTGGTACAGCCCCAGGGACCATGACCATATCTACACCCGCATTAATACATTCTATAATATTCTTTTTATAGCCATCTAAAGAATCTGCAGGGTGACCCACCATTCGTTCTAAAGCTGCCCAATCGGAAATTACAAAACCCTTAAAATCCAGCTCTTTTTTTAATAGCCCATTTAATAGATCATTATGCATATGCATATATGTACCATTAATTTGACTATAAGATGGCATTACAGTTGCTACATTAGATTCAAGGGCAGGTAAATATCCTGGAAGATGTATTTCTCTCATTTCCTGATCGCTTACTTGAGTATCACCTTGATCCATCTTTTTATCTAGCCCTGTTCCCCATTTTGTTCCACCATCCCCTAGGAAATGTTTTGCTGTTGCCAGCACACTTGTTGGATTATTTAATTTATTTGTTTGCAAGCCAACTACTGCAGCTGCCGCCATTGATTTAACAATTTCGGGAGTTTCACCAAACCCTTCATATGTTCGCCCCCACCTTTCATCTCTTGGCACAGCAAGGCATGGAGCAAAATTCCAATCTATACCTGTAGCTGCAACCTCAACAGCTGTTGCTCGGTACACCTTTTCTACAACCTTTGGATTATTTGTACATCCTAAGCCAATATGATGTGGAAAAATAGTAGCACCAATAACGTTGCCATGTCCGTGTACAGCGTCAACACCATAAATAATTGGTATGGCTAACCTTGTAGATAGTGCGACTTTTTGGAACCTATCATACATATCTGCCCAAGATCTAGGAAAATTGTTTTTAGGAGCAGAACCACCACCACTTAATAGTGATCCTAAAAAGTATTTTGATATATTAGAATCTCCATCAAGAAACTGTCTTTCAACTTGTGTCATTTGACCTACTTTTTCCTCAACAGTCATATAGCTCATCAGATCACGCACTCTATCCATTACTGGCAATTCAGGGTTTTTGTATAAAGCGCTATCAGTTGGCATTTCTGATGATCTGTCAACTAGTTTTTCTTTAATTAATCCGGAATTAGTATTATCAGACTTATCATTCGCATTATTTGATTGACATGAAAATAAAAGAAAAATTGTTATTAGAATTGGCGCGTATTTAATCTTTGGTAAAAACATAGTTAATCTCCCTCCCTCTGTTAATGAAACAAAATTTAAATAAGTAGTAAAAAAACGGTTTTAAATTGATGCCCTATTTGAGTAAATAGCAATAAATAAATTCACTTGAAATTATGTTGGTTATTTGCTTTTATCGAGAATCTTGATTATTATCGTAGGTGCTATTGGAAGTAGCATTAATTACACTTGTGGGGGAAGAATATAATGAATAATAAAATGAGTTCACTTGCGCCTGATTATAATCAATGTCAATTAGTTAGTTTGACATTACTGAGATTACTTATCGGCTGGCATTTATTATATGAAGGAATGGCAAAATTATCGAATGCTAATTGGACTTCTGCAGCTTACTTATTGGATTCAAAATGGATATTTTCTGGGTTGGCAAAATGGATGGTTACAAATCCAAGCATCCTTGGCGCAGTAGATACTTTGAATATGTGGGGGTTAACTATAATTGGGTTAAGTCTCTTATTTGGCCTCTTTTCTCGTTGGGGCGCGATTGCTGGTGCAAGCCTCATTTGTTTATATTATTTATTTCACCCGCCACTTGTGGGTTTAGAGTATTCAAAGCCCCCAGAAGGAAGCTATTTAATCATTGATAAAAATTTAATTGAAGCCTGTGCGCTATTTGTTTTAGTTATGTTTCCTACAAGCCACATAACAGGATTAGATAAGTTTTTACAAAAAGACTAAGAATTAAACACTGAAGGAGCGTTTTATGTCAGAAAAAAAATCAGATCAGAAAAGCCAAGATATATCAAAAGAAAAGACAGGGTTGCAATTTGAAAGACGGGATATAATAAAGGGCTTAACAGCTGTTCCTGCAGTACTTCTTTATGCATGGAATTATTATAAGAAAAAAGCACTAGATAAAATGCGTAGCGGGGAAATTATGGAAGAACTTTCCTTGAGAAAAAAAGCCCCAGCAGTTTTGAAAAATAAAAAACCAGGTGACCTTATTCGTTTAGGCGTTATTGGCTATGGATGGAGGGGAGCCCAAGATTTAAAAGCAGCAGGATTTGGAAATCCTGAATGGGCGGCAAAAGCAAAAGCTGCCTCGGATAAAAACAAGCTTGATAAGCGTTTTGAAACTTATTTACAACAAGATGACTTAAATGTTGCTCTTACAGGAGTGTGTGATGTTTTTTCTACAAGAAGAGACCAAGGGGTGGCATCTTCAGTCTCCACGGTAAGGCCAAATGGGATACAGCCTCAAACAGAGCCAGCAAAAGCATATCTAGATTATCAAGATATGCTAGCCAGTGATGATATTGATGCTGTTATAATCACCACACCTGACCACTGGCATTCTAAAATGGCCATAGATGCAGAGCGCGCAGGAAAACATGTATATGTTGAAAAATGTATGACCCGAACAATGGAAGAAGCCCAGGCTATGTATGATTCGTTTAATGGAAGTAAAATGAAGTTGCAATTGGGGCACCATAGTAGAGCTGCTGCTAGCCATGAAAAAGCAAAAGAAATAATTGATAATGATATTCTTGGACCCGTTACTCTTGTCGAAATAACGACGAATCGTAATTCTCCTGGTGGAGCGTGGGTGTATCCAATTCAGTGGAACTCGATTGAAGACTATGGACAAAAGTATAATTCCAAGGATCTTTTTGCTACACCTAAATCATTAGATTGGGATCGATGGCAGGGGCCAGCACCAAATAAAGTTCCCTTTAACCTGGAAAGATACTTCAGATGGCGCTGTTGGTATGATTATGGAACAGGCTTATCTGGGGATTTATTTTCACACGACTTTGATGCAGTGAATCAAATTATGGATCTTGGAATCCCCAAAACCGTATCATCATCTGGTGGAATTTATCGTTACACAAAAGAAAACTTTCCTGAATTGATTAAACATGAAAGAGATGTGCCTGATAATTTTCAAACTATTTTGGAATACCCTGACAAGAATCTAACTGTTATATATAGCGCTACATTAACCAATAGTAATTATCGTGGAAAAAAGTTTATGGGTCATGACGCAACAATGGAGGTTGGCAGCGGGTTAACCGTTACGCCTGATCCTTATTCTACAAGATACAAGCAAAAGATTGCTGATGGAATTATAAATACTGCACTACCGATGTTTGCATACTCTCCAGGGTCGAAAGATGTTGATGGGGTAACTTCTGCCACAGCAAAATATTTTGCTCAAAAGGGCTTGGTGTATACCTATA
>CAYXUK010000095.1:0-5813 GCA_964468295.1 uncultured bacterium | reverse complement strand
GAGAAATTAATGTAATAAAAGATGGAGATGTTATGAAATATGATGGCAATATTTCACGTCATGACCATTTATTATGTACAAAATGCGATAGTGTTTATGATATCAACATATTACCCAAAGACTTAGATAAAAAAGTGCAAAGACTAATCAATTTTGATGTGAAACAAATTTCACTGACAATTGAGGGAATCTGCCAAAACCATTAATTAAATCATAATATAAAAAGGAGATTAAAATGTCACTTGATGGAACAAAAACTTTTGAAAATCTGAAGGCAGCTTTTGCTGGAGAGTCTCAGGCAAACCGCCGCTACCTGTATTTTGCTAGACAGGCTGATATAGAGGGCTATCCGGATGCGGCGGGTGTGTTTAAAAATACCGCGGACGGCGAAACTGGGCATGCGTTCGGTCATATTGAGTTTCTTGAAAAACAGGGCGGAGGCGATCCGGCTACAGGGTTGGAGATTGGAGACACTGAAAAAAACTTAAAAGCTGCTGTTGCTGGTGAGACATATGAGTATACTGAGATGTACCCAGGCTTTGCCAAAACGGCACGAGAGGAAGGGTTTGATGAAATTGCGGAGTGGTTTGAAACTCTGGCGAGAGCAGAAAAATCTCACGCAGGTCGGTTTCAGGAAACCCTTGATACTCTATAATTAAATTCTTTACTGTTTAGTTATAATTAAGAATCCCGGGCCATTTGGTCTGGGATTCTTTTTCTATTAATACATCTTATCATATGCTGAATCATTCCGAGACAACGAACACAATTTATGATATAAAAAACCCAAAATACTGGGACGCTGATTCATTGTACGCAGAAATGGATCGCATATATGATATTTGTATAGGGTGCCGGCTGTGTTTCAATCTATGTCCATCCTTCCCATCCCTCTTCAATTCTGTAGATGAAGCTGGAGATAGTAAAAGAAAAGTAGCCGAAGATCAAGGACGAGTCAAGGCTTTGAAAGAAAAAGATGAATATCTGGACCTGCCGGAAGGGGAGCATGCCGTTGAAGCAAGTCAAGAAGTGGAATTTCGCGGTGAAATTTCTGATTTGTCAGATGTACAGCGTTGGGAGGTAGTGGACCTGTGTTACCAGTGTAAGCTATGTGATCCGGTTTGCCCTTATACACCGGGAAAAGAACACGAGTTTCAATTGGACTTTCCAAAACTAATGACAAGAGCACAAGCCATTCGAACGAAGGAAAGAGGAATAAAACGAAACGATTCTTTTTTAGCAAATACCGATTTTTCAGGAAAGCTAGGTTCCCTTTTTGGTCCGGTTATCAATTTTTTTAACAGGATTGGTTTAGTTAGATTGCTAATGGAAAAATTGGTTGGAATTCATCGCAAAAGAATTCTGCCGAAGTTTTACATTAACACATTCAGTAAATGGTACAAGAATCATCAATCTGAAATTCTTAATCCGATTGAAAAGGTTGCTATATTTGGGACATGTTATACGAACTCTCATGATGTTGAGTTAGGGAAAGCAGCAGTTGCTATATTGGAACATAACGAAATAGAATGTGTATATCCTCCCCAGCAATGTTGTGGAGCACCATTTTTGAGTCCTGGTGATTTCGATGGATTTCAAAATCAAGCAGAACCCAACATAAATGAGCTTTACAAATGGGTAACTGACGGCTATAAAATAATTGTAACAGGTCCTCCCACCTGCAGCCTGACGCTGAAAAAAGAGTACCCAGATTATTTAGCATTAGATGAAAAAAATAAATTAATCTCAGAAAATACATATGATATTTCCGAGTATCTTGTTTATTTGAATAAACAGGGAAAGCTAAAAGTTGACTTTAAAAATTCGATTGGTACCGTTAATTATCATGTTAGCTGCCATCTCAAGGCACAACAAATGGGATTTAAAGGACGGGATATTTTAAAGTTGGTTCCAGATACAAAAATTAATTTGATCAACCGATGCAGTGGTATGGATGGAGGCTGGGGAATGAAGGTAGAAAATTTTGATGAATCGATAAAAGTAGCTGAACGATGTGTGAATGATATCAATCAGCGAGAAGCTAATAAAGTTTGCTCTGACTGTTCATTAGCCAGCCAACAACTCAAACAGGCAAGTAATGGTACAATTATGCCCAGTCATCCAATTTTAGAATTATATAAAGCCTATGGCCTTAACCAAAACTAGTTAGAAAATATGAAACCACTTGAATTAAAAGATTTGATGGATATCATCGAATACGAAAAAATAAGAGATGATTATCGTAAAAAGGTAATCGACTATAAAAAACATCGTAGAATATCGATAGGACCAAATGTTACTATAACATTTGAAAACCGAAGAACATTAATTTTCCAAATTCAGGAAATGATGCGAACAGAGCGCCTGGTCCACGATGAACAAATTCAAGCAGAAATTGATGTATATAATTCAATCTTGCCACCGCACGGAGCGCTTAGCGCAACTCTATTCATTGAGGTGACTGAAGAAGCTCAAATCCGCCCTATATTAAATAAATTTATTGGTCTAACAGTTGGTGAATATTTATGGTTTGAATGTGGTGGGCAAAAAGTATATGCTCAATTTGAAAAGGGGCGCGAGGAATCTGATAAGATAAGTTCAGTGCACTATATCCAATTTAATTTTAAGGAAAAACAGTTTAATGATTTTAATCATAGTTCTGAATCAGTTTACTTGAATATCCATTATAAAGACTATAGATATAAAGAAAAACTTTCAAGAGATATACATCAATCTCTCATAAAAGATTTAGCCTAATTTTGCTTCTTACCATGTAATAATATTATTTTCGATATATGTCTCTATAATGATCAACGCACTCAGAAACTTTATAAGAAATTTACCTTGTGGAGAATTAAATTCCCGCACAGGTTTTGAGTAAATTTTAATTAAACCAAGGAGAACTTAATGGAATTAATGCACGCCCTATTTAAGTGGATTCATATTATAGCAGGAATTACCTGGATTGGATTACTATACTTTTTCAATTGGATCAATGCCCACGTAGCAGCTACGCTTGATGCGGACTCTAAAAAGAAAGTAGTTCCAGAACTTATGCCCCGTACGCTATACTTTTTTCGCTGGGGAGCAGCCTGGACATGGATAACAGGTTTCATTTTGCTTTATATTATTTTTTGGAATGGCAGTTTGTCCATGGGTGAGTCAGCTGGGAACCTGATGTTTGGTTCAGGAGTGGATGTAACATGGAAAGCACATGTAATGTTATTGGTTGTATTAGGAGGTGAGTTCATCTACGAATTTCTATATAAAAGTTCTCTAGCTTCAAATGTTAGAGTAATTACATTGGTTAGCTTTTCATTGATTGGATTAATTGTTTTGTTAATGCAGCATGTCGCTATGTTTGAATACAGAGCTTTCAATATACATTTGGGTGCAATGTTTGGAACCATGATGGCATTTAATGTCTGGTTCAGAATCTGGCCCGCCCAACAATCCATTATCACATCAATAAAAAATGGTGAGGCCCCTGATGGCGATAAATTAGCGTTGGCAGGGTTACGTTCAAAACACAATACTTATATGTCAGTACCACTGATTTGGACAATGATCAACCAGCACACTACTTATTTTGCCGGTGGAAATTTAGGAGTCCCTGCACAATATAGTTGGCTTCTCCTAATGGGAATCGTTGCATTAGGTTGGCACATCGTCTGGCAATTGTATAAAAAATCTGGTCAGGTGAAAGGTTTTTAAATCAAATATCTTTGTTAAAAACCCTGCTAATATGCAGGGTTTTTAATTTCTGTTTCAATCAGGTTAACCTAACTTCCCATCCATCTTTTAAATGTAAGTTGTACTATTTAGAATACTAATTTATAGGAATATTTATGAATACAAAATATTGGAAAATATTATTTATTTTTCTCTTGATGTCTTTTATTACCATCGGCTGTGGTGGAGGTGAGAAGAAATCCAAAACAATTTCTGTTTCAAAAGTGGTAGTTGAGGATAGAGACACGTCTACACCCGCAAAGGAAGGCGGATACGGATTTGAAAAGTATGCAGAAGAATTGGGCTTCCAAACCTATGTGTGGTCAGAGGAAAAGGATGGAACATTTTTTGGTGACCCTACCGCCAAAAAAGGAGGTAAAATTCACTACACTCACTCTTTATTTCCAAGAACATTGCGTGTTATTGGCCAAAACTCTAGCCAAGTTATAAACTCAAGAACTATTACAGCTTTGTGTTATGAGACCTTGTTAGGTCAACACCCTGCTACATTAGAATTCGTTCCGGGATTGGCATCTCACTGGTCTATTTCAGAAGACAAAATGACATTCAAATATCGAATTAATCCTGACGCAAGATGGTCCGATGGAATGCCTGTAATTGCAGATGATATTGTTGCGACCTGGGATTTGCGGATGGATGAAACAATTCTGATGCCTAGTGAGCAATTGACATTTAGTAAATATGAACGCCCCGTTGCTGAAAGTAAATATATTGTTTCTGTAAAAGCGATAGAAGTGAACTGGAGAAATTTTCTTTACATTTCAACCATGGCCGTACATCCAAATCATATTCTGAAAGATCTGGACGGAACAGCTTACCTAGAAGAGTATACATTTTCTTTAATACCTGGGACAGGCCCTTACATCATTCCTGAAAATATGATCCGAAATCAGGAATCGTATACTTTGATAAGAAGAGATGATTACTGGGCAAAGGATGATCCATTTAACCGATTTAAATATAATTTTGATGAAATTAAAATATCCGTTGTAAAAGATAATGATGCACTTCAGTATGAAAAATTCAAAAAAGGTGAACAAGATATATTTACTGTGAGCCGTGCCCGACGATGGGTAGAAGAAACTGATTTTGAAGCTACGCAAAAAGGATGGATTAAAAAACAGCGTGTTTTCTCAGAGCGCCCAGCAGGGACATCAGGATATTTCTTTAATATGCGGAAATGGCCATTTGATGATAAACGTGTTCGGTATGCGTTCTGTTATCTTTATAATAGAGAGAAAATGAATAAGGAAATGTATTACAACGAGTATGATATGATGAACTCAATGTATGCAGGGTCCATGTATGAAAATCCAAATAATAACCAATTTAATCATAATCCGGAAAAGGCTGTTGAATTACTTAAAGAAGCTGGATATACGACAAGAAATGATGATGGCTGGCTTGTACATAAACCCACAGGTAAAGTATTGTCATTTCAATTGGACCTGCCAAAAACTTATGAATATATGGCGACTCCAGTTCAACAAATGTTGAAAGATTATGGAATTGATATGCAAATAAAATTTGTGGATTACAACACCATGATCAAAAATGTGAATGAACGAAACTTTACTATTGCTATGTTAGCATATAGTGGACTTGTTTATCCAAACCCTGAGACGTCTTACCGCTCAACCCTTGCAGACAAAAATGATAATAACAATGTTTGGGGATTCAAAAGTGAACGTGTTGATGAATTACTAGATGAATATGATACGTGTTTTGACCAAAAAAGACGTGTAGAAATTATTCAAGAGATTGATGGGATTGTGAGTGAGGTTCATCCGACAGCTTTCAGTATCGCAAGGAATTATATTCGAACTATGTGGTGGGACAAATTCGGGTATCCAGAATGGAAATTATCACGCTATGTTGGCGAATATTGGGATATTTTCTATTATTGGTGGATTGATGAAGACAAAGTTGCTCGGTTAAATAATGCAAAAGAAAGTGGGAAACAGTTGGATGTTTTGTCATTGGATATGACCTACTGGCCGGAATTTTTGAAAGCGAACCAATAACTTTATAGTGCCAGACAAATGGCAACTTATTTTTTA
>CAYXUK010000094.1:0-6016 GCA_964468295.1 uncultured bacterium | reverse complement strand
CTCAATCCAAAAAATATGGCGGGATTATTTCCATCATCATCCACATTAGCCGAACAATGCATGGATAGAATCCCCTTTAAGGGAAGCATGTAATGAAGAACGGAAAAAATGCCTTTTTTCATTTCACCGCCGTATTCTGTACCCCCAATAATGGCCAACCGTTTCCCCATATGGAAAATGATGAATGTCTCTGAATTCATTCCATATTTTTCAAAATCTTCATTAAAAACGCTAGAAGCATTGATAATTGTAAAATCAGGCGTAAAACCATTTAATTGGTCCGTTTCAGGACGAATAAACATATTATGGACAAAATGGGCTTGCCACGCCTTTTTGGCAATCATTCGCACCTTGATGCTATGTGTCGGATCAAAACCGGCAAAACCATCGAATAGGTATGTTTTAGTGTTATCTGTATTATAGTAATCGATCACCTTCTGGTATAAGGTATCAAAAATAGATTCATCCACTTTACGATTCACAGGCCCCCACCACAGATTATCTGTGGAAGTGGGCTCGTCTACAAAATATTTATCTTTAGGCGAACGGCCTGTATACTTTCCAGTATCAACGATGGTTGCACCACGAGGGCCAATAACACCTTCACCATTTATTACCGTTTCTTCAATCAATTTTTCAACAGATAAATTGCGATGAACTTCCTCTACACCGGTTATTCCGATAGCATCCAATTTTAAATCTTTACCTGTAACGAGCATTGTTCCTCCTATTTGCTCCCATGAGGGTGTGCTTGTTTATATATCTCTTTCATTTTTTCTGGCTGAACGTGTGTGTAAACTTGCGTGGATGACAAACTATTATGTCCCAATAAATCCTTTACCGCTCGAATATCTGCCCCTTTATCCATTAAATGTGTTGCAAATGAATGACGCAAAATATGGGGCCCTAGTCTTTTTCCATCAGCAACAATTTTAATATAATTACGAATTCTTCTTTGTACGGTACTTCTGGGAACACGCTTCCCTTTGGCATTTACAAATAATGGTGTTCTTATTGGAGAAGTATGAAAAGATTCTGCACGGTTTTTCAAGTAATTCTCTAACCAAAATTTCGCTCTATTTCCAAAGGGAATCAACCGTTCTTTGTTACCTTTTCCATGGACCTTTATCATTTGGTTTATGGAATCGACCGCACCGATATCAAGCATAATTAATTCATTCAATCGTATACCCGTACTGTAGAATAATTCTAATATTGCACGATCTCTTACGCCAATTTCAGTTGAAGCGTCAGGGCTTTCCATCAATACATCAATCACTTTATGATCAATAAAATTGGGTAAAGATTGAGATATTTTTGGTGATTGCACATATATGGCAGGATTATCTGAAATTCTTTCTGAACGCACTAAATAATTAAAAAATGACTTCAGGGCAGCCAGCCTTCGGGCAACAGTCTTGCTGGAAAAACCATGATCAAACTCGAAGCCCAAATATTGCTGGATCAATTCACGATCAATATCTTCAAATTTGCGAATGTTTCTTTGATCCTTATGCCATACAAATGAAATGAATCGATTTAAATCGTATTCATAGGCTTTCACCGTATGCGTCGAAAGCCCTCTCTCCTTTTTAAGATAAGATAAAAAATCTGCTAGTATCATGCCATTGTTATCCATGAATGACTTTCATCTCTTCCATTAGCTGCTGCATATCTTTAGGAATCGGTGCTTCAATCTCAATTTTCTTTTCAGTGCGAGGATGGAGAAAAGAAATTTTTCTCGCATGCAATGCATGACGATTTAGTTTGTTCAACATTTCCTTCAAGCACCGAGTAATTTCAGGAATAAATCCCTTGGCTTTATTTATACCCCCGCCATATTTCTCATCGCCAAATATCGGATGGTTCATACTGGCGGAATGTACACGGATTTGATGAGTTCTTCCAGTTTTAGGATAAAAAGCAACTTTACTTATAATTTTACCCTGATTGATAACTTTATAATCAGTAATGGCCTGCTTTCCAATTTTATTGATTACATACGATGTAGGGTCAACACGCATTCGCCCGATGGCAGCATCAATCTGCCCTGCTGTTTCTTTCCAGTGATTCCAGGTAACAGCCAAATATTCTTTTTGAATTGTACGATTTTCAAACTGCGCGGCCAGATTCGAATGAGATTGATTGTTCTTCGCAACTAGAATAACACCGGAAGTATATTCATCCAATCGATGGACGATCCCGGGGCGAAGCACTCCATTGAGGTCAGACAGGGTTTCAAAATGGAATGCCAGTCCATTGACTAAAGTATGATTTCTTTTTCCAACGCCTGGATGCACAACCATTCCAGCGGTTTTATTAATAGCAATCATATCTTCATCCTCATGGAGAATATTCAACGGTATATCTTCTGGAGTAATATGGTTTAATTCCAGAGTACGATTAGGAAAACAATATTGAATAGTTTCATTTCCATCCAGTTTCAATCCCGTTTTGGATTCTTTGCCATTTACCAATACGAGACCGTCTCGGATCATTTTTTGAATCTGTGATCGACTCAGATCAGTCAGTTGGTCAGAAATAAATATATCCAGTCGGATATTTTTCCCTCCTGTGGCTGAAATTGTTTTATTCATCAATTTGAGAAGATTTTTTTCGGTTTAAAACCAGTGAATCATACAGTACAAACCCCAGGCCTACTGTTACACAGGAATCGGCTAAATTGAACACATACCAATGAAAATCGCCAATCATAAAATCGAGGAAATCAACCACTTCTCCCAAAAAAATACGATCGATTAAATTTCCGATAGCACCGGCAAGTATTAAGGCAACGCCGGCGCGAACTACAATTTCATCATCTTTAATAGACCACAGATACCAGAATAGAAACCCTGTAAAAATAATAGATATTCCGGAAAAAACATAGATTCCAAAAGGGAAATTGATTCCAAATGCCATCCCATCATTAGTTACATAGGTTAAATGAAAAAATTCCGGTATAACCGGAATTGATTCATATAAAGACATTGTATTTCTTACAACTGTCTTTGAAATTTGGTCTGCGAGAACCAGGACGGCGCTCACAAACAATATTTTCATGCTAACCCAAGCTTTTCTTTTTCTTTACAATCAACACATTTTGTAGCACTGGGAACTGCCATCATCCGTTCTTCCGGAATCAGATCTTCACATATTTTGCAGATACCAAAACTACCTTCCCTAATACGTTCGAGGGCAATTTTTAGGTTCTTGAAGTAATCACTACCGCGATTCATGAGCATAAAGTTTTTTTCCTGCTCATGAGAATCTGTACCTGCATCCGCCATATGAAGGCTGTAAATGGCATCCGGTGTAACACCGCCTTGTTTATTTGTTGCGGGTCCAAGTCCTTCGCGCAATGTATCTACTTCCTCAGAAACTGTGCCCATTTTTTCTTCAATTTCCTTTTTAAACTTTTCCAGTTTAGCCTTTGTATATTTTTTTCCCAAAATATTTATCCCTTTCAAATATTTACACGTTCTAGACCAAATTGAACCTGCTGGTCTCCAATCTGAAACTGGTCGGTGAATTCACCGGTTTTATCTTCATTAACAAGTTCAACAGCCAATACTTCATTTTTAAAAAAATCTTCGAAAGACCGGATTGCTTTTCCCACCTCACCATCGAGGATTCCATAAATTTTGATACGATCTTCGACGGCGAAATTAGCATTTTTCCGCATCGTTTGCACCTGTCTAATTACGTCCCTTACTATACCTTCCTGAATTAGTTTTTTTGTTAATTTTGTCGTCAATCCCACCGTTACATGGTCATCTCCAGAAGCAGTAAATCCATCTACAGATTCGGTATTGAATAAAAGATCATCTCTGCCAATACTGACACTTTTGCCATTTAGATCAAATTTGTAACTTTTTTTTGATCGAATTTCCTCCAATATTTTATGGCTGTCGCTTTCAGCTAAAAAACTTTGGATTGATGGGAGCTCCTTACCAAATTTTTGACCAAGGACCTGCAAATTTGGTTTAATATGATAGCGAAGCAGATCGGATTCGGATGGGACTCGGTTGATTGATTTTACATTGAGTTCATCCAGTATAATATTTTGCTGGTCCATAATAAAATCAGCAATTTCATCATCATTCACACTAAAAGAAAGCTTGGTTAACGGTTGACGGATTTTCAGATTAGCTTTATTTCGTGCGGATCGTCCAAATTCAACCACACGGCGAAGCGCATCAACCTTATCCATCAGGATAGCATCAATCTTGTTTTCATCTGCAATGGGATAATCACATAAGTGGATACTTTCTGGTGCAGTTTCATCCAAATTACGTACAAGGTTTTGGTAGATTTCTTCTGTAACTAAAGGCAGGACGGGGGCCAAAACTTTAATCACATTGTTCAAAACTTCATAAAGTACTATATAGGCAGCATGTTTGTCATTGTCATTCTCACTCTTCCAGAAACGGCGGCGGCTACGGCGAATGTACCAATTGGATAATTCTTCCAAAAAAAGTTCAAATTTATTCATCAATTGATCGGAGCGAAACTGATCCAAATCCAGCCGTGCATCTCGAATAAATGCATGCAGTTTAGATAACACCCAGCGATCCATAATATTCAGATCAGAATCAGCGACATTTACTTTTTTTGGATCGAAATCATCCACAGCGGCATATGTAGCAAAGAAAGAATAGGAATTCCAAAGCTGGATTAGTTTCTTGCGGACTTCACTACCGTGGCCATAACCAAACAATAAATTGTGTTCCGGATTCTGTGCAGCATACATCCACCGCATCACATCCACACCCATTTTTTCTGCTGCATCATCAAACCAGATTGTATTGCCCCAGGATTTATGCATATCCCGACCGGTCTCATCCTTTACAAGCGCATGCCCAAGCAATGTTTTAAATGGTGCTTTTCCCTCCAGCAAAGCGGACATTGCCAATAATGAATAAAACCAGTTTCTGAATTGTCCGGGGAAAGATTCAGTTACAAAATCTCCAGGGAACCATTCTTTCCAATAATCTTTATCTTCATGGTAGCCAAGTGTGGAAAATGGTACAATGCCCGCATCCAGCCAAGGATTGCCTACATCTTCGATCCGTGAACCGATCAAGCCCGAATCCGGGTGTTTAATCTTTACTTTATCAATCCATGGCCTATGAGGGCTATGCCCTTCGAATTCATCCCAGCCTTCCACAGCCAATGATTTCAATTCTTCTTTCGAACCAACCACATAATAGGTATCATCATCAAAAGTCCATATGGGCAGCGCCAATCCCCAAAACCGTTTTTTTGAGATCATCCAATCACCCATATTATCTAACCATTCATGCTCCCGTTCCCGACCCCACTCCGGGATCCAATTGATTTCTTCCACAATTTTTTTAATTTCATCCCGCCAATCCATATTGATATACCATTCATCAACTAGGCGAAAAACCAATTCATCGCCGGAGCGCCAGCAATGTGGATAAACATGGGGATAGTCTTCAACATAAACCAATAGGTCCCTTTCTTTAAGGTCATCAATAATTGCCTGGACAGTTTTTTCATCAGTAGCACTTTTGCCAGACAACCATCCAAAATTAGCTGTGAATTTTGACTCTTCATCAAGCGGGGCGATACTGACCATACCCAATTTTTTACCAATTTTATTATCAATATCACCGCAACCAGGAGCCATGTGAACGATACCTGTCCCTTCACCACCCACAACAATATCATTTCCCATGCCATCTTTGCCAGGATCAACCACCTGATGTTGAGATTTTCCGCACGAACCCTCTGCTTTTAATTTTTCATCCACTATTGGAAAGCCGCCCAGCTCTGACTGAGAATCAAAATGATCGTAAGGACCATCATAAGCCCAGCCTACCATATCTGATCCCTTGACTATTCCCAATATTTTGTAGCCACCATGTTCTTTGAATATTTGTTCTATTGTTTTGAGTTTCGGGACACCTTCAATCCATTGTTTCTTTTCTTTGAATTGTTTATCTAGGCGTTGGAACTCGAGATTTTCTTGAGCAAAATAATAAATAGA
>CAYXUK010000093.1:0-6505 GCA_964468295.1 uncultured bacterium | reverse complement strand
TTAGTTCCACCCTTTTTCCAAATTTGCCCGTTGGTGGTGATGGACCGCTAACGGGCGCTTCTTCAGGTTCTTCTCCATATAGCCCATTCAGCCAGGATCCAGATTCATCTTACAATAAGGATCCTGATCAATTCATAAATATACCAGCTGGTATATCCCAAATTGGAGAAGGGGATCATAAACACATTATTGAAGTAAATTCATTTGAGATTGGCAAGTATCCTGTTACTAACCGTAATTACCAACGTTTTTTAATTCAAAGCGGTCACAAATCACCCCCATACTGGAAAAACGATCTTCCCGATTCTTTGAATGACCATCCTGTTGTGGATATAAGTTGGTTTGATGCCCTTGCCTACTGTAATTGGCTGAGTGGGATCAGTAATCGTAAGTATAGATTACCTACGGACGTTGAGTGGGAAAGAGCTTCACGAGGGGATCAAAATTATATATATCCATGGGGAAATTCCTTCTCAGCTGAAAATTGTAATTGCTGGGAAATAGGAGTGGGGTGGACTACTCCTGTAAACTGTTTTTCTAAAGGTGCTAGCAAATATGGTGTTCTGGATATGGTAGGCAATGTTTGGGAATGGTGCAGTTCACTTTATGCTGAATATCCTTACCAAGTTGATGATGGTAGAGAAGACTTAACTGCAAGTGGATGGCGTGTCCTCCGAGGGGGATCATGGATGGATCATGAATGGGGGGTACGTGCTGCCAGACGGCTAAGTGGTAATCCTGAAAGTATAAGTCATAACACTGGCTTTAGAGTAGTGAGAGAATCATACTTATAAAGATTTGAATTGATAAATAGAACAAATAAACAAGGAGGGAAAATAAGTGATTAAAAAGAGTGAAGTAATTGAAGCACTCAGAGATTGTTATGATCCCTGTTGCCGGGATCGGGGAATCAGTGTAGTTGATATGGGATTAATCGAAAACGTAAAAGTAAAGGGTCGCAAGGTATATATTGAAATTTTATTAACGACAGGTTGGTGCCCTTCTGTTTCAATCTTATTTCAAATGATGAAAGAACGAGTGGAACAGTTTGATCAAGTTGACGAAGTCGATGTTAATGTAGTTTGGGATCCCGTTTGGACTATGGACAGACTATCTGATTCAGCACGAAAAAAATTAACACTTCCCTTGGAAGAGCTAATTCCTCTAAGGGAAAAACGTTTAGCAGAACAACAGAAAGGAGGATAAGAAAATGGCTATACCAAAAGATGTATTTGTATTTGACTGTGTATGTCACATTTTCAATTTTGATAAATCAAACGCATTTGGACCGGCAGGTGATCTTTTTGATGAACACCTGTATGCTTTTCATGCTTTTTTAACAAAGGAAGGTGAGAAGGTAATAGACCGGGATGATTTCTTCCGCGAGTGGAGTGTGGATGAAATCTATGATATGGTTATTGAAGGCTCAGATACTGATATGATTGTATCCCAACCTTTACCTCTTACAGATCTCTTCAAGGATGGTCTATCACCGTGGAAAAAGTGTGCTGAAATGGCCCAGAAACATCCTGACCGAGCTGTATTTTGGGGATCAGTCAATCCACTGGAAGGCAAAAAGGCTCTCGATTTGATGGAAGTCCAGGTGAAGGAATACGGCGCCAAAGGCTTCAAATTCTACAATGTCCGATATGACTACGGTCAGCCCTTTCCCTGGCGGATGGATGATCCACGTGTCGCCTACCCTGTATTCGAGAAGGCACAGGAACTGGGTGTAAATCTTATTGGTGTGCACAAAGGTGTACCCCTAGGACCTCAGCCCATTGAGCATACTCGTACCTGGGATATGGATGGAGCAGCATCTAATTTCCCTGACATCAATTTCGTTATTTTCCACATTGGCCTACCGTGGCTAGACGAAGTTTTGTGGCAGACCATCCGCTATCCCAACCTGTACGCTTCTATTGCGGCAACACTCAACTTTATTGGACGCCATCCGCGGGTATTTGCGGAAGTTATGGCCAAGCTAATGTGGTGGTGTGGTGAAGACAAGGTAATCTATGGCGGCGAGGCTCCAATCTGGCATCCGCAGTGGGCCTTGGAAGAGTTCTGGAACTTTGAGCTTCCTGAAGACCTAACTACAGAATACGGATACCCACCGCTGACAGAACAGGCCAAACGGAAGATATTGGGTGAGAATCTGGCACGCTTGCACGGCATGGATTTAGATGCTAAGAAAACGGAGTTAGGTAAACCTAATTCATAAAACCATATGGATCAGAAGGGATAGGGAATGTTTCCTATCCCTTCTGATCTGATTGTCATTTTCACTCTATCTGGATTTAAACGAACAAATTTTCCAAAATTGTAATAGAAGCATGTAATGTCTTATACTAGTGAATTTGTAGAATCTATTGAAAAACCAGCTCAATTTTGGGAAAGGCAATCTAATAAAATAAGTTGGTTTCAATCCCCTGAAAATATTCTCACAAAAGATGAACATGGGTTTTACCAATGGTTTAAGGGAGGAACACTAAATACGTGCTATTTAGCACTGGATAAACATGTAGCTACTGGACGCGGAAGCCAGGCAGCGCTCATTTACGATTCTCCTGTAACAAATCAAAAACAGACATTTACTTATGATCAACTTTTAGATCAGACTGCCCTTTTTGCCGGTGCTTTGGCGAATCTAGGGGTAGGTAAAGGGGACCGTATTATCATATACATGCCTATGATCCCGGAAGCAGTTATAGCTATGCTAGCCAGTGCACGCTTGGGTGCGATTCATTCTGTTGTATTTGGTGGCTTTGCTGCCAATGAACTGGCTTTAAGAATTGATGATGCCAAACCTAAGGTGATTGTATCCGCTACCTGTGGCATCGAATTCACAAAAGTAATTCCATATAAGCCACTTCTCGATACTGCTATTGAAGCCGCTAAAAATAAGCCGGCACATACAGTAATTCTAAAGCGTCCCCAGGCAGATTGCACAATGGTAGCAGGTAGAGATCACGATTGGCATGTACTTGTTAATCAAGCCAATCACCACAAATGTGTCCCTTTACAGGCCACAGATCCTTTATATATACTTTACACTTCAGGTACGACTGGAAAACCCAAAGGAATCGTCAGGGACAATGGCGGTCATGCTGTTGCACTAAATTACAGTATGGAAGCCATTTATGATGTCCATCCGGGAGATGTATATTGGGCTGCTTCAGATGTAGGTTGGGTTGTAGGTCATTCTTACATTGTTTATGCGCCTTTAATCCGCGGTTGTACAACGATCCTATTTGAGGGTAAACCGGTTAAGACACCTGATCCAGGTGCCTTCTGGAGGGTAATGTCAGAACACAAAGTAAAATCCTTTTTCACGGCGCCGACAGCCTTTCGAGCTATAAAGAAAGAAGATCCGCAAGGATATTATAAAGATGGTTATGATTTGTCTTTGTTAGAATCTGTATTTCTTGCAGGAGAACGTCTTGATCCACCAACCTATGAATGGTTATCCGATATGTTGGCCTGTCCGGTGATTGACCATTGGTGGCAAACAGAGACAGGTTGGGCAATTTGTTCTAACATGTTGGGTATAAATTTGAATAAAATAAAAATGGGATCCGCTACATTACCTGTACCAGGGTTCGATGTGAAAGTATTTGATGAAAATGGGGTAGAAACCAAAGCAGGCGACACAGGAAGCATAGTCATCAAATTGCCGCTGCCTCCCGGATGTCTGCCTACTTTGTGGAATGATGATGAGCGATATAAAAATTCCTATGTCTCAGATTTTCCCGGTTATTATCTGACCGGTGATGGTGGCTATAAGGATGAGGATGGATACGTATTTGTAATGGGAAGAACAGACGATGTTATTAATGTCGCAGGTCACAGATTGTCCACTGGTGAAATGGAAGAATTGATTGGGGGCCATGAAGCAGTCGCCGAATGTGCCGTATTGGGGATTGAGGATGAACTAAAAGGACAGGTTCCAGCTGGTTTTGTTGTGCTTAAGGATGGGTATACAATTGAAAATGATGTTTTAGTTCCTGAATTGGTAAAGATTATTCGCAACAATATAGGCGCCATTGCAAATTTCAAACAGGCTGCAATTGTGAAAAGATTACCCAAAACCAGATCAGGTAAAATTCTGAGAAAAACCATCCGCAGTTTGGCAGATGAAGGGAAGGCTGTTATGCCATCCACGATTGACGATCCATTTATTCTTGATGAGATTAAAGAAGCACTATATAGTCTTGGAATTGGGAAGGCGTTTCAGCTTCGATCGAATAAATAAAAAAAACTCAGAGGTCAAATATTAGAATGGTCTTCTGAGAAAATATTAATATTTATACGTACACTGCAGGTTCAGATTCAAATTTTTCTAGGCATCCACTGCAGCAGAAATAGTATTTTTCACCCTTGTATTCAGTTAGATGCTCAGCATTCTTCTTATCAACACCCATTCCGCAAATTGGGTCTTTTTCCTGTCCTTCTTTTACTTGATTAAAATCCAATACCAGTTCTTCTTCAAGCTCTGGTCTGCTTCTTTGAATTATTTCAGCAATAATTGAAGCTGCTATTTCCTGCGGCGTGACTGCACCGATATTAAGCCCAGCAGGATATTTAATATTTTTTAAATTATTTTTGTCTATTCCTTTTTTCAAAAGGCGATTCATTAACTTGTCGCCTTTTCTCTTACTGGCAATAAGGGTCATGTGCTCAGGATCAGAAGAAATTGCTGATTGAATGGAACGCATATCACCTTTTCCTTGAGTAGCGACAATTGCATATAAAGCACCTTCAATTGATTCAAATTTATTACGGGTATTTATACCATCTAATAATGATAATTTGTCAGCGTTATTACCCATTACCACGATATCGTAGTTCAATAATTTTCCCATATTTGCTAGAGTTTCCGCTGAAGGTGTAGTGCCGTATATTAGCATTTTTTTCATTGGCAATATTGGTTCAAGATGAAATTCCAATGTTCCTTCACTTTCACAGGCCATGAGAAAATTTTTTTTAAAGGAATGAGTTTCATCATTCAATTCATTAGGGCTTAGTCGGATTAGGACGGATTTCCCAGTATTGATGCATTTAAGCGATTCTTCTATAATAATATCTTGAGAACAACCACCGCCTATCCAGCCCTCTAATTTACCATCAACAGTAATAATTGCCTTTGCCATAGGTTTAGCGGATGTAGGTGCGACAGTATCAATAACAGTTGCAATTGCAAAAGATTTGCCCGCCTTTTCAAGTTCAGCTATACGTTGTATCCAGTTAAAATGTTTTGCCATTATTTTTTATTAAATGCACCCATGATTCTGCCAACAACACCCTTTATGGCTGCCCAAGCAACAGCAGTACCACTTAATGAATTATCTGAATCTGGTTCTTGTTTACTTTCAATATTATTATTATTTCTTTCTAATTTTGTACGTAAAGTTTCGGTGAACTGGACAAATAGTTGGTTGGAGACGTCTTCAATCATTCGTGAACCAAACTGAGCCAACATGCCTTGAATTGTGACCATCGAATCTCCCGTCACTCCAGTAGTCCCATCACCATTATCAATTAGTTTTCCAGTCATTTCCATATTAGCACCACCTTTACCTTTTGTATCAGTACCACGACCTTCTATCTCCATTGTATAGTTTGATTTATCCAGCGATTTAATGGCGACTTCACTCCGATAACTTGATTTAATTGGGCCTACTTTCACAGTTAACATAACAGAATGCTCATTATCACCTAGTAACTCATTATATTGGGCTCCGGGAATACAAGTTGAAACCTTTTTAATATCTGTCATGAAATCCCAGACATCATTTATGGGCGCACGAATAGAGAAGGTTTTTGATAATTCAACTTTCACGAGCTTCCTCTGTTTTTAAGTTTTAGGCAGCGTCCTGCTTATGGATTGCACGCCAGATTTTTTCTGGTGTAATAGGAATATCCAGATGTTTTACCCCAAGATGGGACAATGCATCTACTACAGCATTTGCTATCGCAGGCGGCGCACCAACCGTTGGTGATTCACCGACCCCTTTTGCACCTAAAGGATGATGGGGAGAGGGAGTTACTGTTTTATCTGTTTCCCAATGTGGCGTTTCAACTGCGGTAGGTACAAGATATTCCATGAAACTACCTCCAGTAATATTACCTTCATCATCATAGCTGATTTCTTCGAAGAGAGCAGGAGCCAATCCTTGGGTAAGACCCCCATGGATCTGACCTTCAACAATCATAGGGTTAATGATATTCCCACAGTCATCTACGGCTACAAATCTGCGCACCTTTACTGCACCTGTACCTGAGTCAATATCCACTACTGCAATGTAACTACCAAAAGGATAAGTCATATTGGGCGGGTCATAATAATGAGTAGCTTCTAGTCCAGCTTCTAATCCTTGAGGATGGTTCGTGTATGCTGCAAAAGCGATATCCTGAATAGTAACTGATTTGTCTGGAACACCTTTTACGGAGAATTTACCAACTTCCCATTCTAGGTCTTCTTCTGCAGCTTCCAGTAAGTGTG
>CAYXUK010000092.1:0-6598 GCA_964468295.1 uncultured bacterium | reverse complement strand
TGTAAAATCTCCTTCATCAGGAATAGGGTGATCTTCTTCACCACTTGCATTTTTTGTTTGGACCCAATCATCGACGCCATCAAAATTCAAAAAATTTCCTGCAACATTATTATTTTTAACTGAAAATGTAATCGGATCACTCTCAGCGTCTGTAGCACTTAAGGTGACAGTCGCTGTTTCATCTTCTTTGATAGTAACATCGCTAATACTAGCAATCACAGGAGGAGCACTTATTAGTATTCTACGGACTAAATCACCCCAGTAATCTGTAACATAAATAGCACCATTATTTTGACCCAACTCAAGACCATAGGGCTTGTAAAAAGTTGCTTCGGCAGCTGTACCATTTGTGGTTCCCTTTGTGCCAGTACCAGCCAGTGTTGTAACAACTCCTGCAGAAGTTATTTTTCGAATCTTATGGTTAGAGGCGTCAGCAATATAAAAATTGCCATTATTATCAATTGTAATTCCAACGGGGTTATAAAAACTTGCTTCTGTCCGTGTACCATCTGCTGATCCGGCTGTCCCAGTGCCAGCAAAGGTAGAAACACCATAAGTGTCATAATTATTATCGATTTTACGAATATTATGACCAAACCATTCTGTAACATACAAATGGTCATAATCAGCGTCCCAACTCAAGCCAACTGGACCATTAAAACTTGCTTGCCCAAAAGCTTCATTATCTTCTGATCCAGCTGTACCACTGCCCGCAAATTTCGTGGTTTCGCCGTTATACGCGTCATCTTCATCTCCGTTTGTGATCATACGGATTGAATGATTACCGTAATCAGCAATGAAAAGATTATTAGTCCAACTCCATCCTTCCTTTTTAAAAATAGCAATTCCAAATGGATTATTAAAACGTGCAGCTGCACCTCCCCAGGAATCATCATTAGAACCAGGTTCCCCAGTACCCGCAAAGGTGGTGACGACGCCGGATGGTTTAATTCTACGGATTAAATGATTACCAAAATCGACAACAAACAAATTTCCATTATTATCGAAATCCAAGTCTATTGGTTTATTAAAACTTGCTTCTGTCCGTGTACCATTTGCTGATCCGGCTGTCCCAGTGCCGGCAAAGGTAGTGACAACACCGGATGGTGTAATTTTACGAATTAAATGATTAAAAGTATCTGTAACAAATAAGTTGCCGCTAGCATCCATAGCAATCCCAGAGGGACCATAAAAACTTGCCGCTGTACCCGTGCCATCGGCTGAACCCTGTTCACCACTTCCTGCAAAAGTGGAAACTGTTACATCATCTAATATTGAATTATAACTTGAGTTCCCAGGTGATTTTGCGGTGTTAGTATTTGTATAAGCATCGTTGGCTCGCTCGAATAATACGTCCGGCCTAATATCAACGCTTTGCTTCTGCTGCGCTGCGATAACAATAATACTGCTTAAGATAATAACTATTTTTCGCATAAACGATTTCCTCGGCTAAATATTAATCGAAATACATTTAAATACACTTAAATATAGATAATTAAATATAGAGGATACAAACTTCTGGAACTTTGTAACAATTTCTTGGGCTTGAATGATTACTTTCTCCGCTCTATCCAACGCTTAATCGACCATAAAAGCACGATAGTCCCAACAAAAAAAAGCAGATTGGCTATAATAATTTTGCTCAGGTTATCTTCGCTTTAATATTGAAATAAGTGCTGGTGAAACTGTAAAATATCAAAATAGACTGACCGGTCGGTTTATGCCTTGATTTTTCCTCGTCTGCCAACATAACTTTACATAAAATTAAGTACAATTTTTCCCTCATTTTCCTTAATCACGGAATACATTAATTTATGAAAATTGCGGTATTAATAAAACAGGTGCCTGGCGCTGAATCTCCATTGCAAATCAGTTCGGATCAAAAATGGGTGGATGAGAGTGCGGTCGCTTATGTCATGAATGAGAGCGATAATTATGCACTTGAAGAAGCGCTTCAAATCAAGGAAGCCCATGGCAAAGGTGAAGTGGTAGCCGTGAGTCTTGGCCCGGATCGTGTTCAAAAAACGGTTCGGGAAGCACTGGCTAAGGGGGCCGATCGCGCGATCCATATTAAAATGGACACAGTTGAAGAAATAGACCCGCTGATCACAGCCGATCATTTAAAAAATCCATTAGAAGAAGAAAATTTTGATTTGATCTTTACAGGCCTTCAATCGGATGATTTGGGAATGGGCCAGACGGGCGTGATCTTGGGTGAAATGCTGGGCATGACGACCGCCTCACTGGTTATGGCCACCGAAGTCTCTGCTGGTAATATAAAGGTGAAGCGTGAATTAGAAGCGGGGTGGTTCCAATGGGTATCCCTTTCCCTGCCCGCAAGTATTACTATACAATCAGGGTTGAATACACCCCGTTATCCCTCTCTCAAAGGTATTATGGGTGCCAAGAAAAAGGAGATCAAAGTGATAGAAGGGGAAGGAACTGATGCGGGCCAGTCGATGGTAAAGATGTATTTACCCCAGAGTGAAAAGCAGACTGTCATGATTGAGGGTTCTGCCGATCAAGTGGTGGAAAAGTTGATGGATGCTTTCCGTAACAATGTCAATGTATTATAGCTAGAATAATGGATATTCTGATTGTATTAGAAGAAAGCAATGGCCAGATACACCGGATGGGATTGGAATCGATTGCAGCCGGTCAACATCTTGCTGATGAAATGGGGTTAACCGCAGGTGCCCTGGTATTAGGCGGCAATGCTGATGGACTGGCAGACCAAGCATCCAAATATCAGTTAGGTGAAGTACTCAAAGTTAATGATGCATTGCTGGAATCTTACTCTGCAGATGGGTACAGCGAGGCAGTAAAACAAATAATTGATCAGGAAAATCCTACCTATGTGTTGTTTGGTCATACCTACCAGGTGCGGGATTATGTGCCACGGTTGAGCGCAAAACTGAACAAACCATTTCTGGTGGATAATATTGCCATTCGAGTTGAAAATGGCCAGCCAATATTTACCAAGCAAATGTTCAATGCTAAACTATCTGCTGATCTAGAAGCCAACGGTTCCGGTCCATTATTGGTTAGTTTTCAATCGGCTGCCTTTAGCATGGACGCTGCGGCTGCCGGATCAGCTTCGATTCGGGAATCTACTGTTCAATTAGATGCAGCTGTAATTCGAACCAAATCAGAACCGCCATTTCAAGAGGAAGCTGGTGGGATAGACTTAACCAGTGCCGACATTATTGTTTCTATCGGACGCGGAATCGGCAAGGAAGAAAATATTCCGCTGGCTATAGAGCTTTCTAAAGCTTTAGGCGGGGAATTAGCTGCATCCAGGCCGGTAGTTGATTCCGGATGGCTGCCATCTGCCCATCAAATTGGCAGTTCGGGCCAATCCGTATCGCCAAAACTTTACCTTGCACTGGGAATATCAGGCGCCATTCAGCATGTGGTCGGTATGAAAGGGTCCAAAAATATTGTTACAATAAACAAGGATCCTGACGCACCTATTTTTGAAATTTCTGATTATGGTGTTGTTGCGGACATACTGGAAATAATTCCCAAATTAACCGAAGCAATTCAGGCGTTAAAAAACTGATGGCTGAAAGAGAAGTCCTTGATCTGGACGTTCTTTTTGTGGGAGCTGGCCCCGCTAGTTTAGCCGGGGCGATTCACTTAAAAAGGCTGCTGAGCGAATCTGGAACGGAAGCAAGTGTGGCTGTATTGGAAAAAGCTTCTGAAATCGGTGCCCACTCCTTATCGGGTGCCATTGTTGACCCCCGGGCTTTAAGAGAATTATTCCCGGATTATGCAGATACAGATTTACCCTTTGAAGCAGAGGTATCAGAAGAACACCTATATTATTTAACTGAAAACAAAAAAATTCCTTTTCCATTTGTACCACCATCTATGAGTCACCATCATTGTTTTGTGACCTCGTTAGGGAAATTGACGCGCTGGCTTGGGAGCAAATGTGAAAATGAAGGTGTAGATATTTTTTGCGGTTTTGCTGGAACAGAACTACTGTACGAAGGTGACCAGGTAGTCGGTGTGCGTACCGGTGATCGAGGTATTGATAAAAATGGAGAGAAAAAACCTCAATTTGAACCGGGGGCAGATATTCGCGCCAAGGTTGTTATTTTAGGTGAAGGTACCAGAGGCAGCTTGACGAAAGATCTCATTGCCCGGCATGAGCTTATGCAAGGGTGTAACCCGCAAGTCTGGGCAGTCGGGGTAAAAGAACTATGGCAGATGCCTTCTGGGACTGTTCCTTCTGGATATGTGGCGCATACTATGGGCTTTCCCTTAGGTCAGTCCATATTTGGTGGCGCCTTCCTATATGGAATGCAGAACGATATATGGGACTTAGGGCTGGTGGTTGGCTTGGATTATCAAAACCCTGGAGTGGATTCTCATCATGAACTTCAGCGCCTAAAAAATCATCCATGGATTCGTTCTTTACTATCATCAGGTAAAATGATTGCTTATGGTGCCAAATCTTTGCCGGAAGGTGGTTGGTATTCCATCCCAAAATTGTCGGTGGGTGGCGCCATGCTTATCGGAGATTCAGCAGGTTTTATGAATGGCCAGAGACTAAAAGGTATTCACTTGGCCATGAAATCAGGGATGCTGGCAGCGGAAACAACTGCGGAAGCGCTTGCTACAGGAAAATTTTCAGAATCGGACCTGGCAGATTACGATTCACGGGTAGGATCAAGTTGGATAAAGGATGAACTTTGGAAAGTGAGAAATTTTCATCAGGGATTTGACCACGGCCTATTAGGCGGTCTGGCAAATGCTGGGGTTGGACTTTTTACAGGTGGTCGCGGCTGGGGGATTAAGAACCGTTTGTCCAGCGAAGCGGGACATAAAAAAATGAGAAAAGACGTGAAAAAAGATCGTTACCAGGATCTGCAATTTGACGGAACATATTTGTTCGACAAGGTAACAGACGTCTATTATTCAGCCACTGCCCATGAAGAAGACCAGGTGCCTCATTTGAAAATCAAGGATCAGGATGTATGTATTTCAAAGTGTACAGAAGAATATGGAAATCCGTGCGAGAAATTCTGCCCTGCAAACGTTTATGAAATGTTGCCGGATGGAGAGGGCCAGAGATTGCAGATTAATTTCTCGAATTGTGTCCATTGTAAAACTTGCGATATCATGGATCCCTACCAGATCATTGATTGGGTCCCCCCTGAAGGTGGGGACGGTCCCGTTTGGGTTAATTTATAAAGAGGAATTAATATAGTAAAATCCTGCAGTAATTGAATTGTGGGGTGCGGGTCAAGCACATTAAATTTCTTAGATTTTTCCTGCCATAATAAAACGTATTCATGAAAAAAATATTTACTTTCTTATTACTATCTACGACCTGGTTAATTAGCGATGATAATCCTAATGCGCGCGGTTCGGTGGATGATTATACCCAGTTGAAATTTAAGGTGGCCATGGCAACCAGGACCTCTGTCCCACCAGTGATTGATGGAATTGTTGATGACTTATCATGGGATGATGCATTTGTAATTGATGAATTTCTTCAATTTGAACCATACAATTTAGAAGCAACAACTGTTCGTACTGAAGCACGTGTACTGTATGATGATAAATACCTTTATATCGCTTTCAATAATTTTGATCCCAATCCAGAAAGTATTATGAAACGATTAGCACGGAGAGATGATTGGGGGTCTGGCTTTGATTCCAATTCTGATTGGATAGGACTTGGTATCGATTCAAGAAATGATGATAAAACAGGATACTGGTTTGCAGTGAATGCGGCCGAAGTTCAGGTGGATGTGGCAATTGCCGGTGATGGTCATGACGATTTTGACAATACATGGAACGTGGTGTGGGAAAGTAAGGTGTCCCATAATGATAAGGGGTGGTCTGCTGAAATTCGAATACCATTTAATGTGTTTCAATATAGTAAAGATGATATTCAGAAATGGGGCGTATCTTTTCAACGGCACTATTATGGTCAACAGGAAGAAATGCAATGGCCAGGTCGCGCCAAGGGAGTGCGAGGGCTTGTTCCACACTTCGGAATACTGCAAGGACTGCAAAATATCCCACAACCCAAAAATTTAGAACTGACCCCTTATTTGCTTCAGGGCCAGACTGAAACAGAAGATTTAGAAAAAAGTAGCAATATTGGTCTGGATGTTAGGTATAACATTAATTCGATCACAAATCTGAATATGACCTTTAACCCTGATTTTGGCCAGGTAGAAACAGATCCATCAGTACTCAATCTATCCGCTTTTGAAACGCGACTCGATGAACGCAGGCCATTTTTTGTACAGGGAGCCAATTTTTACAAAAGCAGACTCAATTTGTTCAACTCCCGTAGAATTGGCCAGCGACCAGGATTTTACAGCCCGGAATCTGGATCAATTGTAAATAGACCAGAGGCTACCACAATTTTAGGGGCTGCAAAAATTATGGGAGAAACGGCATCAGGCATGCGGTTTGGGATTATTGAGGCTGTAACAAACCAAGAATATGGTACGCGTGAATTTGAGATCGAGGGGACCACAAAGCAGGAAAAATTCTTGCTGGAGCCATATACCAATTATTTTATTGGGCGTTTAGAACAACCAGTTATAAATGAACTTTCAACGATAGGCTT
>CAYXUK010000091.1:0-6775 GCA_964468295.1 uncultured bacterium | reverse complement strand
CAATAGAGTAAATTATCCAGCCCGCTACTTTTATATCATATAGGATAACTTCCCGGCGGATTTCTTTTAGGTAATCTATAATAGATTTCATTGTGTTAGTGCGAACCAAACAATGTTTACACCCATTTTTAATGCTGCTTCTCGTATATCAGGTGAATCATTATGTACTTCGATATCCTCCCAGCCATCTCCTAAATCAGATTCATAAGAATAAAAGGCAATTAGTTTTTTTCCATCAAATAACCCCAATCCTTTTGGTGGTTTTCCATCATGCTCATGGATTTTAGGCAATCCATTTGGGAAATCATAAAATATATGATAGATCTCATGATCAAATGGAATCTCCACCCATTCCTTTTCAGGAAAAACCCGCTTCATCTCTCGCCGAAATGAGGCATCCATTCCATAATTATCATCTGCATGAAGAAAGCCACCTTTCAATAAATAATCCCTGAGCACAATAATTTCATCCTCATTAAAGCGAATATTCCCATGACCAGTTATATATAAAAATGAATGGCTAAAAAGTTCTGGATCAGTCAATTTAATACGATATTCGCTAGGCTCAACGATAATGGAAGTTTTTTCTGAAATAAATTCAAGCAAATTAGGGAGACTACTGGGGTCGCCATACCAATCGCCGCCGCCGCCATAATGAATACGTGCTATCGTAAATGCCTGTGCAGGAAGCAATGTGGAAAAAGCGAGTATTGTTATTACATTTTTTATCGATTTCAAATGATACATTTTCTATTTATAAATACTGTTTATGGAGATAGTTCCCCTTTTAATTATAATCAAAGAAATTACTTCAAATCGCTTAAGGATAAATAGGTTCTTTAGTTGATGGACACCTTGCTACAAGTATTGAAATTCACCTATTTTGGCTGGTTGTGATACGAAAATCAATCCTTATCATCCTTTATATGGCTGTGAATGTTTCTACTGCTCAAGAAACCATCGTTCAGGATACATCAAAATCACTTCTATTCATATTGTTTCCATTAGTCGAATAATTTAGCGGTGATTATGAAAAAGGCTATGTGTGGGATCGTATCTTCAGACGTAGAGAATTTCACAACCCCGTTAATTTTATTCCTATGGAACTGCGTTATGGATTTGGATATAATGCAGGTGGAGGTTTTTTAGGATTAGGAGATCTCAAGAGCAGTTGGATGTCTTATGAATCGGATGTGCCTGATTTTGGTGGTGGAGGATTTAGTTCGCGACTTAGCCAACAATTTGATTTGGACATATTAAAAACAAACCTGGCTTATTATTGGTTTGGAAACAGTTGGCTTGATATGCATACTGGTATCAATCTTCGATATTCTGACCTTTTATCTCCGGCTGATATACCTGATGACTGGATTATTTCTAAATCTTCCTGGATCGCAAATACTCAGTTTTCTGGTAAAATGTTTGAGGTTGCATGGAGCCAATCCCTCATGCTACAGTGGTTTGAAAGTTGGTATACAACTTATCGCTATACTTATGGGATTGCATTTTCTGAAATTTACTCTGCTAAAAATTCTCCAACGGGATATGGACCATCCCAATCCTTTACGATGGGTGCGCGAATTATCGTTGATCCTGGGATGACAAATAGATTTGCTGTCGGTGTTGATTTAAAATATACACACACCAATATTAATAAGATTAAAGATTCGAAGGATTTAACGCCTATTAACAATTTCACAATCCAAACTGCTGGAATTTATGCCACAGCATCTGTTTTCTTCGGTGGCCGGAAAACAAAAGGAGACACGGGAAAAATGCATTATTACCGGAGGGATTTCATCGCAGCAAAACGAATATTGGAAGAATTTGTGGATGAGAACCCAAATCATGCAAATGTCAATCGTGCAAAAAAATTAATTGTGAAAAGTGAACTAAATATTCCGATACAACTCATGCGGGAAGGAATGAGTTTTGATGAGCGGGGAATGTTGGAGCGAGCTGTTGAAAAATATATTCGAGCAAAATCTATGGCTGATTCATCATTATCTATTGTAATTGAGGATCAGTTGCGAATAATTGCTCTCCGGGAGGTAGAAAAAGCCGAAGGTTGGTTAAACAGAGGATTTGGTGATTCGGCAATTGCCCACGTAACTATGGTTTCGGGTTGGTACCCACAAATCAATCATCATTTGAAAAGATTTCAAATAACACACCTCCTAAATCAGGGTGAAAATTTGTATAGAATTGGATTGAATGACCGAGCCCTAGGTCGTTTTGATAAAGCACTTGAAATGGATCCGGGTCTTGCCTTTGAAATAGCGGCCTATAAGCATCAAATTGCATCTGATCTACTAACCATGGCAGATTCATTAAAGGATTTGAATTCACTTCGATTTATTGTTTATGCTTTGGAAAGAACCAAGCAATTAACAGGAGGTTTAAATAAAGCAAACACTCAAATATTAAATGAATTAAAATTGAAATTATCTGCTCAAGAAGAATTTGCAACTCGATTAAAAATTGATGCAATTCTTCGATCAGAAAAAGAGAAGAAAGAATCCCATAATCCTATTGAATTGGGGATGTCGATTACTCAAGTAGAAGATATTATGGGAAGTCCTTCCGAAATTGTATCTAATGGATCAGAAAGACGGGATCAGCTTTGGATTTATCGCTATGAGAATGGCGCCGAGGTATATTTGACTTTTACCAATTATAAGTTATTTCGAATCGAAGAAGATTAATTTTATTATAACAAGTGGGCATTTTGTCGGACAAATGCTATTTCTTTTAAGATAACTTTTAAAACGCCAGTTGCTGGAACAGCAAATAGCATCCCTAGTGGACCTAAAATCGTTCCGCCGATCAACAAAGCAATCATCACTATCATAGGGTGGAGGCCGACACTCTTTCCTACCAATGCCGGTGTAATCAAATTCCCTTCAATTTGCTGAACAATTAAAAACATTAGAATAATGTCGAAGAGAAAAAATGGTGATGGAATAACACCAAACAACTGGTGAGCCATGGCGACATCATTCCCGATATTATTCATAAAAGCGATGAGAATAGCAGGTATCATACCAACGAATGGACCAATGAGCGGTATTAGATTAGCTAAGCCAGCAATAATGCCAATAAAGATTGTTAGCGTCAAATTTGCTCCAAAAAAATTGAGCAGTAAAAGTCCTGCTAAAGACATAGCTGCAACACTTGCAGCTGATAAAAATTGTCCGCGAAGATAGCTGGAAACAGATTTTTCAATATTGTAGATTAGATCCAGCCCGACTTCAAAATATTTATTTGGTATTGAATTGACAAGAGATTTCCGGAAACCGTGATATTCTGCCAATAAAATAATGGTAAATATCAAAACCATAACTGCAATAAACATGAAATTGCCAATCGCGCCTGCCATCGATGCTAAGGAACCTACAACAATATTGATACCTTCACTGAGTTTACCTGCTAGGTCAGTGTTAGAAGACTGCATGTTTTGTAAAAAATCAGGCATGGCCGAGGTAAATTTTTCACCTAATGCTTTGAATTCTTGGGTTAATGTATCCTTATCGATCCGACTAGAAAATTCTACGGCCTGCTGAGACATCTGGGAAATAAAACTGCCAATAAAGGTTCCAATGCTACCTAAGATAACAACAACGACTGCCAATACTGATAATCCTCGATTATGGATTTTCCTTTCAAGCGCATCAACGCTGGAAAGCAAGATGGTAGTAAAGAGAAAGGCAAACACTAACATTAAAACAACTTGAGATATATAAGGCCAAATAATAGATAGAAACCATATGGCAATGAGCCCAATGATGATTCTATAAATTAGCTGGAAATAATTTTGTTCTTGGGCCACAATAATTAGGTTATTTTGATTTTACAGTCTGAGCTTCAATGAGCAGGCTGTTGGTTCCTCGTAGTCGCTCACCTAAAACACCGCCAAGGTTAAATAGGATTTTCTGGCCAAGTACAGGATTTCGTCCTTGAAGTGTCATAAGATCTTGAGTAAAAAACCCGAGTAGAATAGAATCTTGTGTGGCAATTGCATTTGCTGACCGAGGTTCATCGTCAAAAAGAGCTAATTCACCGAAAAAATCCCCTTCGCCTAATTCGGCTAATATGTTTTCGTTTCCAGAACGAGTACCAATTGTAATTTTTACCGATCCGGTCATGATTATGTACATACCTTCACCAGGAGCACGGTTTTTAAATACAAATTGGTCGATACCATACTTACGTTGGTGTATCAGTTTTTCCAGTTCTTGAAAATCCTTATCAGAAAAATCTTTAAATATAGGTACTTGTTTCAAAGTTAGTACTGTTTCGCTTTCTATACGATTCCAGCCTTTAAAAATATTTTCCCATTTGGCGCTTTTCAAATCAGACTCCTATTATTGGAACGTGGATTATAGATACAGGATGATAAAAGGTCCAAGTAAAGACAATATGACAATGAAATTGACCTGTCTTTCAAACAAGGAGTACCTTTAGGGATTATGCTGCGACAAATTATCAATGTTTTATTCATCTTTTCTGTATCCATCAATTGGGCACAGAAAACGTCTCAGGATTATGAACAAGAATTGAAGGCACAAAGCAATTCTATACAATCTTTGAGGGATGAAATTGAATCTACAAAAAAACGAATTCAATCTGAAAATAGGAAAGAGAAATCTTCTGCACGTCGCGTTAATAATCTTTCAGAAGAAATATCACTTTTACAAAGATTGTTGAAGGAAATTGATAAAGAGGAAAAGCTTCTTGTCGCGGATGTTGCACGGATAGGCGGAAAAATTAGACAAAGTGAAATTAACTTGGATTCACTCAGGATACGTTACGCGAGCAGGTTAACAAGGATGTATAAAAAAGGGCAACTTTCCAATCTCGAGAAAATTTTCAGTTCCACTTCCTGGCGACAAACTGTTTACCGTGCAAAATATTTAAAAATCATTTCCGGATTAGATCAAAAAACACATGATACAATACGATCTTTATTAGTTGAAATTGGAAAACAGAAATTGAATTTAGAAACAGCTTTGCGTAAGAAACGCCGGCTTAAAAGAGACCGTGAAGTAACCTTGGCTGAAGTGCGCAATAAAAAAAGAAAAGAACAACGTGAACTGACTAAAATTCGTCGGAGTCAAAAGGAGCTGAAAACTTTTCTCAGTGAAAAACAGGAAGGCGTACAACAACTTGAATCAATTATTGCCAAAATTCGAGAAGATTTTGCACGCTTTGAAAGAGAAGATCGAATTCGGAGACAGCAAATGGCACTAAATGCAAAAGAATTTCCGAAATTAAAGGGGCAACTGGCTTGGCCAGCTGAAGGTCGTGTAATAACTAAGTTTGGCCGTCAATGGAACCCAAAATTGAAAACGACTACAGAAAATCCTGGAATTGATATAAAAGGAAAACCAGGATCTGAAGTACGTACTGTTTTGGGTGGTATTGTAACTACAATTACTTTTATTCGCGGATATGGAACCACAATAATTATCGATCATGGAAATGGGTTTTATACCGTTTACAGTCATGTAACAAATTTAGAAACAAATGAAGATAGTGAAGTGCAGGGAGGTGACGTAATTGCCTACATGGGTGATTCTGGATCAATCAATGGTTCCCAGCTCCATTTTGAAGTATGGGGACAAGGTAAAAAACTTAATCCTGAAAATTGGCTGTTGAAAAAATGATATTTAATGAATTGCAACCAATGATTTGGGATCGTCTCCTTCGTGCCAAATCCAATAACCGGGTTGGGAGTGCTTATTTATTTAGTGGGCCAAAGGGATGTGGAAAAGAATGGGGGGCCATTGAATTTGCAAAATTATTGAATTGTGAAAATATGGGAGAGATATACTGCAATCATTGTCCTTCTTGCGCACAATTTTTAAAACTTCAACATCCACACCTGAAATTAATTGTCCCTCTACCAAGGAGCCAGAAATCAGATCAAAGTTCTAATCCTTTGAATGTATTAAAAAAAGAAGATCTGGAATATTTGAATCATGCAATCGCTGATAAAGGGATGGATCCATTTTTGAAAATTCGTGTTCCAAATGCCCGAAGAATTACTATTAATTCTATTCGAGATTTACGCCGAACAATCTATCTCAAGTCACAATCAACAGGGAAAAAAGTTGTATTGATTTTTGATGCCCATCTCTTGTCGGAAGGAATGGGTGAATCTGCCAATGCACTTTTAAAGATATTGGAAGAACCGCCAAATAACACAATCCTCATATTAGTAACCGATAAAAAGACAGCCTTATTACCTACAATAATCAGTCGATGTCAGCCCATTAATTTTCCTGCTTTAAACTTTGATCAAACACGATTGATTTTAGAAAATAATGGCATTGATAATGCACAGGCCATTCAAATTGCTATGGTAGTACAAGGAGATATTCATTTGGCTCGGGAAATTGCCGATAAGTCTAGAAATGAAATTTTTGATGAAGTAGAAGTATTGGTTAATTTGATGATACGTGTTGATGAAATGGGGTGGCGAAAGTTTATCGATAGCAATGCCATGCTGGCCGCGCGTAAATCAGAAGAATTCAAATTCAAGATTTATCTGCTTCAACTCTGGTTTTATCAAGCCTATAGTTTAAGAACAGGTGAAACAACGAATAATATCCTGCCGGAAATGGCTGAAGCATTACAAAAATTTAATGAGACTTTTCCCGAAGCCGACTTGGCCGGCATTAATAAATTATTGGAAACAACTACGGAATCATTAATCAAAAATTTGTATACACCATTAACATTAACTAATCTATTAATTTCTGTTCAGGAACTT
>CAYXUK010000090.1:3843-6818 GCA_964468295.1 uncultured bacterium | reverse complement strand
TCCTTTTTCTCCGTTACTACCATAACAGTATCATCTGTAAATATTCGTTGTGCTGAATGATTCCAAGTTAGGGTATCTGTGAAAAGAGTGACTCCGCTGTCTGACTTAACCACAACTGAATGCATAGCGCGCATAAAATTACTTTTTTCATTTATTTCTGCCTTGATAGATTTGAGATGGGTTGTATGAACTTCTGAATCATTGTAAAAATCGACTGAAACACTATCTTCTAGAAAGATGAAACTTCTTTGCTGAAACTTCTTTAAATATCCCGACTGGACTACTGCCCGTACTAACCCTTCGTTTGTCATAGTAATAGTTATATCCCAGCTTTCTTGGTCAGGCCTATTCGATCGTTTTTGTTCATATTCCTCGACCGTAGTATTTGACACACAAGCGGAAAAAACTAATGGTATTATACAAATTAAAGTTTTCATTAAATATTTAGACATCATTATGATTCATTCATCATCTTTACTTTCAATTCTTCCAAACATTGATTATATTTGCCGGATTTCATTAAAATCCAATCTATAAATTCTCTATAAGCGCCTACACCTCCGTAGGCTTTCGTAACGTACTTTGCTTTTTCTTTTACTTGTGGATATGCATTCTGAACTGCCACTGGCAGTCCTACTTTTTCCATCACTGGTATATCAATCAAATCATCTCCGATATAGGCAATTTCCTCATCTATTAAATTATATTTCTCTTTCAGTAGTTCATATGGAATAAGCTTATTCAATGTTCCGTTATAAATATCTGAAACTTTTAGCTCCTTTAATCTAGCCTCTGTTGCCTGCGAATATCTCCCTGAAATGAATGCGAGTAAATAGCCAGCAGTTTTAGCCATAACCACCGCGGTCCCATCCTGAACGCAAAACCGTTTAAACTCTATATTTTCAGACCCTTTTAATATGGTTCCATCTGTCAGAACTCCATCTACATCAGAAATAATTAGCTTAATCTTATTAAGAGATTCTTTCATCATTAATACAATGAATTATGGATTTGTTTTATTACTGCTAAAAGATCGTAAAGTTTATCCAAGGGCCACTGAGTTGCTGCGTCTGATTTTGCCTTATTCACATTATCATGAACCTCCAAAAACAATCCGTTACAACCTGCTGCTGTAGCAGCGCGGGCAAGAACTGGTATAAATTCTCTCATACCTCCGGTTACACCTCCAGATTTCCCTGGAACTTGAGCGCTATGAGTTGCATCGAAAATCACAGGATATCCAGTTTTCTGCATCATACTGATTGATCGGACATCTGTTACCAGATTATCATAACCAAAAGTTGTTCCCCTTTCTGTTAATAAAATGTTTTTATTACCAGTAGATTCAATTTTCTGAACTATCGATTCCATTTTCCATGGTGCAACAAATTGCCCTTTTTTTATATTGATTGTACGCCCGGAATTTCCGGCAGCTAAGAGTAAATCTGTTTGTCTGCACAGAAATGCAGGAATCTGCATAATATCTGCAACTTCTGCTACTGTAGCAGCCTGGCTTGGGTGGTGAATATCTGTCAAAACCGGAACGCCAATTTCTGATTTGACATCCTGAAGAATTTGCAGTCCTTCTTCCAACCCCAACCCTCTGAAGGATTTTATGGATGTCCGGTTTGCCTTATCATAAGAACTTTTAAAAATATAGGGTAGGTCAAGTTTCTGTGTTATTTCTAAGATGGATTCAGCCATCCTAAGGCAGTGCTCTCTACTCTCAATAACACAAGGGCCTGCAATAATTGGTAGTGTGTTACTATCAAATTTTATCCTATCTATAACTACAGGATTTATCATACTGTAAATTCTCCTTTGCTCTGGCTAACGGCAGCTCTAATGAATCCGCGAAACAGTGGGTGTGCTTTCAAGGCCCTACTTTTTAATTCGGGATGGAATTGGCAGCCCACAAACCATGGATGATTTTTCAGTTCTATTATTTCCACCAAGTTTAATTCTGGGTTTATACCAGAAAAAATAAGCCCTGCTTTTTCTAGCTTTGTGCGATAGCGGTTGTTTACCTCCCATCTGTGACGGTGGCGTTCTGATATTTTTTTCATACCGTATTCATCGTATACCTTACTATCTTTTTTTAATTCACAGTTATATGCCCCCAATCTCATGGTACCGCCTTTCCTTTTTATCATTCTTTGGGATTCCATTAGGTCTATTACCGGGTGAGGTGTTTTGGGAGAAAACTCAGTACTATTTGCACCCTCCAAACAACAAACCGTTCTTGCAAATTCTATAACAGCACACTGAAGCCCAAGGCATATTCCTAAAAAAGGGACTTTCTGTTCTCTAGCATATTGACATGTCAATATTTTTCCTTCTGACCCTCGTTTTCCAAAACCCGGAAGTAAAAGAATTCCATCAACAGGGTGAAATGATTTTTCACATTGTTCCAAGGTATGAATATTTTCTACTGATACCCAATTAATGTTAACCCGTGCATCATTTTCTACTCCTGCATGTACAAATGCTTCCAAAACACTTTTATATGCATCTGGAAGCTCTGTATATTTACCACACATTGCAATAGTTACACTGTGAGCTGGATTTTTATAATGATGAACAAAATTTTTCATAGCTGAAACGTCTGGAGTCCCAGATAACTCCAGACGTTTAGATATCAATTCCCCTACTTTCTGTTTGTTCAAAAGCAGGGGAACTTCATAGATACTTTTCACATCCCGACCTTCAATAACGTGGGCTGAATTAACATTACAAAAAAGAGCAATCTTTTCTTTTACAGATTTTTCTATCCGAACTTCAGAGCGGCACAGGATTAGATCCGGGCTTAGACCTATTTCTCTTAACTTCATTACTGAATGCTGAGTAGGCTTTGTCTTAACCTCCCTACTTGCTCTAATTGAGGGCAACAAAGTAACATGAACAATCATGTGGTTGTGGTATCCAACCTTTACTGATAGTTGCCGAATAGCTTCCATAAAGGGAAGACTTTCAAT
>CAYXUK010000090.1:0-3743 GCA_964468295.1 uncultured bacterium | reverse complement strand
ATGCCTTTCCCAAGGCCAGACATAACTCCTCCAAGAACAAAAATATATTTCACTGGTTTACGAGGCATATTTTCGTTCCATTCGTTTTAGATCCATCATTGTGTCCACACCATGGCCTCTATAGTCTGTGACCAAAATGCGTATATTAATTCCATTGTCCAAAGCTCTGTGTTGTTCTAATTTTTGTTTTACCTCGTTTTCTGAAGGGGGTAGGGAGGTAAATGTATCCAAAGTATTTTTCTTGAAACCGTAAATTCCAATGTGACGAAAAAGTTCCTTTTCTGAAACCGGTCGTCTAAAAAAGGATGTAGCAAAGTTTTTTTTATTTATCTTAACCTTCACCACATCCCTATCTAAAATCTCATCAGACCTTAGATCTGTAGAGGCTGCAGTCGCGATTTCAGTATTTTTTTCTTCACACAAATCAACGATTTTATCAATTAGTTCTGGTTCTATTTCAGGTTCATCCCCCTGAATATTTACTATAATTTTAGCATCTTCATTTCGAACAGCTTCTGCAGCTCTGTCTGTCCCGGACAAATGATGTTTACCTGTCATTATTCCGCTTATACCATATCTGTTCAATACTGTTTCTGTTTTTTTATCATCAATAGCAACAATAACCTTATTCAGCAACTTAGCCTTTACAGCCTGTTGGTACACCCTTACAATCATAGGAACTCCTGCTATAGGAAGCAGAATTTTTTCTGGCAGACGCGTTGAGTGAAGTCTTGCTGGTATAACACCAATTTTCATAGTTTTCTATTTTAATATTTTTAGTAAACATTAATCATAATAAAACAAAATAGTATCAAAATTAACCCGATAGCGCTGTTAGTTTAGAGGGAATTTTGTGTTGAATTTGAGTATTATAAAAAAATATAATGGAAGTGTTTTTTAATAATTATTATACCAAATGATTGGAAACGGTTAAATTCTTAGTCTGATTATATCAAAGTATTTCTGTGAAATCTGTGAAACCATTATTTTTTTTATACGTATGGAATTGTAAATGCCTTTAGAAAGTAAATTGACAGAACAACAGTTGTTTGACCAGCTTATATCTTCGCTGGTTCACTCAACATGGATATCGCTGGGTAAAATAAAAAACCCTATGACAGATAAAATTGAAAAGGACATACAAGGTGCTTCAATGAATATTGATATGATTGATATGTTGTACAAAAGAATGGATGGAAATTTATCTGATAACGAAGATAAATATTTAAGTCAAATCCTGAGCGAATTAAAAACGAACTACATTAACGAAAAGTCACAAACAGAAAGCTCTGAGGAAGATAAACTCTCCACTTTTGCAAGCGAAAATATTGAAACAAATAAAGACAGTCAGGAAAAATCAACAGAAAATGAAAATCCTAAATATTCAGAGGAACAGACATGATAGCTTCTCCTTGGATTAAATGGAATAGGGTTTTGGCTGGCGTTGTACTGGTTTTTTCCTTTTTTGTCTATTACCTAACAATGGCTCCAACTGTATCATTTTGGGATTGCGGTGAGTTCATTGCTACCTCTTATACGCTGGGGGTACCACATCCACCGGGGAGTCCCCTTTACCTAATCATAGGGCGGATTTTTTCTATGCTTCCGTTTAGTGATGACATTGCCTTTCGTGTAAATTTAATTTCACCACTAGTGAGCGCTTTGGCAGTTATGCTCCTTTATCTAATTATAGTTAAATTTGTTTCACATTGGAGAGAGGGAATAAATAAAATTTCTGACGCTTCAATTGCATTTGGTGGAGCTCTTATTGGCTCTCTTACATTTGCATTTACAGATAGCCATTGGTTCAATGCCGTTGAGGCTGAAGTGTACGCCATGAGTACTTTTTTCACTGTTATTGTTGCATGGCTTATTCTCCACTGGGCAGAACGGGCTGATGAACCAGGGAACGAACGATACATTTTAATAATTGCATATATACTAGGACTCGCCACCGGCGTGCATATATTAAACTTGCTCGCTTTACCGTTTATCGCATTGATTATTTATTTTAAGAAGCTGCCCTTCGATTGGAAAACCTTTCTTATTACAACAGGCATTACAGGGTTTACTTTTCTTATTATTCATAATGGTATAATAAAAGGGTTACCAAAGTTAGCGGTTTTAGTTGGGCTCACTGGGGTCTGCATCACAGTGTTTATTATTTTTGGAGCAATGATTTGGGCCATTAGAGAGAGAAGGAAATTACTATCCACGGTCTTTACATCTATGGTACTAATCCTTATAGGATATTCGAGTTATACGATTATTTTCATTCGCTCGGGACAGGACCCTGTCATTGATGAAAATGATCCAGAGACCATAGCTGCTGCAATTTCCTATCTAGAACGAGAACAATATGGTGCAGTAGGGCGATTCCCAAGAAGATACAAAGGGCTACCTGCGAAACATGAAGTTGTGGGAAGCCCCAACAGTAACTACGATTATTCAGCGTCTCAAAATCGGAAATATATGCTGTACAATATGGATAAACAGTGGTCTTATTTTTGGAATTATCAGGTCAAAAAAATGTACTGGAGGTATTTTCTCTGGCAATTTGCCGGCAGGGGTCCCTCTGTAAATTCTACAGTAACCCCAATGGGTGCAAATTCCAGAGAGGATGGCGTAGATTGGACGCAGTTTGGGTTCCCCCTTGCTTTTTTGTTAGGAATCGGTGGAATGTTCTATCACTTTTATCGTGATGAAAAACAGGCGTTTTCACTTTTTACCTTATTTTTTATGACAGGTATTGCTATTATTATTTATTTAAACCAAGACAACCCACAACCTCGTGAAAGAGACTATTCCTATGTGGGAAGTTTTCTGGCTTTTGCTGTATGGGTTGGTATCGGTGGATCAGCAATTTTAGAAAAGTGTAACCAGTATTTTAAAGCTCAGCCCTGGAGACATCACTTAACCTATTTTGTCATCGGAATTCAATTGATATTGGTTCCATTTGTTATGCTTCGGGCAAATTACCATGAACATGACCGTAGTGGCAATTATGTCGCCTGGGATATGAGCTATAATATGCTACAATCCTGTGAGCAGGATGGGATTATTTTTACTAATGGAGATAATGATACATTCCCATTATGGTATTTGCAGGAAGTGGAAAACGTCCGAAAAGATGTTACCGTTGTAAATCTAAGCCTTCTTAATACTGCCTGGTACATCAAGCAATTGAGAGATTTGCGATCAAAAGAAAAGCAGTTTATTTTTCTTGGAGATGAGGATATAGACAGGATTGCTACAAGGCTTACCCCGTGGAAAACAAGAAATGTTACCTTGCCACATGGAACGGAAGAGCAAATCACATGGAAGGTAAAACCAACTTATGCAGGACAGGCGCTTAAGGTTCAAGATATAATGATCATGCAGATTATTAGCGATTCAAAATGGAAATTTCCTATCTATTTTGCTGTAACTGTATCTCCTTCCAATAAAATTGGATTGGATAATTATTTATCAATGGAAGGACTTACATTCAAACTAAATAACAAGAAGGTGGAAAACATTAATCCTGAAAAAATGTATAAAAATCTGATGACAGTGTTAGGTGACTCTACATGGTTCCATAATTATTCTCCGACAGCTATTAATCCAGCTGCACTCAGCTGGTCATATAATTATCAGCCCGGGTATTTATTTCGAAACCTTATGAACAAAAATGTTCACTATAATGATCAAATCATTCGTCTGCTTCAAAATTATCGTAGTGCATATCTTCAGTTAGCGGTTCA
>CAYXUK010000089.1:3792-6876 GCA_964468295.1 uncultured bacterium | reverse complement strand
ACACCATTAAAAAAGTACAATCCAGGAGCATGATCTGTAAAGAATGGAAAATCCTCTGCGCCAGTCACAAATGGTCTAATTAATACATTTTCATCTCCATAAACCCGTTTTAAGGATGGTATCATTTGTTCCGTTAGTGCGGGTTCATTGTAAGTCACCTTTGCAATACCACTGAATATTTCAACTGTTGCTTCTGCACCAGATGCAGCAGCAATCATTTCAACCTTATTGCGAATACTTTTATGAATATCCATACGAATTTCATCATTAAACGTTCGAATTGTACCCTCCATAATGACTTCTTCCGGAATGATATTATTTCTCACACCACCATGGATTGAACCGATAGTGACTACCGCTGGAACACTGGTAATATTGGTCTCCCGTGCAACAATAGTCTGCAAAGCCATCACAATTTGGGAAGAAACAACAATAGGATCCACTCCAGCCCAAGGCATAGCGCCATGAGTTTGACTGCCTGTGACCACAATCTTCATTCGTTCTGCAGCAGCCATTAAGGGGCCGGAACGATAATGCGCTTGCCCTACTTTCCCTGGCCACGCATGGAGCCCAAATATCGCATCCACCTTGGGATCATTCATGACACCCTCTTCAACCATGTAAGGCGCACCACCCTTTTCACCCAGTGGCGCTCCTTCTTCTGCCGGTTGAAAAATGAATTTTACTGTACCCGGCAGATCTTGGCGAATACTGGCCAAGATTTCTGCTGCACCCATAAGCCCAGCAATATGGTTATCATGCCCGCAGGCATGCATCACATCCACTTCTTTACCTTGATAAACGCCTTTGGATTTGGAAGCAAAAGGCAAATCCACTTTTTCCTTTACAGGAAGACCGTCCATATCTGCCCTAAGCGCCACAACTTTGCCAGGACTTCCTCCTTTTAAAATACCAACTACACCTGTGTGAGCCACACCAGTCTGAACTTCTATTCCTAATGAACGGAGATGATTAGCTACTTTTTCTGAAGTTCGGAATTCCCGGTTTGATAACTCGGGATTCTGATGAAAATCCCTACGCCATTCAATGACCTTCCGTTCAATCTGATCAGCCATACGATCAATATGTTGATTTAATATCTCAGGTGTTTGGCTAAAACCAAACGAAATAATTATCGAATAGGAAATGAATCGTTTCATACAGCTCTCCAAATTAGTATTTTTCCAAATCTCCGTCACGGCGCTTCGCTTTTTTGACCATATTTTCTACGTCTTTGAGAAGTTGTTTCGCGTCATAAACAATACCGTCTTTGATTGTGTATTTAATGCCGCCAACACGAACTACTTCATTGTTTTCATTGATCTTTATAGCACCAGTTCCATACAGTACTTTTAGATTAGCAATAGGGTTCTCATCTACAATAACAAGATCAGCAAGCATTCCCGGAGCTACAACTCCAAAATTTGGTTTTGTACCCAGTGGTTTATGTAAGGTTTCCGCACCATGAAGCGTTGCAGCACGTATAACTTCTAGTGGATGAAATCCTGCTTCTTGAAGCATTTCTAACTCTTGTATATATCCAAAACCATATAAATTGTAAATAAACCCTGAATCAGAACCAGTAGTAACTCTACCGCCTGCATTTTTATACTCATTTAAAAATTGCATCCAAACCTGATAGAATTTTTTCCAGGCAATTTCATCATGAGTTGTCCAGTCAAACCAGTATGAACCATGTGCTCTTCGGCTAGGCGTATAGAAATTCCATTGAGACGGTAGTGTATAAGTATCATGCCAATCTGCATTTCTTGCTCGCATTACATCTCTACCCGCCGAATAAATTGTCATGGTTGGATCCAATGTAAAGTCTAAAGAAAGTAATTCTTTTTTCAATTCTTCCCATTTTTCACCATTTGGATTAACCAAATTCCATTGTCTAGCTACTTGGCCAAAACGATGTTGTTCATTAGAATAGTTCATATCAACAGGCCATGGTTGGACATCATTATTCTCATACATGGACTCAAATAACCCATAATAATGAGTTTGAGTACCCAAACCAAGGCGAGCGGCATCAATCGTATTCATTCGTGCAACTCCAGTTTGACCCAAATGTGCGGTTGTACCCAAATTTTGTTTTGTTGCTTCATCAATCAGCGCTGCCATTAACGATGGCTCATAAGCACTTAATTTTAATCCATCGATACCTTTCTTAGCTGCATAGCGTACCCATTTACGTGCTGTCTCAGGATCGCGAACTGGTCCGCCTTTCCAGTCTTTACCTCCACCTGCTCGCTGATAAGCCCAGATGCGGGGTGCAGTAATTTCATTTTTTGCTGATCGTTCTTTTTCACTTAATGTAAACTCCAATGACCCAAGTCCTACACCCCTTACTGAAGTCACTCCGTGAGCTAACCAAAGTTTATATACATATTCCGTGTCGGGCGCCTTATTCACATCACCAGCATGAACATGCATATCTACAAATCCTGGCATTACATATGAACCATGAGCATCAATTTCATAATCTCCTTTTTCCGGACGACGCTCTTCATTGATTGCAACACCTGGGTAACCAACACCACGAATGGATGCAATTTGATTACCTTCAATTACAATGTCTACGGGTCCACGAGGAGGTCCGCCAGCCCCATCTATAACAGTTGCACCTCGAATAACTAAGCGATCGTAAGGACCGTCACCTTCAGCTCTATCTGGCCCGGGTGCTATACCATCACGATTTGATTGTGCAATTACTAACGTAAATAAAACTGTAAACAGGACAGTTATGCGCATAATTTTTTTCATTAGATCAAACTCCTTATTTTTATTTTTATTTTCTTCTGAAGATAACCAATAATGTCTACGAATATAATCAAACCATAACTGATAATTCATTAATCCTTTTTTTAGATGTATTGTATGCTTTGATCTTTCCTCTTTTTTGAGCACCAATTGAAAAAATTGTTAACTTTTCAATTAACGTTTTCAGCATTGCATTTCTCTGGACTGATGTAAACTTCTTCATAATCAGTTTTTCCAATACTTTGATACGATGTGATTCTATTCCATCCTTAACCCTTGATAATTGATCCTCATGACCACCATATTTTTTTATTAATG
>CAYXUK010000089.1:0-3692 GCA_964468295.1 uncultured bacterium | reverse complement strand
CCATCCTTAACCCTTGATAATTGATCCTCATGACCACCATATTTTTTTATTAATGATTCATCTATATAAAGCACTGGAAATTTAGCAGTGATCCGTAACCATAGATCGTAATCCTCACACACTTTTAAATCTTTATCAAAATAACCAACATCATCCAAAATTGATTGATGAAACAAAACTGACGATGGTGAAATTCTACACATATCCAGGCATTTGTAAAAAATATGGCCACCATATTTCTGATGTTTTTTCATCTGATTGACACGCACTCCATTACGAATCCATATTTCTTCTGTATGGCAAAATTTTATATCTGGACTTTGAGAAAGGGTCATAACCTGTTTTTCTAGTTTTTGTGGAAACCATTCATCGTCAGAATCAAGCAAAGCAATCCAGTTAGTATCGGCATACCTAATACCCTTATTCCGTGCTGCACTTACGCCTTTATTAGGCTGATGAAGTAATTTTATGGATGGAAAATTAGATTGGATATAATCGCAAGTTCCATCCGTGGAACCATCATCCACAACAATGATCTCAGAAGGAAATAAAGTTTGATTTAATACGGAATCAATCGAACGACCAATCGTCTGTCGCCGATTGTAAGTAGGGATAACAACCGAAATATTTCCAATATTATTCAAAAAGTTTCTGAGGATATTTTCCGGATGTAATCAGTTTTTGTATTGCCTCAACCACGTAGGGTTTATCCTCTTTATATGTTACACCAAACCACAATGAATCACTGCGCAGTACTTGTACAGTTTCCCGACCATTTTGAATGAGATCATTGATTACGGTAGGAATTAAAAACTCACTATCTATTTCCTCGCCTTTTTCATTGAGAAAATGAAGAAACATTTCCTTTAGATAATTAAACAGAACTGGTGTAAATCCCCACATATTCACGGATACCGGTTCTTTGCCCTCCCATTCAACATTGCCTTCAGAAGTAATACAATTATCAATTTCCCGAATATTGCTTGTTTCAGTAACAGATGAAAGTTTACCATTCAGCACTTCGCAGATACCACGAGTAACACCTCCAAAGGATGATAATGTTTGATTAAGGTGGTAAGCTACCATGCTGAAACCATTATTACCGCTGGTATAAAATTTCATTAATTCCTGGAAAGATTCTCTTCCATAAAAATCATCAGCATTGATCACACAAACTGGTCCATTAATTTGGTCTACAGCAGATAAAATAGCATGACCCGTTCCCCATGGCTTTACTCTGCCCTCAGGACAAGTATATCCATTAGGCAAATCATCGATATTTTGATAAGCATAACCCACCTCAATTTTCCCAGTGTATTTAGCGGTGATTTTGGATTTAAAATCATTCTCAAAATCCTTACGGATAATAAAAACAACTTTATTAAACCCCGCTTCAATGGCATCATATACAGAATAATCAATTATCGTTTCACCATTAGGTCCCACTGAATCTAACTGTTTTAGTCCACCATAACGTGAACCCATCCCTGCTGCCATAATCATTAATGTAATATTATTCATTGATTCTCTTTCAGTTTGGAATAATATGTTAAATAAATTGATATTATTTTACGGTAGCATAGTTTCCATGAAAAATAAAAATAACAAAAAAAGTTCCTGCAATGGATGTCATGGCGATTGCGTTAGTGATACTTCAGTTGGTTTTAAAATTTCTGAAGACTTTAAACGTTTTAATCAAAAAGATGACATTTTCAGTCGATCATTTTGGGATGATCAAATCCATTCTGAAAAAACAGAAAGATTCTACACTTCCTATCGTAAACCGCTTAAAGAATGGAAAAAGGTGGATGGCTATCAACACCGTGATTTTTCGATTCGTAATGCTGCATGGCACGTAACAGATTTTTTCGCTGAACGATTGGAAAAATCACAAGATCGAAGAGAAGGATTTTTAGATTTTCTAACTGCGCACAGACCATCAGCAGCTGAATCCAGAGATATTCCAGATCCTTTAGAAATGAGTAGGGAGATCAAGCACGTAGCTAAACTCTTTGATGCTGACCTTTGCGGTATCACCTTTTACGATGAACGATGGACTTATGATAAACGGTTCAATCGAAATCAGTTGGAAGAAGTTGAGATGGACCTTCCTGATGGTATTACAAATACTATTGTTGTGGCCCATGAAATGGATTATGAGCTTCTTCGAACTGTTCCATCAGCTCTGAGTGGTACGGCTACAGGTGTGGGCTATTCCCGAGATGTGACCACTCTCTTAGCTCTTGCACAGTACATTCGTAATCTGGGCTATCAGGCTTATGCCAGCATGAATGATACTGCTTTGTCCATTCCTATGGCTATACAGGCAGGTTTAGGTGAATATGGAAGACATGGATTACTTATCACCAAAGAATTTGGTCCTAGGGTTCGCATAGGCAAAGTTTTCACCGATCTGCCCTTAGCTCATGATAAGCCTATCCAATTTGGTGTTGAAAAATTCTGCAATATTTGTCGTGAATGCACTAAGGCCTGTCCACCAGGAGCCATTGATGATGGCAATCAATTAGAAACCATTTATAATCAATCTAATATTCCTGGTATTGCGAAATGGACTACCGATGCTGAAAAATGTTTCGATTTTTGGGTAAAGCAGGTCACTGACTGTTCGATTTGCATTCGTGTTTGTCCCTATAATAGGAAAATGCCAAAATGGGCATTCAAAACTTGGACAAATTTGATGGCAACACCCTTCAAACGTATAATTCTTTGGCTGGATAAAATTATCGGACAAGGAAAAAGGAATGCGCCTTCTAACTGGTGGAAGGGCCATTAATTGTTAATTCAGTTTTGTCCCTTCATCTGACTGAATGATATAAGCCTTTCCTCCAACACTTTCAATCGCTTCTGCCACTTTTTCAGGAGATTCAGGTGTATATGCGAACATGCATCCACCACCTCCAGAACCATTGATTTTCCCACCCAAAGCACCAGCATTCAAAGCTGCGTTCAGCATGGATTCTATTTTTGGCGTACTAACATGTAACACATCTCGTAATATCTGATGATGATCAGACAACAACTGACCAATTATTATATGATTCGGTTTATTTTTTTCCAATTCAGGTAAAGCATTTTTTAAAATATCTCGATTATTAATTGTACCATTAAATAGTATTTTTTCTTGATCATCCAAAGTTGAAAGATCAATATTATTATTATAGCTATTCAGATCAAATGTCGAATTTAATTTTTTTATTTTTCGGATGATATCCAACCGCAAATTTCGACAACGCTGGAGAATTGCCATTGTATCCTTTTGTTCACAGGAATCTCCCAATACAAAAGTTCCCAAATTCAAATTTAATTTTCTCATATAAATTTTAGGTATCGATTCAAGGTAGATCAGGTATCCCATAGCAGTAGAATATTGGTCCATCATTCCACCCGGTTCGTTGAATTCTCTCACTTCAGCATTATAGGCTAGCTCACCAATCTTTTGCTGATCCCAATCTGCTGGTTTATCTGCTATGTTAGATAAGAATTTTACCCAACCCACCATAATCGAAGAGGAGCTTCCAGTACCGGCCTGAATGGGTATATTGCTCATAATCTCACAGTCGAATCCTGAAGTAAAAACAAGACCTTCTCTTTGGCAAATTTTAATACCACTTTTGAAATAGTCTCGAGGTTTTGTGTAATTCAAATCATTTAACGAAAAAGATTCAGTCTCA
>CAYXUK010000088.1:0-6919 GCA_964468295.1 uncultured bacterium | reverse complement strand
AATAAAAAATCAAATAAAGGCACGCGCTATTCATCCCACCGTTTGAGTACAATTACCCCGTTGTGGCCACCGAATCCAAACGAATTGGACATTGCAACATTTATTTTTGCTTCTTGGGCGGTATTGGGGACATAGTCCAGAGTGCATTCCGGATCCGGTGTGTTATAGTTAATGGTAGGTGGCAGCATATTATGGGAAATGGCCTGGACGCAGGCTGCAGCTTCTAAGGCGCCGCTGGCACCCAGGGAGTGTCCAATCATGGATTTGGTTGAACTCACCTTTAATTTTTTGGCATGTTCACCAAATAAAGTCGTAATAGCGGCTGATTCAGTTTTATCATTAAAGGGAGTGGAGGTACCGTGAGCATTAATATAATCTACATCTTCAACTTTAAGTTGTGCGTCGCTCAGTGCATTCTGCATGGCCGCAATGGCACCTTTACCGCCTTTTGATGGCTGGGTGATGTGAAAGGCATCATCAGTGGAACCGTATCCGGCCACTTCAGCCAAAATATTTGCGCCGCGGGAACGGGCATGTTCTGCCTCTTCTAAAATAATACTAGCTGCACCTTCACCTAAGACAAACCCATCCCGGTCCGCATCAAAAGGCCGGCTGGCTCCAGAAGGATCATCATTGCGGGTTGAAAGTGCCTTCATATTGGCAAACCCCGAAATACATAACCCTGTAATACTGGCTTCTACACCACCGGTGACCACCACATCTGCATCTCCATATTGAATGGTTCGAGTTGCAGAGCCAATGGCATCGGTACTGGAAGCGCAAGCGGATACCACCGTATGGTTTGGTCCTTGAAAGCCATGATGAATCGCAATTTGGCCCGCTGCGATATTGGTAATCATTTTGGGAACAAAGTATGGGGATACTCGTCGCTGACCACGGTTGGAAAAAGCGCTGTGCTGATTTTCCAGGGTTTGGATACCACCAACACCCGAGCCAATAATCACACTGACCCGTTCCTTATTCACATCCGATTGATCCAGACCAGAGTGGGAAATAGCTTCTTGAGTAGTGACTAAGGCATAGATTGAAAAGGGGTCCAGTTTCCGTATTTCTTTTCGATCCAGATGATCTTCGGGGTTAAAACCGGAAAGTTCGCCCGCAATCCGGACGCTTAGGTTTTCCGCATCAAAACTCTGAATGGGAGCAATACCGCTTTTGCCAGCAATTAAGGCATCCCAGTATTCGACAAGCGAATTACCATTTGGTGCCAAAACGCCGATGCCCGTAATTACCGCACGACGTTTTTTCATATATATATTATTGATTCGCTTCGATATAATCGACAACAGACTTTACGGTAGTCATTTTTTCTGCATCCTCATCAGGAATTTCAATTCCGAATTCCTCTTCGAGCTGCATAATCAATTCTACCGTATCTAATGAATCCGCACCAAGATCATCTACAAAAGACGCTTCAGATACGATTTTATCTTCTTCAACACCCAGTTTATCGATAATGACTTCCTTTACCTTATCGAGTGTGGACATAGTTTCCTCCTTAGTTAAATCATGACCATGCCGCCATCTACCGTTATGGTTTGCCCGGTAATGTATCCCGCTTCATCTGAAGCTAAGAAAAGGGCCGTAGCGGCAATATCATCAGGACTTCCAATGTGTCCCAATGGAATTTGTGAAATTAATGAATTTTTGGTTTGATCATCCATTTGATTAGTCATATCCGTTGCAATATAACCCGGTGCAATGCAATTGACAGTAATATTTCGGGATGCCAGTTCTTTTGCGCTTGCTTTAGTCAGTCCAATCAGACCGGCTTTGGCGCTAGCATAGTTAGCTTGTCCTGCATTGCCCACAAGACCGACAACGGATGATATGTTAATAATACGGCCAAAGCGCTGTTTCATCATAATACGGGTGACAGCCTTAATGCCGTTAAATGCGCCTTTCAAATTGGTATCAATTACCGTGTTCCAATCGTCTTCCGACATGCGCATAATTAAACTGTCTCGAGTAACACCGGCATTATTGATTAAAATATCGACTGACCCATAGGTGTCGCCGGTATCTTTGATTAGTTTGGTAAAAGTTTCAGGATCGGAAACATCACAGGCAGATACAGAAGCGGACCCATTTTCTTTTTTAATCTCTTCTACTACAACTGTAAGCGCCTTCTCCGTTCGACTGACGCAGACTACGTGGGCGCTGGCCCGAGCATAGGCTTTCGCTATGGATTTGCCAATACCCCTGGAAGCACCAGTAACTATAGCAACCTTTTTTGATAGATCAAACATGGTTGAAATTTAATATTTGTTCAAGAGATTCCACACCACTGATATTGAAGGAACGGTCAATACGCCGGGACAGGCCTTGTAGCACCTTTCCAGGTCCTACTTCCACCGCTGAAGTGACTCCGTCTTTTATCAATCGAGCGATCGATTCATGCCAGCGCACAGGATTCTCTAGCTGATCAATCAGAGCCTGGCGGATCTCATCGGCGCTAGAAACGGGTGCAGTGGACACATTGGCATAGACCGGAATTGCACTATGGTTAATTATTGTGGATTCAAGTGCTTTGGCAAGGGAATCTCTAGCCGGTTTCATTAGTGGCGAATGAAACGCACCGCTTACATTCAACTCAACCACTTTCAAAGCACCAGCTTCTTTTAGAATGTGCATTACATTTTGAACTGCATCGGTTTCACCTGAGATCACAACCTGTCCAGCCGCATTAAAATTGGCTGCAACCACAATACCGCCAGAAAAATTTTCACAAATATTGATTATTTGATCATCATCCAGTCCTAAAACGGCTGCCATTGTTCCTGGATGTTGATTTCCGGACATTTGCATTCCTTCCGCACGGATTTTTACTAAGTCTAGTCCAGTTTCAAAATCAAATGCTTTTGCCAATGCTAGAGCAGAATATTCTCCCAAGCTATGACCGGCTGCACATGAAGGCTTAACACCATTTTCCATAAGTAATTCACCAATAATCACACTAACGATATAGATAGCCGGCTGGGTATACTGGGTCTGTTTCAGCGTGTCTTCCGGCCCGTTGAATATAATATCTTGGATATCCGCACCCATGATTTCGTTAGCGCGGTCAAAATATTGTTTGCCCAAAGCTGTCTTTTGATATAAGTCAAGTCCCATGCCCACTTTCTGGGAAGCTTGCCCCGGGCATAGGAATGCGAAAGGCACTATGTATCTCCCCATCTTATTAGCATGCTTCCCCAGGTAAATCCGCCACCAAATGCTGCCAATAATAATAAATCACCATTGTTTAATCGATCTGTTTCTACTGCTTCGTCCAGTGCGATTGGAATAGTTCCTGCGGTTGTATTGCCATATTTATTGATATTCACCAGAATCTGATCTGCACTTAACCCGCAGCGCTTGGCTGCAGCATCAATAATTCGACGGTTCGCTTGGTGAGGAATGAACAATTTAATATCGCTGCCAGTAAATCCGTTAATATCTAAAATCTTTTTACTCACGTCGGCCATTTTTTTTACCGCAAATTTAAAAACCTTTTTTCCATCCTGGTAAACGTAGTGCATTTTTTTCTCAATTGTATCTTTTGATGCAGGGTGGACGCTACCACCGGCTGGTACTTTTAAATACTGGCTGCCACTACCATCCGTATGTAAGATCGAATCTAAAACGCCTGCATCCGTATCAGTAGGTTCTAAAAGAACACCACCGCCACCGTCACCAAAAATGACGCAGGTATTACGGTCAGAATAATCTATAATTGAACTCATCGTATCTGCACCCATAACCATCACATTATTATAACGGCCCGATTCAATCATTTTAGCACCTGTTTCCATGGCATAAACAAAACCGCTGCAGGCCGCAGCAATATCAAATCCCCAGGCATTTTTTGCCCCAATTTTATCTTGTACAATGGCAGCGGTGGCAACAACTGGAAAGTCTGGTGTGCATGTGGCGATTAAAATGACATCAATTTCTCCAGCAGACTTTTTGGATTTTTCCAGTAAGCGATTAGCAATTTGAGCGCACATGTCTGATGTGACTTCACCTTCACTGACTAAATGCCTATTTTCAATACCAGTACGGTTGCGGATCCATTCATCAGATGTGTCAACCATTTTTTCCAAATCTGCATTGGTCAGTACCCGCTCAGGTAAATAACGTGCGGTTGCAGTTACGGTTGCTCTCATCTTATGGTTTCCTTAGACATGTGTTACCATAGAGCATCTAAAATATTTCCATAATAAAATAGGAGGGATTATTCTTGCGTCGATAAGATAGGTCGTCCACGGTAATAACCGCAATTCGGACAAGCCCGGTGAGGCATTTTTGGTTGGCTGCATTGGGGACATTCAGATATGCTAACACCTGCCGCTTTATAATGGGTCCGTCTTTTTCTACCGCGTGCTTTAGATTGTTTACGTTTTGGTAATGCCATTTTTACTCCAAAATATTTTAATTATTTAATTTTTTTAATGCATCCCAACGGGAATGATATTTTGATACAGTACAGGTACATGTAGTCTCATTTAAGTTTTTTCCGCAGGCTGGACATAGACCTTTACATGAATTTTTACACAGCCTTTTTATGGGTTCTTCCAACAAAACCAGGTCATGGATTATAGGACTTAAGTCGATGAATTGTTCGGTATCTGTGAACTGAATTACATCAATATTTTTTTCATTCAGCAGAGATTGGTCATTGGTAAGAATCACATTCAAAAGTGATTGAAAATTTTCTTTAAATCTTACCAGGCAACGATCGCATGTCTCATACACCATTGATTCAATTGTTCCATGGACTCGATAACCATGAGAAAGTGTGTCTACTGAAATGGTACACTTTAAATGGCTTTCAGCCAATTGAAGATCACCCAAATCCAAAGATTTTGCTGCAATTTCAAAAAACTGGTTGGATATTCTCTGTTCTAAATCCGACCGAAAAAGCTTCATTTTAGCTTAGAAATTTATTCTTTATTTTTCTCGCTTACCAAGCCTAATTCAACGATATTAATTTGCAAAGAATATTGGCTGAATTAACCTGATTCCAAAGTTTCGTCATTAGCGTTGAGATCCGGAGATTCAGATTCAACTGTTAACTCTTTTTCGAAACTAAAATCTTCATCGTTATCCGTGTCTTCTTCTGCTTCCAGTTCTTCTTCATCTTTCCGTTCTAAGATGTTATCCTCATCTGAATTATTTCGAAAGATAGTGAACATGAGCGTTTCACCCACGGAAAGGATAGAAAGGAAATAAGAAAGAAATGTTAGGGTAATCAGAAATAAAAATATACCAACGATGTAGGCGCCAACACATTCTGTACCACTTAAGCTGCTAGGTACTGGGGGGGTGTAATAGGAATAAAAGTCATTTAGGTTATACCAGTTATTCACTACGGATGAAAACAGGTTCTCTGGCCAGACTGTTTGACCAGCTGTCCCCATAATGTTAGCGAGTTTTTGACCCATAAGCATTTCATTACCAAAAACGGCATCTAAAAGTTTCATACCAGAAAACGTTGCAAATTTGAAAACAGCCAGAGAAAAAATGGAAATGGGTAATAAAATTGCGTGATAAATAATAATCCGCCAAGGTTGACTCCAGGTAATAGAGTAACTATTGAAAACAGCACCCATGGTATCTTCTTCAATGGTTCCAACAATTGCTGGTGTGTATATAAAAGAAATCAAAAATACAACTGCAGTGTAAACGGTAAAGATGGCACCGAAGAGATAAAAAATATAAGGAAGTACGAATAAGAAGTCTCCAAGATAGGGTATCATTCCAAACATTGCAAATATGGCTGCCATAGCAATAAAGAAAAAGAGTATAAGGACCATAGATACGGAAGTGAAAATTACAGGGTGCCAATGCTTTTTGACATATTTCCAGGCATCTGAAGAGGAGTAGAATTCATCCCCTTTTAATTGTTTGTATGTGACACGGGACACGGCTGTACAAGCCAGGTGAATGGCAAAAAACCAATCCAAAACACCACCCCAAAAGATCAGCCAGGCATACCAAGGTCCTCCAACAGGATATAAACATGGATAAAGCCCTTGAGCGGACCAGGTTTGGCCAAAGGAAACTCCAGAAAGTGCTAGGGCAATGTAATTGAGGATAAAATAACAAACATATCCAATCACATTGGCAACGAGAAAAATCCAGATTTTTTTGCCGCTTAAGGCAAGGCGAGGTGCACGGAAAATATCCCTTACATCAAAATATAATTTCATGGGTTCCATAATTTCCCTTTTTTAATTATTTCAGTTTTTTTGAATTAATATTCATAACGGACGAAGTCAACCCAAGCTCGCTCCCGGCGTGTGCTTGACAGCGATTCCGCAACGGCAACTGCTGTGTCTCGGTTATCATAGCTGCCAACGCGTACACGATACCAAATTTCATTAGTTTCTTTAAATACCGCTTTTTGAATATAGGCATCAAATCCGGCATCAATTAAGGTAGCAACAACTTTCTTGGCATCAGCCAATTCTTTTTTTGACGCAACCTGTATGGTAAATCTTTCTTTATCATATGGAATAGAGGATCCTCGGATAGTCTTCGCTTTTTTCTTTTTTGGCTTCACGGTGGCTGGTGGTGGCGAAGGAGGTGTGGGAGGCGCTTTTGGTTCTTCTAGCTCCACCACTGGTGCTTCTGTGGTCTGACTTGCTTCTTCTACAACCGTTGCTACAGACTCCGATTCATACCATTTTGGTTCATCGTTTTCGACCAATAATTCAGCAACTGCCTCTTCAACTTCTGCAGTCTCTTCCGTATTAATTTTATCTTCTTCCTCTTTTTCTACTATTTCATTCGCTAAAACTTCATAGGAAAATGACTGGGTGCTAATTTCATCATTATATTGAAAAATGGACACTTCCAAACTATATAGGCCAGCAACGTCCGGGATAAATTCGATAGTCGCGTTTGTCTCATC
>CAYXUK010000087.1:0-6922 GCA_964468295.1 uncultured bacterium | reverse complement strand
ACAGCATCACGTTTTGCCTGTTCTGTGGCTGCATCTTTGGTAAGGCCATAACCCGTACCAGTAGCCGTAAGGGATTGCCCCTCAAGTACTGTCAGTACTAACAGAAACATGATTCCAGCGGTTTTATATAAGGTTTTTAACATTCCCACCCATAATTGATTATGTACAAATGCAGGGTAAATTATCCAATTCAAAGCCGTTAAGCAATATATAATGTGATCTGGATCAAACTGTTTGTTTCAGTTTATTTTCATTTATTGTTGAATCAAGGTATATTCACAGTGAATAAACTTTCCGAGGAATTCATTATGCTTAAAAAATATGGTTCATTGATTTCAGTTTTTATTCTACTGTTTCTGGTTGCCTGTGCTACAAAACCGGAAAGTGATGTAGATACACCTGAATATCACTTTAAAGCAGGTATGCGTGCGATCGATAACAGTGATTATCAACAAGCGATTAAATCATTCCAGCGATCGGTTGACCTGGATAAAAAATTTGCCCTTGGATATGGCGGCCTTGGTTTAGCCCATGCCCATCTTAGCCAAAATAGTGAAGCCAAAAAAAATGCCTCTACATGTGCCAGCCGAGGGTCCAAGGATCCGGAAGCACTTTCTTTAAGTGCCCAGGCATGGATTGTTATGCGCGATTCGGAGAAAAGATGGTTCAAACGAGCAGAGGATTACCTGAAAAAAGCCTTGAGACGAGACGAAGAACATGAAGGCGCCATGTACTGGTACGGTACCGCTCACCTGTATAATTACGAATTTGATGAAGCAGAAGATTTTTTCCGTAAAGTAGTGGATAAACGCGGTGATTATGCTGGTAAAGCAGACGCAAAATGGAAATTGGCACAAAAAATTGTTCGCGCTATGCCCGGTACACCCATTGGTAAAAAGGTCGCATTAAAAGAAAAAATCAATCGCGCAGACCTGGCCGTATTATTCTCCGAAGAATTAAAAATTGGTGTTTTGTTCGATAGAATGCCAGTACAAAATGCTGGTGGATTTCAAACACCAGGGCAAGCGGCACAAACAGCAACAATAACAGTACCGAATGATGCTAATGGCCACTGGGCCGAAACATGGATTAAAGATATGATTCGCTACGGTATTATGGGTGTTGAGCCGGATGGTAATTTTTACCCGGATGACAACATCAACCGGGCAATCTATGCCATGGCAGTACAGAGACTACTCGTTGTGGCCACCAGGGACGAAAGCCTTGAAACACGTTATTTTGGTGAATCTCAAAGCCGTTTCAGTGATGTGCCTAGCAGTCATTTTGCCTATAATGCCATGGCACTTTGTGCTGAGCGAGGTATCATGCAGTCTGATGTTATTACTGGCCGATTTGACCCCGCTGGAAATGTTGCAGGAGCCGATGCTTTACTTATTATTCGCACGCTGCAGACATCATTAAGAATGACATTTTAAATCAATTTATTTTCTAGAAAAAAAGGGTCACTTCGGTGGCCCTTTTTGTTTCCGCTCCCCTCAGGATTAAAGTAAATTACAACCTATGCGGAAGTCCAAAATTATAATCTTATTTTTCATTGTTTTCTTTTCATTGAGATGCGTTGAAACATTAATTACTGTACGTGTTTTACCCGATGGTAAATACCACATGAAATATCATACACAAGGAGATAGAAAAGATGTTTTTAATCAAGACTTCCCCATCCCTACGCAAAGTCCTTGGGCTGCTGAAATCATTGAGGAGCGCAGGGAAGGCAATGATGAACCCGTTCATATTATTAATTCGGAAGCAATATTAAGTGGCACAACAACATTTTTTTCTGAAACAGATGGGCCGGCGCCACCGCGACATCCGATAACTGTTCAAAAAAAAGATCAGTTATTTTCCACTACATATAACTTTCGTCAACTATTTCAAGGTCGGCAGGTCCACCAAAAATATCCTCTTTTAGCAAAAGCCATGCAGGATGCAGGTGAGGATTCGAGCGATAAAATTGTTGAGACTGAAATCATCATGTATTGCCTCCAAGCAGGGATCAGTGACTTGCAGGATCGTTTGCCGATTCAGGATCTATTGAAAGAGCGCATTCTTAATCATTTTCGCGGCGTATTTTACAAAGCCGAGGAAGAGGGAAACTTATTTGGTATTATGGATAAGGAGCATAAACAAGATTTATTTTCGCTTCCCAAGGAATTGATCAAAACCAATTTCAGGCCTTTTTTGGCAGATCTTCCCGAAAACTTTACACAAGAATGTATGGAGGCAATGTCTCCTTATATTGATGAAGCAAATGTAACTGTGAACCTTAATGACGATACATTTAAATTTGTTGGTATCCTGCCTGGTGTCATTACCCGAACCAACGCTGATTCAATATTTAATGATACATTATTGTGGACTTTTAATTACGAAGATTTTCTTAATGATGATTACGTTATAGAGGCAGCATCTATTGTCTATCATCCAAAAAAGATTCAAATCGCAATTGTGATTGGTGCTTTGGCAGCACTGATTGGCTTAATTTCAATATCTAGAAGAAAGAGGATATCATGAAACATATTTTGACAGTTCTTATTATACTTACATCAATTTTGATGGCTAAACCTAAGTTCACGGACAAGCAAATCGCCGCTATGACGCCACAATATTTTTCAAGAAATCATACGGCCCCCAAACTTACGGGCCTCAAAATATATACTGATGGGGGCGAACGTATTTATCATGTGGAAATCAAAGCCGACCGAAACCGTTCAAGCGAAGATTTAAGTTTTGCTGTTTCTGCCCTGGCTAATATGGGCCAATATGCAAAGAAACCTTTTAAAAAATATGTGGTTGTAATGCATTATGATGTACGAGGTAAAGGAACAGACATTTGTGAAGCAAATGCACGCTGCACCGCCGATTATATGATACGAAAACAAATCACCTATGATCATTGGTATAAAAAATGTATCTCATTTACATCAACTTGAGAAAGTAACAATTAAACCTATACTCTTTATTCTGCTAATGGTGGGTACCCTGACTCCCCAAGCAGCCGACAGTTTAGATTTTGAAATGCCGGTATTTTCTTTTACACCAAAAGTATTTCACCACCCTGACCGGGTTTTTTTCAATACAAGGGCATTTGAATTAGAAGTATTCACAAATTTTCCAAAAGAAGATATTCGATCGGTGAGCCTTTTTTATAAAACAGATACAATGCCCAGATATATTGAATTCCCATTTGATTTAGAAGAAAAACGATTCGCATTTCGCTACGATCCACGAGAGAAACCAGCAAAAAAAATCACATATTTCTTTTCTGTTGGTTTAAAAAACGGGTCTCTTTACGCAACGCCTGTTGACACTACAGGTAACCTGTCGCCCATTACAAAATACCTCTTAGACCCCAGAGAATATTTTAAAAAGCGAGCATCTTTGAGAAATTAGATTTGGTGGATATCCAAAAAAAAACTCAGGCTTTAAAAGATCAGATCAATGATCATAATTATCGCTATTATGTATTGGATGACCCGCATATTTCCGATAGTGAATATGATGGACTTTTCCGCGAATTACAAAAGCTCGAATCTGAAAATCCTGAATTAATTACAAAAGATTCTCCCACGCAACGTGTTGGCAACAAACCCCTATCATCATTTGATACAATCACGCATCGCATTCCCATGCTCTCACTTGCCAATGCAATGGATGAAATGGAACTCCGCGCTTTTGATGGCAGAATTAAAAAAGGTCTCAATACAAACGATGATATCGTATATATGGCAGAACCAAAATTGGATGGCCTTGCGGTCGAGTTAGTCTATGAAAACGGATTATTTGTAAATGGGTCAACCCGCGGTGATGGCAATACTGGTGAAAATATTACTCAAAATTTAAAAACAATTTCTGCCATTCCTCTTTCCTTACGAACTGACATACATGATGCGCCATCATTATTAGAAGTTCGAGGAGAGGTATTTATATCTAAAAATGGTTTCAAAAAATTAAATAAAATGAGAGAAATGGAGGGTCTTCCACTTTTTGCTAATCCAAGGAATGCTGCAGCGGGTAGCCTTCGCCAGCTAGATTCCAGCATAACTGCCCAACGCCCATTATCTATTTATTGTTACGAAGCGGGAACTATCGAAGGGATTTCATTCGATCAACATCAAAAATTTCTAACCGCTATAAAAGATTGGGGATTTCCTGTTAATCCTCAAATTAAAAAAGTAAAAAATATTGATGATGTTATTGATTTTCACCATGATATGGAAAAAAAGCGCGATGTACTTCCATACGAGATTGATGGGACGGTTTTTAAGGTCAATGCTACTGCCCAGCGTAATACATTAGGGATTCGAAGTCGTTCCCCACGATGGGCCATCGCAGGAAAATTCAAAGCGCAACAGGTAACCTCAGTTGTGGTTGATATTATTCCATCTGTTGGCCGAACAGGTGCCATCACACCGGTAGCTAAACTCGATCCAGTTAATGTGGGTGGTGTTGTTGTCACTAATGCAACACTTCACAATCAAGACGAAATTAACCGAAAGGATATCCGCATTGGTGATCATGTTTTATTGCAGCGTGCAGGTGATGTTATACCGGAAATTGTAAAAGTAATTTTAAACAACCGTCCTAAAAACACATCCACATACCAACTCCCAAAAGAGTGCCCCTCCTGTGAACACGACGTTTTTCGGCCAGAAGGTGAAGCGGTAGCTCGCTGCCAAAATCTTTCCTGCCCGGCACAAATGAAAGGGCGAATTGAACATTTTGCATCCAAGGCAGCAATGGATATGGATGGATTTGGAGGAAAATTGGTGGATCAGCTCGTGGAGAAAAATCTAATTAGAACGGTCGATGATTTATTTAAACTCACCTTTAATGATCTAATAGAGCTAGATCGGGTAGCGGAAAAATCAGCTCAAAATATTCTTTCTGCAATCCAAGATGCGAAACAAACAACTTTTGCCCGCTTTATTTATGCCTTGGGGATTCGTAATGTTGGATTCCATCTTTCCAAGGTTTTACAGCAAGAATTTTCCAGTGACATTGAAAAATTTATGTCTGCTTCATTAGAAGAATTAGAAACCATTGACGAAGTAGGACCAATCGTAGCTAAAACCATTACAAAATTCTGGTCAGACCCCACCAATGTAGAAATTATTAAATCATGTTTGTCTTTAGGCATTGAATTAGAAATGGTTCAAGAACCAAGAACCCAAAGATTAAAGGGAAAAACATTTGTCTTTACAGGAACACTTACCAAATTCAGCCGCAACGAAGCCAGAATATTAGCAGAAGAACATGGTGCCCGAGCCAGCGGTTCAGTAAGTATAAAAACTGATTATATTGTTGCTGGTACCGGAGCTGGCGCCAAACTGAAAAAAGCAATGGATCTGGATATACAGGTTTTAACAGAAGAAGAATTTTTAGTTATGATTCGATAAACCATATGAGGATATTGATGAAAAAATTAATTTGTTTAATCATTCCAGTTGCCCTATTGACAGGACAACTAAAGCTTTCTTCTGTACTTGTTGCCGATGGGTTTAAAAAACCTATTTATGTTACTTCACACCCTGAAGATTCTAAGCTTTTATATGTATTAGAACAGGCCGGACGGATCATGTTGATAGAACAAGGAAAACGCCTGAAAAAAGCTTTTCTTGATATTCGTACTGAAGTGGTAACCCCAAATCGCCCAGGTGATGAACGCGGGTTATTGGGATTTGCTTTTCATCCAAACCATATTAAAAACGGAAAATTCTATATTAATTATATGAATAATGACGGCTATACAGTGGTTGCAGAATTTCAAACAAAAACTCGATTAGAAGCAGATGTTTCATCTGAACGAATTCTATTTGAACTTAAACAACCATTCGGCAATCATAACGGCGGACATATTGCCTTTGGTCCTGATGGCTATCTATACATTGCAATCGGTGATGGAGGTAAGGCCGGTGATCCACTGAATGCCGGACAGGATTTAAATAGTATTTTTGGTAAAGTGATCCGCATTGATGTGAACCAAACTCCCTATGGAATTCCCAAATCCAACCCATTTTATGGTCAGGAAAATAAACGCGGGGAAATTTGGGCCTGGGGATTGCGTAACCCATGGCGTTTTTCATTTGATCGCAAGAACGGCGATATATACTATGGAGATGTCGGCCAAAATAAATGGGAAGAAATCAATTATGAACCAGGAACAAGTAAAGGTGGAGTAAACTTTGGTTGGCGGATTATGGAAGCTAATCATTGCTATGATCCAGAAGAAAACTGTCCGCAGTCAGGCCTCACATTACCAATTCTGGAATATCCAAATGATGCCAATTATAGTCGCACACTTATGGGTATGGACCAAATTAATGTAGAAGGGTGCTCTGTAACCGGTGGCTATGTATACCGCGGGGAAAAAATAAAAGGTTTGCAGGGAACCTATTTTTTTGGTGATTACTGTTCTGGGAACATCTGGTCATTTAAAGTGAAAAATGGAAAAGCAATAGAATTCCAAAACCGAACAGAAGAAATCAATATTGCAGATGGAGAATTCACCAATTATATTTCATCTTTTGGCGAAGGCAAAGATGGTGATTTATATATCATTGATTTTAATGGCGGTATATACAAACTCATTAACAAAAACTAAAGGAAAAATATATGGAAAACCCTCCCATGAAAATTGATGAAGTCCTGGATGATGTGGTATTACTTGTTTTAGATGGACATGATCCTCTCAAAGAACTAGGAATCGAAAAAAATAAAATTTATGTCAAAGTTGTTGGTTATGATGAATATGGGATGTGGGTAGATCACCCTTCATTCCAAGTGCCAACTATTAAAGACGGCCAACCAGTGGGTGAAAAAGAAGTATCGGCATCTATGTTGATCCCATGGGGATTCATCGCTTCTGTTGTGCATTTCCCTGGCGTAGAGGGATTTGATTTTC
>CAYXUK010000086.1:0-7007 GCA_964468295.1 uncultured bacterium | reverse complement strand
CAGCGCGGTCTAAGCGATGGATCGGCGGTTCGTGTAACAATTGCACAATATTACACACCCAGCGGAAGGCAGATACAGCGCCCTTTTAATAATCGGGACTATGAAAATTACTATCGGGATCTTTATGAAAAAGATCGTGAAACCAAAATGGACTCGTTAAAAAGCCTTCGCCCTCTTTATAGTACTCGATCGGGTCGAGCCGTATACGGCGGTGGCGGGATTACGCCCGACGTTTATATCCCTTGGGAGTTGGAAATTACAGAAGGCACGCAAAAAATTATGACAAACCCAAATCGCTTATTGTTTAACTGGAGCACTGCTTTTGTAAAAAACAAGTTAGAAATATTAAATAATTATCGTGAGTTCCAAGACCATTGGACCCTACCAATAAATACGTTAGATGAATTTTTGGATTCTGTTGCTGATGCAGATAATAGTATCAACATAAATGAGGCGAAAAAAGATAGTAGTTATTTAAAAATTATGCTTAAATCAGAAATAGCCGGCGCAAAATGGGGCAGAAATGAACTTTGGGGGATTAGAGTTGCTGTAGACAGCCAACTTATTGGTGCATTAAAGCACTTTGATGAAGCTGAAAGATTTATAGCAGAAAACCGCTAAAATAACCGGAAATAAAATCAGAGTGTTTTTTCAACAAATCATTTATAACTTTCAATACAAAACGCAGGTAACACATGAATAGAAAATTTGTTCTTCCAGTCCTTATTGTTGTTTTTAGTTGTGGGGTTTTTTCACAACAAAAAGATGAGAAGGGCATATATCTAAAAGCAGAGAAAATGCCCACAATAAAAGGCGGAATGGCAATTATTGGGAAGAAAGTTCAATATCCACGAGTTGCGAAAGAAATGGGAATCCAGGGCGTTGTATATGTGGGGTTTGTTGTTGATTCTGAAGGAAAAGTAACTGAACCAAAAATTCTTAAATCTTTAGCTAAACCTCTTGATGAAGAAGCGCTTCGTGTAATTACTAAGGAAGTACAGTTTACCCCGGGCTATCACCAAGGGAAAGCGGTGCCCGTACGAATGGTATTACCCATTCGATTTCGTATATGAAAACACTGTTTAAATATTTTATTCCTGCTTTAACCCTTATCTCCACGCTTTTATTAGCAGATGTCAATGATTTTCGATTTGAAGTAATTACCACTAGAAACGGATTATCAGACAATGAGATTTCTGCAATTAGTAATGACGGAAGAGGATTTATATGGTTAGGTACAAACGAAGGTTTAAATCGTTATGATGGGTATAATGTAACTGTTTACAACTCAAATCCGTTTGATGTTATGGCGCTTTCAGGAAACAGAATTTGGGATATTTATAAAGATACTAGTGGCGATATTTGGGCGATCACGGATAAAGGATTAGATCGTTATATATATGGGAAAAACAAATTTCGGCGTTTCCGCACAGACAGTCGCCCAACGTTTGTTGTGCAAGATCGTGAAGGAATCATATGGGTTGCCACGGAAAACAGTGGCTTGTATAGCATTAACAAAGAAACTGGAGAAAATAAAAATTATATTTTTGACCCTAGCGATCCGTATTCAATATCAAGCAATCAATTCGACCAAGAACAGTTTAACCCCATTGTGGTTGACACCTCTGGCAATCTTTGGGTCGGCACCCTAAATGGATTGAATTATTATCATAAAGAGAAAGATTTCTTTCAGCGTTTTAAATCAGCGGGTAACCCAAACGAGCCCAATTATATTTCCGATAATCATATTAACACATTGATGGTAAGAGACAACGATCTTTATATCGGTACTCCCCGAGGTTTGGATAAATTACATATTGGTGATTTTTCCATTACACACTATGCAGGCACCCAGTGGTTTTCTGCTTTGAATTCATATTCAGTAAATCAGATATTAGATTTTGGTTCCCAAGCCTCGATGGTTGGGTTTTGGGTGTCTACTACCACAGGAATGGTTTTTTACAACGCGGCTTTCGATATGTTTGAAGATTTGGCTTGGGATTATCTGTTTGGCCAGTATATTAAAAATGCATTTGTGGACCCCAGTGGGAATTTGTGGATTGATGTACTGGCGTTCCCAGGGCTTGTTCATTTTAATACCAGCAGTTTTTTTACGAATAGCGGATTATTTAACGAAACAGATTTTCAATTATTGCAGCCGAACTCTGAAGGTGTTTTAATAAAAGTAATTGAACCAGAATCCATCTCAAATGCAGATGTGAACGATCTTTTTATTGATGATTTTAATAATATATGGGTTGGTACTCAAATGGGGTTAAACCATTTAATCAAATCCACTAAGAGCTTTGTTTCGTTTACAACTGAATCCAGTCAAATAAAAGGCTCCAACATTCGATCAATAAAAATTGCAAAAGATAACTCATTGTGGATATCTCACGAAAAAGGCCTGGACCATCTTTCTGATAATCAGAAACTCATTAAACACTATACCTCTGACCCCACAAATATAAATTCTTTGTTAACAGAAGAAACAAATACATTAGAAATTACTGCTGATGGGCGCATCTGGGCTGCAAGCCAGTTTCAGGGAATGACATTAATTGATCCATCAAAAAATAAATTTAAGAGATTTAATAAAATAATAGATCATCAGTCCGCAGTTGAATTAGGGGGTAAAATCAATGTGATTTATGAGGATCGCAGCGTTATATGGTTTGCCACCCATGAAGGACTCGCTAAATTATCAGTTAGAAAAAGTAAGGAGCAATTTTCTGTATATAAATTTGATTTAGCCCCAGAAAAAGAATTTTTATCAAATCCGACCGCCCTATTGCGAGACAATAAAAACAATGAACTCTGGGTGGGGACCGAATCAAATGGTTTGTTTAGAATCAACGATGATAAAATGGAAACGACTATACACTATGTTCTTGATGAAAATGATGAGAGAAGTTTTTCTTCGAATGCTGTAAAAACAATATATGAAGATAAAAAAGGAAACATTTGGATTGGTTCTGCCGGCGAAGGACTATATCGCTACAATAGAGATTCTGATGATTTTGATCGTTGGTCTACACAAGAGGGTCTTCCAAGTAACACAGTACTATCAATTGTTGATGATAAAGAGGGGTCAGTCTGGTTAGGAACTCGCAGAGGAATATCAAGATTATTAGATAACAACCGGTTTCAGTCGTTTGAAATTTCTGATGGTTTACCAGCTAATATTTTCAATGATCGCTCAATTGCAATGAATAGTAAAGGTGAAGTGTATTTTGGCAGCGTATCGGGCCTCACGGTAGTTGACCCCAAATTAATTGTTACGAATAATGAAACACCAAAGTTGGCCATATCAAATATTGAAGCCATTGACTATGAAGGCAATAAATACCCCGTAGATTTTTCAGATAACCAATTTTCAATAGACCACACCATTCAAACAATCAACATTGACTTTGTTGGGCTTACTTTTAATAAAGCAACAAAAAATCAATATCAATATACTTTAGATAATTATCTTAGTAATTGGGTAAACAATAATAACAACAGGTCTGCGGCGTTTCAGGGGCTAGATGCTGGAAAATATGTTTTTCAATTTAAAGCCAGTAATAACGATGGCGTATGGAATGAGGAACCATATTCAATTAATATGCGCGTAAAACCACCCATTTGGGAAACATGGTATGCATATACGTTTTATTTCTTTGGCCTTATAGGATTAGGCGCCTCTGGCTTTGTGGGAGCAGATAGATATAGAAGAAAAGCCCAGGAATCAAATCGCAAAGATAAAGAACTTGCAGACGCAAGAGAATTTCAGTTAAGAATGGTTGCGCAAGAAATCCCTGATTTTGCAGGGATTGACATAAAAGCATTTATGCAAACCTCTACTGAAGTTGGCGGTGACTATTATGATTTTTTCGAAATGGAGGATGGTAGTTTTTATGCGGTTTGTGGTGATGCGACGGGGCACGGGTCACAATCCGGCATGATGGTTTCTATAACAAAAGCCGGATTAGCGGGTATGGAACTCAACTCGCCGGATCAAATATTAAACAAATTGAATAAAGTAGTGCGGCGGGTAGACACGGGCAGACTTAGAATGAGTCTTACAGTCTGTATTTTTAGAGACAATCATGTCCATATTAGCGCCGCGGCAATGCCGCCAGCATATTTGTATTCATCTCGAAAAAATATGGTAGAAGAAATCGAAATATGTAACCTACCGTTAGGTGGGCTATCAAATGAGACCTTCGATGAAGTAGTCAGGTCATTTGATGAAGGCGATGTTTTGGTATTATTGTCAGATGGTTTACCGGAAGCACCAAATAGTGACGGGAACCTGCTTGATTATCCGGCGGTAAAAGAATGTATAGAAGAAACAGCATACAAAGGCGCAGCCCTTGTTAAGAAATCACTTGTAGAGCTTGCAAATGGATGGTTAGAAGGGGATCAGCCACCCGATGATATTACATTTGTTGTTTTTGAGAAAAATCGACAAAAACAAAGCAAGAAGAAAGAAATTCCGCTATCGTCGCCACCACCACCAGCAACAGCTTAATATTAAAAAGGAAACAATTTTATGACGACGCAAAACCCTAAAGTAGAACTTACATTACCGGTTCTCCAGGATATGGAACTAGCAGCAACCAAAACAGCTGAGGTTGTAGCAAAGCAAATGGGGCTTGATGAAATGAAAACAGCTGAAATTAATATGGCATTAATTGAAGCTTGTATTAATGCATTTGAACACTCAAAAAGCGATAACAATGTTTACATTCATTACATTATCGATGGAGACACGCTGATAATTAAAGTTGGCGATAGTGGTGTGGGTTTTGATCAAGAAGTGGTTGAAATTCCAAACATAGATGAGAAATTAAAGTCAGATCGCAAGCGCGGTTGGGGCATTAAATTAATGAAAGAACTAATGGACACGGTTGAGTTTGAGTCAACAGCCGGGGGAACAACAGTAACAATGACCAAAACAAAAGATTAAGTAAATTAGGAGACAAATAAAATGTCAGATTTTGATTTGAAAGTTAGAGAACAAGACGGTGTTATTGTGTTAAATACAAATGGATATTTAAACAATTTTGGCGGAGAGCAAATTGCTTCTCTCTGTTTGCAGAAAATATCAGAAGGTAGAAGAAAATTTTTAGTGAACCTGGAAAAGACCGAAATGGTAAATAGTATTGGCGTTTCTATTTTGATTGAGGTTATTGAAGAACTTCAGGGTGTTAATGGAAAAATGGCATATTGTAATTTGGCACCCATTGTTGAGAAGACCTTTAATATTATGGGGATTTCCAAATATGCAAAAATACACGCCAATGAAGAAGAAGGCCTTTTGGATCTCAGCACATAAAAAAGAAAATATTTCACTTTAATTCTGCGCAAAAATATAAACTAGAAAAGCACGTGCATTCGCTTCAATCAACAATTAAATTCCCGAGCTAAAAATCGGATCATAATTTTTAGATATAAGATGGTTTTAATACAAAAACATTACGTAATTGGAGGTTAATTAATGGTTCAATACTTTATTGATGGTGGCCCATTTATGTGGCCCATTCTAATCGCCCTTATCTTCGGGCTTGGGTTTGCACTAGAACGGGCATATTCACTAGTCATGTCATCTATTAACTCGCAAAAATTTTATGAAGAAATTGCAAAGACCCTCGAGAAAAAAAGCGTTCAAGCAGCTGTAGACCTGTGTGATAAAACGCCTGGTCCCGTTGCAGAGGTGTTTCATGCCGGCCTTACAAGGTTTCATCGTGGATTACGTGAAGTTGAAAAAGCTGTACAAAATGCCGGAGCGCTTGAAATGTCATTTTTAGAAAAAAACATGATTTGGTTAAATACGGTTATTACGGTAGCGCCAATGATTGGTTTTACCGGAACAGTTGTGGGTATGATCGGGGCTTTTGATGCTATTAAAGCAGCAAATGATATTTCTCCAGCAGTTGTTGCTGGCGGTATATCTCAGGCGCTGCTAACGACGGCATTTGGTCTAATTACTGCAATGATAATTCAATTTTTCCAAAACTTTTTTGTTTCAAGAATTGATAAGCTCATACTTGACATGGAAGAAAATTCCGTCAAATTGTTGGATCAACTTCATCTACAATATGAGAAACTTGCCCAAAGCTAGAAGAATAAAATATAGATATGGCTGTTAAGCGCAGATTTAAAGGAGGTGCTATTCCCACCTCCTCAATGGCAGATATTGCTTTTTTACTTTTAATTTTCTTCTTGGTAACAACAACCATTGATATGGATAAAGGGTTGGGAATGGTATTGCCCGCCGAGGGAGAAGAAATGGAAATTAGTAAAAAGAATATTCTCAATTGCTTAATTAATTCTACAGGAAATGTTCTCTTGGGCGGAGAAGGTGTAGAGATTCGTAATCTGTCTAAATCTGTTAGGCAAAAACTTGCGGAAAATGATAAACTAATTATTTCAGTAAAAGCACACCAAGCAACTTCCTATAGTGATTATATTTCTGTAATTGACCAACTGAAACAGGCAAACGCTACACGAATTTCAATTGCAGAGTCAAACTAATGATGAAGTTTAATCGAAAAACAAAATTAGACTCCGAAATTCCAACGGCCTCAATGCCAGACATCATTTTTATGTTATTAATCTTTTTTATGGTTACAACGGTCTTAAGGGAATATTCAGGGTTGCCAATTTCTCTGCCAAAGGCAAAGCGGATTGAAAAATTAAAATCAAAACGTCATACGTCTCATATTTGGGTTTCAAAAGACGGCTTAATTTCTATTGAAGATAAACTTTATGCTTCTGATGGCATAAGGCACATTATGTATGAAAAACGAGTTGCCGATCCACAGCTTGTTATTTCTTTAAAAGCTGATGAGCGTGCTAAAATGGGATTAATAAGTGAAATACATGGGGAGCTGAGAAAAGCAGATGCCCTAAAATTAAATTATTCATCAAAAACAGCTGTAGATTAATATGCGCAATGCTCAATCAGCATCCTTAAAGTATTTATATCCAGTTATTGTTCGTATTACTGGAATTTCTGG
>CAYXUK010000085.1:2172-7014 GCA_964468295.1 uncultured bacterium | reverse complement strand
GAGCAACGCATTCGTAATGCGTAGGTCAGCGGTTCGATCCCGCTCAGTGGCTCTTATCAACTTGGTCTTTAAAAAACTACTACTTAGCATTTAAATATTAGTTTTTTATTATTAGCATTAAACCAAGAACAAAAAGAAAAAAGTTGGAATATTTAATATATTTTCTCCCACCAATTCTAAAATAAAGATATTTTTCTACTATAAAGAATACGACTGGTCCCAAAATCCAATAAACAAAATTAAATATGTTAAAAAAACTATTATCATTAAATGCTATTAGAAGAGTTATAATTTGAAATACAGCGAAAGTTAAATAACAAATTGCGATTGTTGTTCTTTTACTATCTTTAGATAAATCTTTACTGAATACTATAGCAGAAAGTAATGCACCTCCTAGATTAGTGATACCGTGAATTATTCCCATTATCATCAAATATAAAGATTCATATTTAATAAGAAATTTTATAAATCTATTAATTGATAGAACATTTTCTTTAATGGCAACGACAACTAAAAAAATCCCAACAAAAAGATTTATTTTAATTGAATTCAAATTTGTTAAGTAAAGAAATAGAATTATAAGAGGAATACTGAATAAAAATAATCTTTTATAAAACTGAATATCTATCTTATTCAAATTATTTTTCAGTTGAAAAAAACTAATTAATATTGATGTTGGTAATAAAATTATAAGTGCATATTGAAAATTATATCCAAGTATTAAAAGTAATGGTGTACCAAATAGTAACACTCCAGTCCCAAAAATAGACTGAACTATAGCAGTAACTAATATAGTTATGAGAATAGAAAAATCCATTTCCTCACATAATACTTTATTTACAGGAATGTAGAATTGTAACTAAAAATACTTTTTAATGCCTAGGTCAGCTCTTTGATCTTAATAAGTAGCTCTTTATTCTATCAAAAAATCTTTTAATTAATTATTGAACGGATTAATTACTCTACAATGAGTAAATCCAATTCAAAAATCAGCGTGGAGTTCGGTGGAATTATGCCTTTATCCTGGCTACCGTAACCCAAATTCGGTGGAATAGTTAATTTCCGTTTACCGCCCACTTTCATCCCTAGGATACCTTGATCGAATCCTTGTATCATCTGTCCAGCACCAAGGGTAAATCGTAATGGTTCCCGCCCGGGATTTAAAGAAGAATCAAATTTTGTTCCATCTTCTAACCAACCAGTATAATTGACGGTTATAATACTATGCTTTACTGCTTCAGCGCCTTGGCCGACAATAATATCTTCAATGATTAATTCACCATTCATATTTTTATCATCCTTACTGCACCCGGCAACCAGAACCATAATTGCCATTGCGATTAGCCATTTTATTTTCATTTATATCCTCCAATAGAAGGACGGAAGTTTACATTAATTGACTGAAAGGAATTACCGTAAATTTCCATATGTAAAAAACGATATATGCAATAATGTCAGCCACACCATCATTGTTTAACCAGCATCTGCCACCTTTAGCGGATCGTATCCGTCCCCAATCTTTAGATGAATTTATTGGTCAGTCTCATCTCATTGATGATCAAAAATTATTAGCGAAACTCTTAGAAAAAGAGCAATTATTCTCACTCATTTTCTGGGGCCCCCCCGGTACCGGGAAAACCACCCTTGCACGGATTATCGCAAACACCTTGAAAGCGGCGTTTCATGAATTATCAGCTGTATCAAGCGGGGTGAAGGATTTAAGAAAGGTTATCGATAAGGGAAAAGCGAATCGAGATACTGGCCAGCCAACCATTCTATTTATTGATGAAATACATCGTTTTAGTAAATCTCAACAGGATGCTTTACTTCATGCGGTGGAAGAAGGTGTTGTTACGCTGATTGGTGCTACTACTGAAAACCCATCTTTTGAAGTGATCAGTCCTTTATTATCTAGATGCAGAGTACTCACTTTGAAACCTTTGAATGAAGATCAGTTAGCCAAAGTACTTCACCGGGCTTTAAGCCAAGATATTCTTCTATCAAAAGAAGCGCTAAAAATCGATAAGAATACAAAGTTGAAGCTAATTCAATCTGCTGGCGGCGATGCGCGAAAAATGTTAAATACACTTGAACTGGCAGCTAGCATGATTGGCAGTGATAAAAGTGTTTCTTCAAAAATTCTGAAAGAAGCCCTGCAAAGCAAAACACATCTTTATGATAAAACAGGCGATTACCATTACGATGCAATTTCCGCTTTCATTAAATCTGTTAGAGGAAGCGATCCGGATGCAGCGATCTATTGGCTGGCCGTTATGTTAGAGGGGGGTGAAAAACCTGAATTTATCGCCCGGCGACTGATTATTTTGGCATCGGAAGATATCGGCAATGCTGAACCTCAGGGGCTGACCATCGCAACATCGGGATTCCAAGCCGTTCATATGATTGGTATGCCGGAAGCAGCTATCATTCTTTCGCAGGTCACTACTTATCTTGCAAGCGCCCCCAAATCAAATGCTAGTTATATGGCTGTAAAGACTGCCATGAAAAAGGTATCAAAAGAAGGTGCTTCTGATGTCCCATTACACCTGCGCAATGCCCCCACTGGGCTCATGAAATCCCTAGATTATGGCAAAGATTACGATTATCCCCACAATGATCCAGAGCATTTTGTGGAAGCGGATTATTTCCCCGAAGAAAAATCGGAAACCTTTTACCATCCTACCGAGTTAGGTTATGAAAGATTCATCCGAGAGAGGCTAAACAAACTTTGGCCAAAAAGATATTCCAAATAATGTGGTTTTTTAGATCAAACTCATGTTTTACTTTGAGAGGACTTTTCCTTCTTATCCTCTTTTTTTCATTCATTATAGCTCAAGATGACCGCCTTCGCCTCAAACAAGCAGATGTCCTAGAAAATATCACTGTCAATGGCCAATCCATGCAATATTTAAAAGGTAATGTTATTTTTACTAAAGGTGAAATGGTCATGAATTGCGATTGGGCCCGTTTTAACCAACGCACAGATCAGGGTTTTCTTTTTGGTAATGTATCCATGGTCAAAGATGTGCAGAGTCTCACCTGCGATTCTCTCTTTGTGGATTCTCCCAAGGATATCATGATTGCCTACAGCAAAACCCACGTCTGGGATACAACCTACAGTTTAGTTGCTGATACCTTGTTTTATTTTTCAGAACTGGATAGCGGATCAGCCAATGGCAATGCAATTTTAATTCAGGATCAACAAACAATCAAAGGTGATCGAATAGAATACGTTGAATTACCGGAAGTTGATGGTGTGTCTTATGCCGCACGGGGCAATGTTTCCATTACAGAAGAGGGGCGCGTTGCCACTTGCGGCGAGGCCATTTATGATCGGGAGAATGGGAAAACTGTTCTACGCATTAAACCGGAAATTGTGGATAACAATCAGACTATTTCTGGAAGTGAAATTTATTTGGAATATGAAGATGATATACTGAAAAGTCTTTTTATCCCTAAGGAAGCCCACGCCATTCATCCTGTCAAAGGGATCCGGGAATGGACAGAAATTGCAGACGGCGATACCGCTATATTCCAAGATTCTCTAGCATTTTCTGATGACATGACAGGTTCCATCCTACGTGGGTTTTTCGTAGATGGTAACTTGGACTCCATGCGATTGGAAGGTATGGCCACCACCTTGTATCATATTTTTGAAGATTCTGTTTATCAAGGGAAAAACGAAGCTTCAGGAGATACAATTTCCATGAAGTTTGGAGCAGATGATTTAGAAAAAATATTTGTTTCTGGAGGGTCCCGCGGTACATACACACCGGACTCTGCTAATGCGGATATGGAAGGGGCCGTTGTTTATGAATCAGAAGATATTGAATATGACGTAACTAATGAATTTACCAACCTACACGGTGATGCAGTTATTGACTATACCAATGTAAATCTCAACGCTGGTTACATCAATGTTGCATGGCAAAATAACCTGCTGAAGGCTTACCCTGAATCCATGTTGGATTCCACCTATGGTCGAATCAGGCCTACCATGATAGAACAAGGTGAAGAACCTATGGTTGGTGACACAATGATGTACAATTTGGAAACACGCCATGGGAAAGTCCTTCGTGGAAAAACAAAAGCACAGGATGGCTATTATCATGGTCAGGAGATACGTAATCAAGATATGGATGTGCTTTATATTGATGATGCGGCATATACTACGTGCGATCTGGATGAGCCCCATTTTCATTTTGAAAGCCGTAATATGAAGATGATAAATGAAGATAAAGTTGTTGCCCGTCCTATTGTCTTATATATCGCCAATATTCCCATCTTTGGATTGCCTTTTGGTGTTTTTCCACACCAGAAAGGCCGGCGACACTCCGGGTGGATCATGCCATCTTATGGAAATGACAGCCGCTGGGGACAATATATCAATGGTCTGGGTTATTATTGGGCACCAAATGATTATTTTGATACAAAATTCACAATGCGTCTTTATGATCGGGATGGTGTTACCCTCCGTTTACAAAATAAATATGATAAACGATATGCCTTTTCAGGCAGCCTAGATTTAGAAACAGAACAACGGTTTTCTGGATCAACTTTGCCAGAAGATCGGGATATTTACAAATTATCTAAAAATCGACAGAGTGATTATGTTGTTCGCTGGAGCCATAGTCAGAAACTTCGGAATCACCAGTCTGCGTCCGTAAATGCCAGTTATTATTCCAGCGGAGATTATAACCGTAGGACTGGAATCGAACAAAGCAAACGTCTGAATCAACAGGCAGTTTCCAACGCTACGTACTCCAAACGTTGGCCCAAATCCCGGAATAGTTTAAGTGTCAATTTATATTCGAGACGGAATTTGATGGCTGATCGCAAGGT
>CAYXUK010000085.1:0-2072 GCA_964468295.1 uncultured bacterium | reverse complement strand
ATAGTTTAAGTGTCAATTTATATTCGAGACGGAATTTGATGGCTGATCGCAAGGTTAATCCCAATTCTGCATTTTTCACTGAGCCAACAAAAGCTGGGAATCAAATCAACATCACAAATAATACTTTGCCACAATTGGCTTTTTCTCACAGTCAACGAGCCCTGTTCCCTACCAAAGCAAAAAAGAAAAGATGGTATCACAACATTAATTATCATTATTCCTCTCGTTTTACCAACAACGTGAAAAATTATTACGAGTCAGAAGCCTATGCGTTCAATGACAGCACAACGGGATACCGCTGGATCATGGATGAAAATGCAAATCCGACAGAAAACACTTTTTCAGATTATATCATGTCTCATTCTTCGGGGTTAAATATGTCTTCTAAAATTTTAAAATATTTTAATGTGTCCCCTAATATTCAGCTTAAATCGGACTGGGTAAACCGTTCCTTTACTGGTGTTATTGATTCCACGGGAAAAATCAACCGGAATGAAGTAAAGGGTTTTGCTGCTCGAACGACAGGATCATTCAATATCAATATGAATACTCAAATTTACGGTCTCTTCCCAGCAAAGCTGGGCAGGATCGAAGCTATCCGCCATGTAATTTCTCCCACCCTTGGTTATTCATTCCGCCCTGATTTTTCAAAAGAAGTATTTGGTACTAATCCAGGTTATTATGAGATCATTCAGCAGGATAATGGAGAATCAGTTTATTTTGACCGTTTTTCCGGAACATTGGCCGGTGGTACCCCGCGTGGTGAAAGCCAGTCCATGAATATATCATTTAATAATGTTTTTCAAGCTAAAATTTTGGATGGTGATGAAGAAAAAAAACAGGATTTATTTTCCTGGCGGATGAGTACAAGTAAGAATTTCGTTGCAGATGATTTTGAATGGAGCAATTTAAGTTCTTCCATCCGAGCTAATATTAGCCGGAAAATGAACTTGGACTTTTCCATGACGCATGACTGGTATGATTTTGATAAAGAAAAAAATATGCGTATTAATACAATCAGAAGCAAGGGAGGTTTACCTGCACCTAGATTGATTAACGTTCGTTTTTCCACTGGATTTCGATTTGCTGGAAAACGGCTGTCATTTTCTGGTGAAGAAGAATCATCAGAAGAAGATACAACGGAAATTGAACAGCGAGTGGATGGAGCCAATCTGGCCAATTTGTTTTCTAATACGGGAGGTACAGATCAGAAAAATACAGAAAATTTATGGTCCACTTCAGCTAGTTTCAGTTTTGCTTATAATAACGCAAATCCTAATAATCCCCAAAAAACATTCTGGATGTCCACCAATTCAGTTATTCAATTAACCGAAAATTGGAGAGTGAACTACAACGCTCGATTTGACCTTATCAATCAGAATTTAGTAAGTCATACCTTTTCTCTTTACCGCGATCTTCACTGTTGGGAACTTAGTGTTAACTGGACACCAAATGGATATGCTTCTGGTATATACTTTAAACTGAATGTAAAATCGCCCAACTTAAAAGATTTGAGGCTAGAACAAAGGGGCGGTGCATTTAACCTGCCATCCTTATATGACCGTTAATAAATTTTAGAGTTTTAAAGCATTGAGCATGTCTGGTGGCTATATGAAATTGTATATTCTTAGTTCATTTCAGACACAGGCAGAAAGATTATTGGAAAATATTATTTCTAAAAATGGCTAAAGAAACCATTCAATCAATTAAAGGGACAAAAGATATTCTTCCGGATCAGTCCCACCGCTGGCAAGCGTTAAAAGCTATCATCCGCAACACCATGGATAACTATGGATATAAAGAGATACGTACCCCTGTTTTTGAGCGAACCGAATTATTTGCCCGAGGTGTAGGTGAAGAAACGGATATTGTGTCCAAAGAAATGTACAGTTGGACGGATCAGGGCGGTGAAGATCTAACACTTAAACCGGACCTGACAGCGCCGGTAGTCCGAGCATTTATCCAACATAATCTTCGGGAATTAACCCCAATCAATAAACTCTATTATATTGATACACTGTTTCGGCGAGAACGCCCCCAAAAAGGACGCTATCGCCAGTTTCATCAGTTTG
>CAYXUK010000084.1:0-7088 GCA_964468295.1 uncultured bacterium | reverse complement strand
ATTAACCGCTGATATATAAACAGATCGGATAGATTAAATAATTTGATAGTTTTCTTCACATTACCTCGGGAACAACGCACCATAATTGTAAACTATTTCATAGACTAAAGTAAACAGTTTTTATTAGTCTTTTTATCTCGTTGAATTCAATATTAATAATGGTTCATTTCTTGTGATTGAATTCAATCTCAAATAACTTCATTAGGCTAATGTTCTATAGTATTAGCAATAATCCACATATTTAAGGTTTATATGCCGAAGAAAAAAAAAGCAAAACTGCTTGTTTTAGATACGAATGTAATCCTTCATGACTCCAGCTGTATCCACCATTTTGAAGAGAATGACGTTGTAATACCCATCACTGTGCTGGAGGAATTAGATAATTTCAAACGCGGCAATGAACAAATCAATTTTAATGCTCGGGATTTTTTAAGGGACTTAGATGAAATCACCGGGGACCACTTATTTAAATCCGGTGTTTCTCTTGGAAAAGATCACGGAAAAATCAGAGTAATTGTTAACCAAAAATGGGACGAAAGTTTACGGGAAATTTTTAGTGAAGATATACCGGATATTCGTATTCTGAATACGGCGTTACGATTACAAAAACAGGAAAAATCAACCCCTGTCATTTTGGTTACTAAAGATACTAACCTGCGCATGAAAGCCAAGGCGATGGGTATCTTAGCACAAGATTATAAAACGGACAAAATTGAAAGTGTTGAAAAAATATATACAGGTAAACGTCTAGTTGAAAACCTGCCTACAGAAACAATAGACACATTGTATACGAATCCTTTTCATATTGATGCAAAAATGATCCCGGAAGTTGACGCTCCCCTTCCCAATGAAAATTTCATCCTGCGGAATGCGCATAAATCGGCCTTAGCAACCTACGATGGAGTTGAAAACCAATATCATAAAGTAGATAATAAACCAGCTTACGGTATCACCCCCCGAAATTCAGAACAGGCCTTTGCCATAGCATCCCTTATCAACCCCGCAATTGAATTGGTAACACTTTCTGGCAAAGCAGGAACAGGCAAAACACTTTTAGCATTAGCTGGCGCCTTAGAATGCCGCAGCCAATATCGGCAGATTTATCTGGCGCGTCCAATTATACCGCTTAGTAATAAAGACATTGGATATCTACCTGGTGATATTCAGTCAAAAATGGACCCCTATATGCAACCACTTTGGGATAATTTAGGCGTCATTCGCCACCAGTTCAATTCAAGCGATCCCAAATCACAAAAAATAAATGAAATGCTGGAACAGGACAAACTGGTCATAACGCCACTAGCATATATTCGTGGACGGAGCCTTCAGAAAGCTTTCTTTATTGTGGATGAAGCTCAAAATCTAACTCCCCACGAAGTCAAAACAATTATTACCCGTGCTGGTGGAGGAACCAAAATTGTTTTTACCGGTGATATCCATCAGATTGACCACCCCTATCTAGATAAACTGTCCAATGGTTTAAGTTATTTAATTAATCGTATGACGAACCAAAAAATATTTGCCCATATTACACTGGAAAAAGGAGAAAGGTCCCATTTGGCTGATTTGGCCAGTGACATACTTTAATAGAAATTAACTCATGAGTGACATCAATCAGGCCCCCTTAGAAAACACACTGAATTATAATTTAGATTCTTTCGGTTTGCTTACATTAGAAAAACTAGTTAAATGGACAAAATTTGTAGGCATAATGAATATTATTACCGGAGTAATGTATTGTCTTATGATTCTATTCTTTTCCATACCTTCAGCAATTATGGGTGTGATTACTATTATAATGGGTACAAAACTCACAAATGCGGCCACTCACATGCGATTTGCTGCAGAAAATAAGGATGCGGTCAGTTTCACAACCGCCATGGATCAGTTGCGGGCATACTTTCTTATTAATGGAATACTATTAATTGTCTTCATAGCATTTATTTTACTGGGACTTATTTTCATCAGTTTCTTTGCCGGCTCTTTAATGGATTTTTTCAATGAAAGTGGTTTTGATTATACTGTCCGCACTACAACTGCTAAAATTGGATTGAATAAAATTGCAATTCTTTAAAAAGATTATCAACATTAAAAAAGGTGAGGCCAAAATGGTTCTCACTTTTTTCTTTTTCTCTTTCTGTATTGTTGCTGTGGGAATGATCGCCAAGACTGCCCGGGACGCTTATTTCCTGAGTCGGTTTGAAAAATCGATTCTGCCTCTCATGTTCTTGGCGGTAGCCGTTATTATAGCTCCAACACTTACTTATTATACAAAATTGACAAATAAATTTTCCCCCAGGAAACTTTTCATTATCATGTCTTCTATATTTACGGTTTCGTTTATTTTAATTCAGCCCTTGATAAGCGGTTTTGTCATCCCCGTTGTTTATATCTGGGTTGAAATAGTTGTCGCTATTTCGCTAATGCAATTCTGGGGTTTTGCCAGTTCATCTTTTGAACCCCAGCAAGCCAAACGCCTCTTTGGCATCATTGGAGGCGGTGGTTCATTCGCAGTGATGCTAATCGGAATGAATCTCAAACCATTTGTTAATGTATTTGGCACGGATGAATTGCTTTTTGTAGCTGCCGGTTTTTTAGTTATTGCCTCTGTATTTGGTATTCAGTCCATACAATATTTCAATAAAATACCAGCCAAAAAAGGAGCTGCAAAAAAAGTTAGCAAAAAGAAAAAACGAAAAAAAGATCCTTTCATTATTGGAATTGGAACAATCGTTGCGCTTTCCGCAATTGTTACAATGTTGGTGGATTATCAGTTTAAAATGATCGCCAGTTCTGCCTTCCCAAATGAAGCTGACCTGGTTGCCTTTTTTGGTTCCTTTTACTCGATAGCCGGAGCAGCATCAATCATTATGCAATTTTTTATAACTGGGCCTTTATTATCCAGGTTTGGAATATTAATCGGTTTATTGATATTACCATTTTTCCTCATTGCCGGATCAGCTACTCTATTATTTGCTCCAGTTTTAATCAGTGCCAGTTTCGCCAAATTTTCAGATCAAACCTTTAAGTTTACTATTAACAATTCTTCATTAGAACTGCTTTGGCTTCCTGTTCCACCCAATATAAGAAAATATATCAAACCACAAATCGGTGGTACTGTTAAAGCAATCGCCGAAGGGTTGTCCGGTTTGCTAGTTTTTTTTCTTGTTAAAATAATCGAACTCCAATTCTTAAGTGTCATCGCCCTTGGTGCAATAGTGGCTTGGTTATTCACCTCTATCCGTGTAAAGGCTAATTATGTAAAACAATTGGAGACAGCCATATCCAAACGACAGATTGATTTTGAAGATCTTAATGTGGATGTCCAGGATGCGGCCATGGTCAAAACCATTGAACAGACTCTATCTTCTAAAGATGAAATACAACAGCTTTTTGCCCTTGAGATTATTGAAGGATTACCCCTTTCCTCATGGAAAGATTCATTAGAACGATTGTTTAAAGAGGGCAGTGTTGATGTTCGGAAACGCATTTTATCCATGGCCTGGGATGAAGAATTTATTCTCTCGAATGAAGATATTATTTCTACCATGAAAAAGGATGACGATGTTGCCATTGAAGCCATTATGGTTGCAGGCCGCAGAAAACTGACAGAAATATTACCAGATTTAGAACCGCTTCTTTCAGCTGATTCATTACCAACTCGTGCAGCCGCAGCAGCTGCAATACTTCTATTGGAAGCTGATCATACAGATAAGGCCGAAGCTGTATTAATTAAAATGCTGGATGATGATGATGAATCGACTCAGGCAACTGCATTAAATAGACTGGTCTATAATAACAGCATTTTACCGCAAGAAAAACTGATTGAGTTTCTCAAAAATGAAGGGTCTGTTATTAGTAATGTTTCTTTAACTATCGCAGAAAAACGCGAGAACCCGGAATTGATCCCTGGCATTATCTCCAATCTGGATATTCCTAAAGCCCGTGCGCAAGCACGACGTACCCTAAATAAATTCTCCGATGATTTAGTCATTGAGGAATTTGAAAAATTATTATCTTCTTCTGATCTAAGCCGCAAACTTCGTCTGGGAATTATTCGTGCACTTCGTGAATATCCAAATGATAAACCTATAGACATGTTATTGGGCCAATTAGATAAGGATGATCAAGATGTTTATAATGAAGCAGTTGATTCTCTTTTAGCTATTGCACGATTGCATCCATTTGGTGAAGAGAAAAAAGCAAAAATTGCCAAAGAAATTCGCATGATTGCAAGCAGGGTTTACGCATTAAACGAAGCTATTAAATTGATCCCTGATGATGATAATAAGTTTCTGATGTATGATTATCTGAATAATGAAATTCAAAATACATTGCCCACATTATTAAAATTGGGGGTTATCGATATTCCTGATACGCCTATTGAAACTTACATCCATACGGTTAAATCAGGTGACCCCGCCAAATTGCCATTTTTACTGGAGTTTTTTGAAAACATTTTTTCCAAGGAAGAACGTGATATCATCAATCCCCTTATTGAACCGATTTCCTTAAGTGAACGCAGTAAGATCGGTCATTCGCATTTCAAGGGTCTACCCAATAACCTGGATACGGTAATAACTGAATCAGTGTATTCGCCCAATAAATGGGAATCAGTGATTGCTTTGGATTATTTAATAAAAACGGAAAAAATGAATGTTTTCAAGGAATTAGATTGGAGTAAAGTTCCTGTAACAAATGCAAACAAGGAATTGCTCACCAGAACAGCTGAAAAAAATGGAACGAACCTTGAATTCATTCCCATTGATAGTTTTAAATTAGAGGATACTGAACTGAGTATGTATTCCACATTAGAAAAAACAATTATCCTAAAATCTGTTGATCTTTTTAAGACCATCCCCGCAGAGAATTTATCCCGCATTTCCCAAATCACTGAGGAAGTGCAATTTGAGGCAAATACACAAATCTTTGCTGAGGGTGACTATGGTGATTCTTTATTTATTGTGGTGAATGGAAATGTAAAAATCCACAAAGGAGATTTGGAATTGGTAACATTAGGTAAAGGAAGCTGTCTTGGTGAAATGGCTCTTTTGGATGATGAGCCACGTTCTGCTGATGCCACAGTTACAGAAGAAGATTCAATTCTGTTTAAAATCGAACAGGAAGGATTTTACGAGGTCATGGGAAGCCAAAGTGACATCATGGAAGGTATTATTAAACTGCTCACTGGTCGGCTCCGTGACGCAAATGAAAAACTGACGGCAAAATAAACCTAGCTAACTACTTTATTATTTCCCATTTTTTGGTATAGCGTTTTTCAATTTTTCTTCCGTTTTTTCTTCCACCCTTTTTGATATTGATTCTTTTACTTTTTCACTGGTTGCCGATGCTTTTTCTTTTACCGTTTCCACTCCGGAATCAATTCCTTCTTTCAGTCTATCAACTGTTACATCCTGACCTGACCAGACCATATAGGCTACCCATAAAACCAATAGAGCGCTTACTACTAAGACTAATTTGAGTAATTTTTTAATTACCCCGAGCAAAATAACAATGGCCAATACAACCGCAACAGCCATATACACTGGATTAGATACTAATACTTCGATGGATTGATCCATTATTTCTTTGCTTTTAATTTCAATTTTTGATGGTTAATTCGGCCGGTTTTCTTTTCATATTCATGAATCATATTCATAACGCTCGAATTATCAGGCATATCTAATCTCATTGTATCAATTCGGCCGGTTTTCTTTACTACTTCCTTACCGTTGATGATCAATTCTGCAATACCAACATAATATCCCTCTTTTCCTGCTTGAACAATTAAAGTCCCGTTTACTTCTTCTGGTTTTTCTATTGCAGATTGACTATGCGCTCCCACAATCAGATGAAGGCCATCTATTTTTTCTGCCATTTCATAATCCAGATCCGCACCTTGATGAGTAAGAAGTACAAATATGTCAACTTGATCAGTTAATTTTTTCATCGTTTTTTTAACTGCTTCAATCGGATCTTCCAGTTGGATATGATTTTTTAATTCTGGAGAGTAATATTTCACTGCATAGGGATCCATGATTCCAAGGATGGCGATTTTTAATCCATCTCTTTCTACAATATGGGATACAAGTAAACCTTCAATATCGGCAACGGTGATGTTTGTGGCAACTACATGAATACCCATTTTATCAAATAGGCGGTTAAAGTCATCCGGATCCATCATTAATTCCTGATCGCCGGGTAAAATCGCATCGTAAGGTAACAGACGATATGCTTCGGCCATGAGGCTATCTTTAAAGGCCTGATGCGTCATGGTAAAAATATCGCCGGCATCAAGCAGAATCACATTGGAGTGTTTATTTAAAAATTCGGAAATAAAAACGGTGCGTTTTTCAACAGCGCCAAATGGATGATCGGGACAGTAACAATTTTCAAGGGCACCATTAGTATTATTTGTATGAAGGATATAAAGTTTCTTCTCCTGAGAAAAAACCCAGCCCAATAAAAATATTATACTCAGGCATAGACGAAATATGTATGGTTTTACCTGTCCCACCATCCCCTAAATTGAATGTAATCTTTTTATCATTCAAGTTAATTTTAAGGAAATGATAATAGGTAAACTGACTTTAAATTATTTTGCAACAATGACATCTAATCATTTGAAATCGGTTAAGAAAGTAATTCTTCTTTTTTTTATTGGCACACTTACGGCCCAATATCCGGCAGACTCACTTTATAATGCACCAAATACTACGCTACTGAAAAAAATTTTCCTTTATCCAATCACAAAATGGCAGGAATTCTCTTACAATCAACCTTTTTTAAACTGCCAATTTGAGCCCAGCTGTTCCAATTACGGGGCTCAGGCAATCCATTCTCAGGGCGCAATGGCAGGACTTTTTATGACATCTGACCGAATAATTCGCTGTAACCCAAACGCGCGGCAATACCACCAATTGATGGATGGTCAATTTCACCTTGATGGCCGATTAATTGATTCCGTTTCTAATCCTTCAGATAGAGTAACAACAAAATCACCCATAATTGCCGCTGGGTTATCGATGATTATTCCAGGACTAGGTCGGTCCTATGCCGGACGTACTTCAGATGGAATTTATGGTTTT
>CAYXUK010000083.1:0-7206 GCA_964468295.1 uncultured bacterium | reverse complement strand
TCTCAGAAGGGATAAAACCTAAAGATCGAATTCTCATGGACAAACTCACCTTTCCTCAATGCGAAATACTGGCATTTGGTATCTGGACACTGGGCGGCTCGTTGATATTAACAGGTGATGATGACTTGATAGGCGCTGAAAAAGCGACTGCTCCAACTTTGACCATTACAGCTAAAATAGATTATTTTGAGAAAATCAAAGCATTTCCAGAGTACCACGATCCAACATTCAAACCACTACTCCAACATGAGGCCATGGTCTTTTGGGATAAAGGTATTGGCTACCGCCTTAGCCACTATAACTTGTTGGTAAACGCCAACGGGATCCAGCATGCCATTGACCTGTTTGAGAATCAGACTTATTATGTCAATATGGATCCCAATTCAACAGCTTGGGTGATCCTGCAAACAATGCTGCCGCTTTATACAGGTGCGCCTCTAACATCTGTAAATCCGGATTTAAGAATCGGTATTCCTGGCCAGTATAAAAATATGGATTATTGTGTCCGATTTGATTGGGATCAGCTCAAAGAAACCAACCCCCCATCCCTTTACGCCTGCAATGAGAACACAGGCTTCCTATCGATCAACCAACAGCCAATCCATTTGACAGAAATGGATGATGCTAATATTCCAAAACAGATATCCGGTCATTCAGTCATGATGGGTTATATAGATAATAAACGGAATGATAAGTTTTTCAAAAATGGAGGGCTAATTATTCATTGACCTGCCACTTTGAGTTCATTCTTATAAAACTGACAACTGAAATATATTGAATAGAAAACAGATATTGGTTTAAATAACTTTCTTTACTCCAAATTATTTTCAAGGTAATTCAACATTTTTTTCTGTTGACTTAGCCATCCCAGCCTCACTTCAATATTCACATATCGAACCCCATTTCGCATAGCTGCCCATGAAAGCGATCCGTCATCTTTCTGCGGGAGTTTTTCTTGAAGAACCACATTAAAAGGTGATCTGGCCAAGGCTTCAAAATCCGTTCGATCCGTACAAATAAAAAAGTCTCTCGGATTTTGATCTTTTTTGATGGACACACTATCACTCTTTTGAATTTCCCAATTTACATTGTAGCCCTTGAAATTGTTATGAAGGGCCACTAGTAGCCCTCCATTTTTTGGAAAAATACTTTCCAAAAATGCATTTCGTTCTCGATTGATCCATTCCAATGCTTCTTGTTTTTTAAAGCTAGACCAACTGCGGTTATATTTTTGAATATTCGCTTCCGCACCATTGGAAGAAAAGATGCGATTCGGATCTATAATGCCATCAAATAAATCTGTTTCCCGTGTTTCCCCTTGAATAAAAAAGGCCGTTCCCAAATTCAATTTTATGTGGCTTTCGAGGACCATTCGGGCAGTTTGCTCATCTCCGTGAAGCCAGATATATCTCCGATCTGAATTTCCTTTTTCCACCACCTTGAACTTGATTCCTCCTAACTCGATAATATCATCCTGCAGTGATGAAATGATCAGTAAGCTGAATAAAACGGAATGTATTGTTATCACGTTAATATTGACTACCTTGGTAACTCGTTATGTATCCATCGGAAATTCTAAGTTTATAAACGCATATACTGTTGGCAAAAATTAAAATCATTGAGTACTATCTTGAAGAAATATTTATGTGAAAAATAAAATTGAAACATTATTCTAAACGAAACATTTAATTATTAAAAGGATAGAAATAATGAAAAAGTTAACCACATTTATTATTACCGGCATGTTATTGGTCGGATGTGCCAACCCACCCCAAGAATCCAATAAACTTACACTAGGATTGGTTCAATCCACAGTGGTCAAAGGGGCCAACCAAACAGAAATCACCAAGGTATTAGGTGCTCCGAACATTATTTCAAAAGATAAGCAAGGTCGGGAAACATGGACCTACGATCGAATTTCTAGGAACACTGAAGCCAAAAGCGGGTCCATCGTTGGAGCCGGCTTTTTTTCAGGATTTATCGGTGCCGGTGGAACCAGTAAATCTTCTGCCAGTACATCATCAAAATCACTCACGGTTGTAATTACATTTGATAATAACAAAAGTGTAGTAGACTACGCCTATCAAAGCCTGGAGTTCTAAATGCTGAGAGGCATTATTCGCCCAAAGACCAAAGCGGGGCGTTTTTTCTATATATCCTTAATCAGTTATCTAGTCGTTGGCGTATCCGGTTGCACCAATCCACCCAGAACAGAAAAGCCACCCACATCTGTGGCAAGGGCCATGCAAACGCGAGCTTTTCCTGGCGATCTAAAAACCGTCCTAAAGGCTTCTATTCATTCGCTTCAGGACATGGACTATACTATCGATGTCTTGAATTCGGATGTTGGATTGATTAGCGCTAGCCGAACCACGGAACATCGAAAGGCAGCTTTAGCAGATGAAAAACCAGAAGAATCAATGTCTGCCGGCCAAAAAGCCTGTATTGCTATTGGTGTTATCGCTCTCATTGCCCTCATTGCTAGCGCAATTTTTGGTGGGGATGATGATAAAAAGAAGGATTCAAATCGTCCAATCATTTTTGGAGATAACAACGATGATGGACCCGATGGGCCTCGTATCTATCGCTACAAGGTCACCATCAGCCTAAATGATTTGGAAAATGATGAAACAAATGTACGTGTTAGCGCCAGTGGTGAAGTTGAACAAGATGGAAAAATCCTCTCAACTGGTGGCGTTCATGAACCAGAGTTTTTTCAGAAATTTTTTGCGGGAATGAGCCAGGGTTTATTTCTTGACCAAAATGTGCCAGTGAAAAATTAAAGATTTTTTATTTTATTCCGGTTACAACCAGTGTACCCGCCCAATCATCTTTTGCTCCCACCTGCCAGGATTGAATATTATTTAAACCGGCATGAATAAACATGCCAACCCATTCTGAAATTGATAGCCTTGTCATTATAGAAATATCACATTCAGTACGCCAATTCTCGCTGGGCTTATTTTCTGTATAATAATCAATTCCCATGATTAACCTTCCTTCTGGATTGAGCCATTTATCTGTGATATGTTGGATTAGCAAGTTGGGATTAGAAAAATAATAAAAAACTTCCATTGAATGGACCAGATCTACCTTTTTATTCGGGGCCCAATCCAAAAGATCTGAACAGTGATACGTATGATCTAAATCAAAAGATTCTGCTTTTTTGATCATGGATTGAGCACCGTCCACACCTGTAGCACTCTTGCATAAGCTATGTTGCCCCGCCATCCGAACGACCCAACCATTTCCGCAGCCCGCATCAATAAAAGAGAATGGATTGGTCTGATCCTTTAAGGAAAAATCCAGCATGGCTTTGACAGAACTAGTATGACCATCCGCCATCGCTTCATCTCGGCCATCCCGAGCCCAGTCCGAAAAAACGTCAATTGGAGATTTCATGTGTTCAAAAAAACACCTTATAATCACTCATTTACTATTTTATAATTCTGCTAATATATCCTGAGCGTGGGTTTTGACATTTACTTTTTTGTATGCTTTTTCAATCAAGCCCTTTTCGTCAATCACGTATGTATTTCGAAAAATGCCATCATATTCACGCCCCATGAACTTTTTTTGTCCCCATACACCATAGGCTTTTAAGACATCTTTACCCTCATCGGATAACATGGGATATTTGAATTCTTGCTTATCACAGAATTTTTTCTGTTTTTTCGATGAATCAGCGCTCATACCAATCACCACTACATTTTTCTTTTCAAAATTATGGAGTTCATCCCGGAACCCTTGTCCTTCAATCGTTCATCCGGGGGTACTGGCTTTGGGAAAAAACCAAAGGACCATTTTCTTCCCAGAAAAATCGCCGAGCGATACCTCATTCCCATCCTGATCAGGGAGTGTAAAACCCGGTGCTTTACTGCCAACTTCTAACATTATTGCTCCTTGTTTAAAATTCGACTTTTGACCATCTCATACGGTCATCATTATTCACTACCATATCATATACGGTTTGGATACTTTCTTTCTGCCCTCGCCAGACCAATGTATCCAGCGCTTCGTAGATATCCACCCACTTATAATCAACATGTTCTTTGGATAGTTTAACTTCGGATGAATCTACTTCAATCCCAAAAACAGGTACAAGATTGATCCGGTCCTGGTGTGACTCATAAAAACGACTAACATAATCTGCCACAAACATGCGGACCGGTTCCAGTGACGTTTCCTCCTTTAATTCACGGATGGCTGCTTTGAATGCAGTTTCGCCACCTTCAATCTTTCCGGCTACCCCCTGCCAAAGGTGTTCATATAGCTTATCCTTATTACGTTTCAACAGCAGAAAACTTAGGTCATCATCTGTCTGGCGAAATACGTAACAATCCACCACGCGTATAGTTATATCTGCCATTTTTATTTCAGTAAAATCATTTTATTAGTGAGTATGGTTGATTTTGATTCCAGGCGGACAAAATAAATGCCTGCAGGAACATTTTCTCCCAAATGGTTCTTTCCATTCCATGTCACTTTATTATTACTTGGGAACCCATCTACTAGCGACGCGACCAAGTGACCCTTGATATCCAATATTTTTAATTGTATTGGACTCCATTCTTTATCCACTAAATCAAATTCTATGGTAGTAGCTGGATTAAAAGGGTTTGGGTAATTGGTGAGCAGATTAAAATGCTTAGGGCCTTCGTTGCCAGTGGCATTTACTGGATCATTAAAATCAGCATTGTTACGCGGCATTAATTTATATTCACCATAAGAATAATGAACCACACCAGTTATACTGATAAAATGGATGCCTTTTTCCGGATTGGGCCAATCACCATCAAACATATAATCATCAATGATTGCAGTCCCAGTCCAATCTGATACTCCCCATTGATTATTTCCGCTGGACTTCCATGCTACAGTTACATTAACTAGACGTACCAGCATTCCTTCATATTTTTCCGCCCAGATCTGGCAACCGCCAAATAACGAACTGGCTGTTATCGTTACAGGTTCAATCGAAATCCCGCTTGACAGCACTTCTGTAGAAGAAATATTTTTCATTTCTGTTAAACCGTAATATTCAGATATATCTCCTTTTAATTTTACCTGATCGCCAACCAATGGTGCCTGATAACCTTTATTGATATAGATAAACATGCCGCCCCATTCATCCTTGAATGGATCTTGGATAAAGAAATTGGGATAATCCGAATCTGGACGAACGGCTGTTACCACCCCAGTAACTTCTAAATTTTGACCTTCGAAATCAGAAGGATAACAATCTTCGCCAACACCTTTATCAGTTGTTAACTGGATATCATAAGGAGTATATCCACTGGTAACTGGTACAGTGATATTCACAAAATCATTGGCCTGTTCACCATCATTATCAGTTACCGTTAATTCAAATTTAAATTCGCTAGTACGACTTACTTCCGGAACAACAAAATCTGCTGTAGTGGCTTCGATATTATTGATGGTAACCGTTGGCCCTGAAGTCTGTATCCAGGCATAACTTACGATGGAACCATTCGGATCGTAACTCTGAGTTCCATCCAAAAATACCTTTTCACCTATCGATGCTACTACATCGCCACCAGCATGCGCTACGGGACTGGTAGAAGTCTTGGATGTATAAATAATTTTAGCAATTACAGGGTAATGATCTGAAGCGATATGGATTGCTTCCGCGATACTGTCGGGTACCGATCCATTACTGCCATCAATGATAGATGTATTAAAATGGGCACCGTCATTCCCGATCACTTTATAGGATCCATCCATATATTTCAGATCTGGATCTTTGGCGGTAAAATGATCGGAAAAAAGGATAAAATCAAAACGGTCATCCAAACCTCCGGTAGCACCTCCATCTCCTAAATTATCTGTTCGAGTGGATTGGGTGAATTTGGAAATATGTGCACTCTCATTACGCACCCATGGACCTACCACATCTTCCAAATCCACGGTCATGCTGTCCGTTAGTAATTTATAAGTCTTTTCATCTGTGCCATATAAATTAAAGTCCCCAGCAAAGATATAATGGTAATCGCTACTTTTTTGGGCCACATACTTATATAATTCTTTTGCCTCTTCCCAGCGCTGATATTCTTCGCTGGATCCATCACTGGCCTTGAGGTGTGCACCAAATACAGTGAAGGGCGATACATTTGAGTGTGCATTTTTTATAGACAGCGTATATCCTGTAATATCCCTAAGGACAGTTGAGATAAAGACATGGCTAGAAATATCCACTTTTGATTTTCGATAAACGACGACACTTTTCATCCAGGTTGAACTCACCAGGCTGCCAGCCGCATACACCGAGCTGTCGTTATTAAAGGCTTTTTCGAGGATTTTGTCAAGCCCTGCTCCATCTTCAATTTCTTGTAATACAACAATGTCAGGCTGAATATAATCCACCACTTTTTTGATATATTGGGCACGATTTGTTGAATTACCATTAAACCGTAAAACATTATAGCTCATGACAATTAATGAATCCTGGGTGTAAATGGTATTAAAAAAGAAAAATAAAACTATAAAGCGACCCATATCAAAAATCAATATCAGTGGAAATTTTTCCAACTGGGATTCCACGATGATTTTTTAAAATAGGCTCTCGATATTGCTTCAATTCCTTATGCTCCTCATCTGTTAACAACTCCAATTTATCTAGAAATGAAAGAGATGAAGATCCAAGTGCACGCATATTCCCATCCAGCACCTTTACAGCACAACCCAGAACAGAACCATCGCTTTGGCGAATGCCAAAACCGCGAATTGCTTCACCGCCAACCTTGCATACAGCTCTACCCTTCATTGCTGTAATGAAGTCCGTATCAAACCGCTTTCGACCCGCAATTAAATAGGGAAATTCATTCATCGCTAAATAAAGTCGCTCTAGCTCAGGATAGTTTCCAGAAGCCAATTTTTGAAATAAAGCGGCTATATTAGATAAGGTAAGAAAAGGAGTTGGCGCACTGCATCCATCAATGGCAGTGGATATTTTTTCCAAGCCGGTATAGCTTTTTACTTTTTTTAAAATTGCTTTTTGCACTGGGTGATCCGGATGAACATAGTCATCAGGATCAGAATTTAAATATTTGCTTAAGGCCAGCATCCCGGCATGTTTGCCACTGCAATTGTTATGCAATGAACTCGGTTCAGTGCCATTTTTTGTTAAGACTTGACTGGCTGACTTATCATATGGCAAATGCTTACCGCAACAGTAATGGTCTGTTG
>CAYXUK010000082.1:6115-7260 GCA_964468295.1 uncultured bacterium | reverse complement strand
GTTGGACAGGTACTACAACTTTTGGATCCATCCTTTCGATGGCGTACAATTTCTAATAGTTTTTCATCTGTCTCTGCTGCTCCGGCAACGAGTTCCTCATCTGTTTCTACATACCAACGCATGGTAACCAGATATTTATACTTTTTTGGTTCATTTCCATTATCACTCATGGTCAAACTCCTTTATGGACTTTTAGTCTGCACTGGAAAAGTAAGAAAAAATTAGGCGAAAATGCGGGCCGTTTTTTCGATACTTTCAGCAAGCCTATCAATATCCTCTTTTGAATTGTAAAGATAAAAACTAGCCCTTGCTGTCGCTGTGACACCTAGTTGATTCATGATCGGTTGTGCACAATGATGGCCAGCACGAATACATATACCATCTGTATCTAAAAATTTGGCTAAATCATGGGGATGAACATTTTCCACATTGAATGGAATGACAGCTCCTCGGTTTTCTGGGTGACCGAAAAGAATAATATCTTTATTTTGAGCCAAAACATTCAGTCCGTAGTCTAGTAATTCTTTCTCGTGTGAATGAATCTTTTCCAGCCCCACTGATATCAAATAATCAATAGCTGCACCTAAACCAATGACCTGGGCTATATTAGGAGTACCTGCTTCAAATTTCCATGGGACATGATTCCATGTTGATTTTTCCATGGTGACAACATCGATCATTTCGCCGCCGCCCATAAATGGGTCCATTTCTTCTAATAAATCTATCCGGCCAATTAAAACACCGACACCTGTTGGCCCTGTCATTTTATGCCCGGAGAATGCATAAAAATCGCAATCTAATTGCGTAATATCCACTTTGGAATGGGGCACCGCTTGGGCGCCGTCAATCATGGTAATTGCACCGACACTTTTGGCTTTGTCGATCAAGGATTTAATTGGATTTACGGTACCAAATACATTGGACTGGTGAACCAAACTCATCAATTTTGTATTGGAAGAAAAATATGAATCCAATTCTTTGATATTCAGCGTGCCGCCATCAGCAAGAGGGATAAATTTTAATAATGCACCTTTTTGTTCCGTTACCATTTGCCAGGGGACAAGGTTACTGTGATGCTCCATTTCAGAAACGATCACATTATTTTTTTCTTCTAGAAATTTTATTCCCCAGGCATGCGCAACTAG
>CAYXUK010000082.1:0-6015 GCA_964468295.1 uncultured bacterium | reverse complement strand
TCAATTTTCTGTTTAACCTCTGTTGCAATCATATCACCCATACCACAGCCAGGTGCAGTCAGTGTCATTTTGATCGCAACACTGGATCCAACCCCGTCTTCATTGGATATTTCACAGGAATAAATCAACCCTAAGTCAACGATATTAACAGGAATCTCTGGATCATAGCAGGTTTTCATGGCATCCCAAACCGCTTTTTCATCAACGTGCCCATCATTTTCTTTTTCTTCAAGCCAGGGTTGCACTTCAGGAATTTTGCCAATTGCATCAGCATCTTTACTTTCGATTCGCACCAAATTGCCGCGCATCATGAGCGTATAACTGCCGCCTAAGGCCTGGGTAATATGAGCTTCTTCTCCTTTTTTTAAGGTAATTTTATTACCAAAGGGGATTAGAGTCGCTTCACAATCTCTTTCAAGAATGACTTGTTCATCTGTATCAGAATGCATATTTAATCCAATAATTGTGTTTGAATTTTCCGAATAGCATTACTAAATCCGTTGGTTCGTTGGCTGCTGATCGCCGTGCCGAGACCAATTGAGATCAGAAATTTGCTACCGTCAATTGTTAAGATTTCTTCTTTCGTACGATTATTAAACACACGCTCAATTAATGATAATAAACCTTTAACGATCATCGCATCCGAGTCCGTGTGGAAAGAAAACAAATTCCCAGATTTCTCTCGAATGATCCACGCCTGAGATGTACATCCCAGGATTTTATTATCATCTATACGATGTTCCGGGGCCAGCCCGGCGGTATCATTGGCCATGTCCACTAACAAGACATATTTATCATGGGGATTAGTAAATATAGAAAATTCTTCCCGAATTGATTCCATTGTCGCGTGAATATCAGCCATTGCTTAGAACACTTTCCAACCAATCTTCGATTTTGTCATTTAAATATGATTTCACATTTTTATTCTTAATGGAGTCAAGAATGTCCTTTGCAAAACCGCCGATAATAAGTTCGGAGGCCTTCTTTAGATCAATCCCACGTGAGCGGAGATAAAAAAGTGCTTCCGGATCGATTTGACCTGTAGTAGAACCATGGGCGCATTTCACATCTTCTGAATAGATTTCCAATTGAGGGTTTGCATTCATCAGTGCTTTAGGACTCAACAATAAATTCTTATTGGATTGATTTGCGTCAGTCTGTTTGGTATCCTTATGTACGACTACTTTACCATTGAAAACACCTGACGATTTATCCGCTAAAATATATTTGAATAACTGATGACTTTGGCAGGCATCATTCTCATGATTGATCACTACATGTTGATCTTGATGTTGGGAATTATTGGTTAAGGACAGGCCGTTGAGGACTGCTTCTGCTCCCTTACCTTGAAGATCCAATTGAATATCATGGCGAAATAATTGACTCCCTGATGTGATCGAAGTGACATTGAGCTGAGCATTCGATTTAACTTCATAATGAGTTGAAGCTGTGTAGCTTCCAGTGGGGGCTTCTTCTTGGAGTCGAACATGGAATAATTTTGCATTTTCATCCAGAATAACTTGGGTGACCGAGTTGATAAAATAGGAAAGGGTTGAAACGCCTAAATAATGTTCAATAATGTTTGCCTGGGCATTTTTTCCGATATGAAAAATGAATCTCGGGTGGTTCATTAAAGGATCGGAAAATTCAGTCATGAAGTAGATCACTTGTATAGGTTTTTCTATGACCGTTTTTGACTTAATAAAGACGTGTGCGCCTGAATTCATCATAGATGTATTCAGTGCCAAGAATGGGTTTTTACTACCGTTGATTGCATATAATTCTGGATTAGATTTGAAATGGTCCAATCCGGTTACAACAGTTACGCCATTTGGAATATTGGATAATTTCGGTTGATAATGACCATTAATAATAAAGACAATATGACAATCATCAATTTGACCGGGAATTTTCTCAGGGATCTGGGGTAGATCGCTGGCCCAGGATAAACGATAATCTGTTTTTTCAATAGCAGAAAAATCTGTGAATTGCCACTCTTCCCATTTTTTGGTTGGGAATCCCAGAGTTTTGAATTGGTCAAATGACTTCAAACGGACATCTCGCAGTGCTTGATCCTCATTAGGCCAATACTTTAAAAGGGCGTCAAATTGTTTTTGTAAATAGTTCATGCTTCCAGCCAGGAATACCCTTTTTCTTCCAGTTCAAATGCCAAAGAAGCATCCCCGGATTTAACAAACTCTCCATCAATGAGTACATGGATAAAATCAGGTTTCATATACTCCAATAATCGAGGGTAATGGGTAATTGCCAAAAAGGAACGATCATTATTGCGAAAATTATTTACCCCATGGGCTATAATTTTCAGAGCATCTATATCAAGACCAGAATCAGTCTCATCCAAAATAGAAAGTGCCGGCTCAAGGGTTAGCATTTGTAGAATTTCATTATGTTTCTTTTCGCCGCCAGAAAATCCATCATTCACTCCACGGTTTAAATATTTTTCATCCATTTGGACCAATTTCAGTTTTTCGCGAATAAGACGCAAAAAATCGGCTGCATTAATTTCCTTTAAGCCTTGATGTTTAAGTTTGGCATTAAGTGCGGCGCGTAAAAAATAAGTGTTATTTACTCCTGGTATGACAACAGGATATTGAAATGACATGAATATACCCGAAAGTGCCCGGTCTTCTGGAGTCATGCTAAGCAAGTCTATATTGTTAAATAAAATGGACCCCTTTATAACTTCATAATTATCTCTGCCAGTGATCACATTAGCCAAAGTACTTTTGCCAGATCCATTACGGCCCATAATGGCATGCAATTCCCCTGGCTGAATTGTAAGGTTTATTCCTTTGAGAATTGCCTTTCCATCGATACCTGCGTGTAGATTTTTTATTTTTAACATTCAAATTGTGGGATTATAAGATGGGTAGAAAAATTAATTTTCCACCTAATTTGTGTATTATCCGACTGCTCCCTCTAAGCTCACTTCCATCAGTTTTTGTGCTTCCACTGCAAATTCCATTGGCAGTTCTTTAAATACATCCTTGCAAAATCCATTAACAATCATTGATACGGCATCTTCCATGGGTATACCCCGTTGATTGCAGTAGAAAAGTTGATCTTCTCCAATCCGAGATGTGGAGGCTTCGTGCTCCATTTGAGCGCTGGAATTTCGAACATCAATATATGGAAAAGTATGTGCGCTACATTGATCTCCAATCAGGATGGAGTCGCACTGGGAATAGTTCCGAGCATTTTCCGCGCCTTTCATGATTTTGACCCCACCGCGATAGGTGTTTTGGCCCTTGCCAGCGGAAATTCCTTTCGAAATGATAGTGCTACGTGTATTCTTGCCCAGGTGAATCATTTTTGTTCCGGTATCGGCCTGTTGAAAATTATTGGAAAGCGCTACAGAATAAAATTCACCAACTGAATGATCACCTTTAAGAATACAACTGGGGTACTTCCATGTGAGGGCTGAACCCGTTTCCACCTGAGTCCAGGAGATTTTGGCGTTTTCTTCCAGGCAGGTTCCACGCTTGGTGACAAAATTATAGATACCACCCTTGCCGGTTTTAGGATTGCCGGGATACCAGTTCTGCACTGTGGAATATTTAATCTGAGAATCCTTATGTGCTACCAGTTCCACTACTGCTGCATGAAGTTGGTTCTCATCACGCATGGGGGCGGTACATCCTTCCAAATAGCTGACATAACTGCCAGCCTCAGCAATAATTAAAGTCCGCTCAAATTGACCAGTGTTGGCAGCATTGATTCTGAAATAGGTAGAAAGTTCCATTGGGCAGCGCACACCAGAAGGGATGTAAACAAAACTACCATCACTGAATACAGCTGAATTTAAAGCAGCAAAATAATTATCAGTGGTCGGTACAACACTGCCTAAATATTTTTTAACCAGATCTGGATGGTTTTTAACTGCTTCGGAAAAGGAGCAGAAAATGACTCCATGTTTTTCCAATTCTTCTTTAAAAGTAGTCGTTACAGAAACACTGTCAAATACAGCGTCTACGGCAACATTTGAAAGCAACTTTTGTTCTTCCAGTGGAATGCCAAGCTTATTATATGTCTCCAATAGTTCCGGATCGACCTCATCGAGACTTTTTAGTTTTTCTTTTGGCTTTGGTGCAGCATAATAGGAAATTGCCTGATAATCAATATTAGGGTAATTAAGTTTGGCCCAATCAGGTTCTTCCATTTTTAGCCATTGACGATAGGCTTTCAGGCGCCACTTCAACATCCATTCCGGCTCATCCTTTTTAGATGAAATTATGCCGATAACATCTTCATTTAAACCAGGTGGAATCGTTTCCTGGTCAATATCAGTGACGAAACCATATTCGTATTCCTGGCTGATCGCCGAATCGATTATTTGGTTGCGTTTTGTCATTATTTAAGCAGAAAATGAGGTTCCACAGCCGCAGGTACGTTCGGCATTGGGGTTGACTATCTGGAAGCCACCATTGAGCATATCAGTAGAAAAGTCGATCTTAATTCCTTTCAGATAAAGATAACTTTTTAGATCACAAAAAATTTTTAGGCCCTGGCTTTCGAACACTTTATCAAATTCTCCCTGTTCTTTTTCAAATGACATGTTATAATTCATGCCAGAACATCCGCCTGTTGTTACTTCCATACGCAGACCGTGGTCTTTTTTCCCTTCCGCTTCCATTACCGCTTCCAGGCGCTGGGCTGCTCTTTCTGTTACACTGATACCTGCGTCAAAAATTTCCTTTGTATTCGTTTGTGTATCCATTATTCCCACTCCATATTAATATTGGACTCTTGTTTTTCTTGGGGCCCAGAAATACCTAGGCCCAATTTCCCTCGAGCTTCATCGGTAATCATTTCTGGATTCCAAGGCGGATCAAAAGTTACTTCCACAAATGCTTGATTCACTTCGTCCAAGGTCTCCAGTTTATTCTTGATATCCTCGGCCATTTGTCCTCCCATAGAACAGCCGGGTGTTGTAAGAGACATAACAATATTCACATCCGAAATTTTTTCATCATAGGCTTTTTGAATTTGAATATCATAAATCAGCCCCAAATTCCAGAGATCTACTGGCAGTTCAGGGTCATAACACTGCTTTAAAATTTCGATAACTTGATCTTTTTTGACTTGGGCCATTACTGAGTAACCTCCTGCACAGACATTTGTGAAAATAAATTGCGCATATTGTCATTGATGCGTTGAATAGGGATACGAATATTGCAAGCTCCAATCTGGATGCAGTCTGAGTCAAAATAACAATCCATCATACCCAATGGTCCTTCCAACTTTTCAAAAAAATCTTTCATGGATATCTGATCTAAATTGGTAGCAACACGGTATCCGCCAGTAGGACCCTGTACGGCCTCAATAATCCCATCGCGAGCCATATGCTGGAGAGTTTTGGCCAGCAATTGTTGGGGGACACCATAGCGCGTAGCAATCTCCTTGGTACTAGTCAATTTATCCGATTGTTTCAATTGCATATGCCGCAGAGCGATAAGAGCATATTCAACTTTACGTGTAATTTTTAACATATTGATTTATCCTACCAGGGAAATTACCTGAATCAACAAATGCACTCCAAGAATTAAATACGACTAAAATTATCGTATATAAATATAGATTTTTAATTCTTTATGAATAAAAGATGCATATTCTAATTCGCTACTGTATAAAAATATTATATTTACTTTTTTGGGAAAAAACGCCGATTTGTTTCGCCGGAAGACCAGTAGATTCATAACACCGGCGTGCATATTCTTCTGCCTGGGATTGGGGGAGGGCCACAAGAAGACCGCCGGATGTTTGGGCATCCGCAGTCATGAGTTTTTGTACTTTATTTATATGATCGGAAAAAGAAATAAATTTTAAGGCATATTCTAGATTACGCTGTGTTCCACTTGGGATAACATTATTATTGGCAAAATTCATTACACCATCTAGAAAAGATAGCTCCTTAAATTGAACTTCAGCAGAAACATTACTAGCTTTACACATTTCTAGTAGATGGCCCAGCAGTCCAAAGCCGGTTACATCGGT
>CAYXUK010000081.1:0-7355 GCA_964468295.1 uncultured bacterium | reverse complement strand
CCATTCCCGGTAATCCTCGGCATTATACTCCTTCATAATTGATTGAGATTCCACTACCGGGTTGTAAACAGAATGGGCCAGTTTTCTATCTAGCCAGAAGGTCATTTTTTCCCTCCAGTTTGCACCTTCATTTTTTGCAAACTCCATGGCCCCAGATAAATAAGCCTTCATTGTTTTAATTTGTGTTTGAGCAAATATCCATTCATCCAAGTCCATCCAAGTGCAATAGCTACTGAAATAATAATAGGTCCCCATTCCAGATGATTAAAAAATAAAATCCCCCTCAAATCTGATAAAATCATACTTAACGGAGAATAAGATAATAATGTACCAACAGTTTTTGGGTAAAAATCAAACTCTACCAATAGACCGGTTGCGAACAATATAAATAAGAACATAGAAATTGTGATCGATAAATAAGTTGAAATTCTATCTGTTAATACAGAAAAAGTGATAATCAAATTTCCCAATAAAAATGTGTATAAAAACGTAAAAAGAGGTACAATGAAATAAGCAGACCAATTTAAAGGTTCGGGTAATAAAACCGTCAGTACAGCCATTGCAATGATAATATAAACTGTCGATTCGATAATTGATGTGACTAAAAATCCTATTACTAAATGCGTCTTGCCGTAAGGTGCGAGCGTGATTGGTATAAATGATTTTTTATGAATTCGTAAATTGAATAAATCTCGATAAATCAACGAAAAGGTTGATACAGAGGCAATCAGTAAAATGATGCCTGGAAAAACCCACACATCGTAAGGGACTTGATCGATTGATTCCACTACAATATTTTTCATAACCATCGTAATGGCAATATGTAACAATAATGGCAGCAGTACTATAAATGAAACAGTCGTCATGAGCCGATGTCGAATTAGCCAAAAACGTCTGAAAAATAGAGCTTTAATCAATGAATTCCGTCCTTTGCGAATTTCGCATCCATTAAATCTTGAAGACCCAATTTTTTAACAGATACATCTTTCATAATAGCTGCTGTGGCCGCATTTAATACTTCAAAAAATACGTTCCTTTCACGGCCATAAAAGTGAATGCTATGTCCAATGCGCGAAGGGTTTTTCACTTTGGGCAATTTTGATAATTGTTTAAACAAATCATCTGATAATTCTTCAAATTCAATTTGGAATTGATGGAACTCAAAAGTACTCCCCAGCAATTTATCAAGGCTACCATCTAAAGCAATCCGCCCATCTTCCAATACCAATATACGATCATGAGCTTCTTCCACTTCTTTTAATGATTGACTGACATACAGAATGGTTTTCTCGCCTCTTAAGCGCAATAATAAATCCCACGTATGGCGATAGGATTCCGCATCCATGAAAGCGGTAGGTTCATCCATGATTAATATATCTGGATCATGGATCAAAGCACGTAGAACCATTCCTTTTTTTATAATACCTGGTGAAATATTTTGAACCATACTTTTAAGGTATGGATTAATGTGTAATTCCCGTGCTAATTGAACCATTCGCGTATTCACGATTTCTATATCTATTTGGTACATCATACCAATAAATCGAATATTTTCTTCAAGGGTTAACCAAGGATCAAGATCAATTTCATGCGGTACAAAACCTATTGACGATAATATTTCCAAACGACGTTTCTGTGAATCCAATCCATTAATAAAAACTTGTCCGAATTCCTGGTATTCAACACCTGCAATCACTTTCAGAAGCATCGATTTCCCAGCTTCATTATCGCCAATTATAGCGACCAAACTTCCCCGCTCAACACCAAATGTTAAACTGGCCAGTATTGTTTTATCACCAACCAATTTCCCAACTTTTTTGAGCGTAATACTAGCTTCCATTAATGTGCTTCATACCAAGATTTTCCATGCCCACAGTCCACCACAATTGGAACAGTTAATGGAAGTGATTTTTCCATTGCATTAACTACCATCGGTTTTAATATTAGAAGTTCTTCTTGATAAACTTCAAACACCAATTCATCATGTACCTGAAGTATCATTTTAGATATCATTTTTTTTGAATCCATTTTTTTCTGTATTTCAATCATTGCCAGTTTAATCATTTCTGCATTGGTTCCTTGAATTGGCATATTAATGGCCATGCGTTTAGCTGCTTCACGGTGAAGATGATTACTACTATCAATATCCCAAACAGGACGTCGACGCCCTAGTATCGTTTCAACATATTGTAATTCACGCGCTTTCTCAACAGTGGATTGAATATAATTTTCAATCCCCGAATACTTTTCAAAATAAGCTTCGATAATAGTTTTTGCTTCTTTTTGTGGAATACCTAATTCTTGACTCATACGAAAAGGTCCGGCACCATAAATCAAACCAAAATTAACAATCTTTGCCGTTCTACGCATTTCAGGAATAACAGAGTCCATTGGGACATCAAACACATCTGCAGCAGTACGTGAATGGATATCTTCACCCTTATTAAAAGCATCCACCAGGGCTTTATCCTGAGAAAGATGTGCCATAATTCGAAGTTCAATTTGAGAATAATCAGCTGAAAATATTTCCCAATCTTCATTCTCTGAATGGAAGGCCTTGCGGATCTCCCTCCCCTCCTCGGTTCTTATAGGTATATTTTGAAAGTTAGGATTGCTGGAAGACAGTCTCCCCGTGGATGTAATAGTTTGACTAAAAGTAGAATGGATTCGTTTTGTTTCATGATTTATCAAAGATGGTAAAGCGTCAATATAGGTATTCTTAAGTTTATTCAGTTTTCGATATTCCAATATTAAGCCAGGAATCAAATTTTCATTTTTTAATCGATGTAGTACATCTTCAGCTGTAGATCGTTTTTTTATTTCAGGCAATCCTTTAATATCAAATAACACATTAGCTAATTGCTGTGTTGAATTCACGTTAAATTCAGTACCTGCTTCGTTTTGTATATCGTTTACTAAACGATCAATTTTTTTACCCAATTCTATCGACATAGTCTCCAACATTTTCCCATTTACAAATGTGCCATTGAATTCCATCGCTAGTAGAACTGGTAACAACGGCATTTCAACGCTATTAAAAAATTGATGCAGCCCTTCATTCTTTAATTCTTTTTCAAATATATGAGTAAGTTGTAGTGCTACATCCGCATCTTCGGCTGCATAGAAAGTAATTTTATCCAATTCCACCTCAGCCATTGTAATCTGATTTTTGCCCTTCCCAATCAGATCTTCAATTGGGACCATTCGATAATTTAAATGGTCCATACTGAGGTTATCCAATTTCAATGCACGCGATTCCGGCTTTAGCAAATGTGCAGCCAATAAAGTATCAAACTTGATCCCTTTAACCTCTACACCATGGCGTTTTAGGATAAGCGCATCGAATTTGACATTCTGTCCAGTTTTTGGAATGGATTTATTTTCAAAAACTGGCTTCAATATTTCTAATACTGACGTGAGGTCTTCACCACCAAAATTATTGGATTCTTTTTCATTATATTGGATAGGGATATATACACCGGAATCCGCTTGAGTGGAGAAAGATAAGCCAACGATATCACAAAGCATTGGTTCAACTGATGTCGTTTCTAAATCAAAAGAAAGCCATTTATCTTTTTTTATATCTTTTACAAATGTATCAAGATCAACTTTGTTTAAAATGGATAAATAATTCTTTTCCGGTCGTTTTTCAGGGGTAGGTACTTCCCCATAAAAGGTATTTAATTGTTTTTGAAGTGCTTGGAATTCTAATTCACGAAAAATTTCATCCATAGCATTCACATTAAATCCATCGATTACCATATCTTTATAGTCTGCGTTGATATTCATATCTGTTTTGAGAGTTACCAATTCCTGGCTCAAAACAGCTTCTTCTCGGCAATTCTGGAGTCCTTCCCGAGCTCTTTTATTCTTCACATCATCAGCATGATCCAACGCACTTTCAAGTGTTCCGTATTCATTCAGCAATCTTACAGCAGTTTTTACGCCGACCCCTGCCACACCAGGAACATTATCAGATGAATCTCCCATTAGCCCTAAAAGATCAATAATTTTTTCAGGTGGAACACCCCATCTTTCGATAACGCCTTCTCTATCATACACCTTGATTTCGGCCTGACGTCCTGAGGGTGCGTAAAGAAAAATATGTTCATTAACTAGCTGCATAAAATCCTTGTCCCCTGATACGATATAGGCATCTAATCCATTTTCTACTGCTCGAATCGCTAACGTACCGATAATATCATCTGCTTCAAATCCCGGTTCTTCTAAGGTAGGAATTCGCATGGCTTCCAATAATTTCCATAAATATGGCAGTTGCTCCCTCATTTCTTCAGGCATTTTCTCGCGGGTGGCTTTGTATTCCGGATACCGTTTATGACGGAATGTTTTTTCCGAAGAATCAAAAGCAGCGATGAGATAATCCGGTTTTTCCAGTCGTAAAAGTTTGAGGACTTGATTAGTAAATCCAAACAATGCGGAGGTGTGCACCCCTTTGCTGTTGATTAATGGATTTCGAATCATAGCAAAATGAGCACGGTATAACATGGCATAACCATCGATTATAAAGATGCGTTTTCGAGTGGATTTATTATCTGCCATGAAGCATTAAAGTTAATGGAAAAACGGAGTAAGGGAGTAAGGGAAAAGGGTTGTGTTTCTGAATAAATATTCGAACATAAAAAAACAAAATTCCAGTTAAATTCTAATCATAATTGATAGGAGGTATTTTGAATCAACAAATCAATCATTCATCAATTAAACTCATCATTGCTTGTTTTTTATTCTCAATTATTTTTGCAAATAATCCTTTACGTATTAATAATAATCGGTTAAACAAACATCTAACTGAGCTATCCAAATTTGGGGAAAATGAATTTGGTGGTGTAAGCAGAGTAGCCTACAGTGACGCTGACTTGAATGGACGCGAATTTGCAATAAAACTAATGAAAAATGCTGGTATGGATGTCCACATCGATCCAGGCGGGAATATAATTGGCGTATTAACAGGGAAAAATAATGACCTGCCTCCAATTGCTATAGGTTCCCACATTGATTCAGTCCCTGAAGGTGGAAATTTTGATGGTAATGTAGGATCAATGTCCGCTATTGAAGTCGCACAAACTCTCAAGGAAAGTAAACATACCTTAAATCACCCTTTAATCGTTGTCATATTTCAAAATGAAGAAGGTGGCCTTTTCGGCAGTAAAGTTATGACGAGTGGACTAACAGAACTGGAACTAGAACTTCAATCTAGTAGTGGCTATAGCATTAGAAAAGGGATTGAAAGGATCGGTGGCAATATTGACCAACTTGAAAAAGCTAAATTGAAAAAAAATGAATGGGCTGCCTATGTAGAATTGCATATTGAACAAGGGGGTATTCTTTATAATGAAAACTTAGATATTGGCGTCGTACAAGGAATCGTAGGTATTAAGCAGTGGGATGTATTGGTAACTGGCTTTGCAAATCACGCCGGAACAACGCCAATGGATCAGCGCCGTGATGCACTTTATGCCGCATCTCAATATGTGCAGGCTGTTCATGAAATCGGGAAAAATACGCCCGGAAAACAAGTAGCCACAGTTGGAAAAATCAAATCATTTCCTGGGGCACCAAATGTGATTCCGGGGATGGTTAATGCTAGTCTTGAAATAAGAGATTTAGATGGGAAAAAAATTAATTCTATTTATAAAAAAATTAAATCTACATCAGAAAATATTGCAAAAAACACAGGGACCGAATTCAAGTTCAAGCAAACAATCAATATCATTCCCGAGCCCACAAACAGAAGCGTCAGTTGGGCGATTAATCAGGCCGCACAAGACCTTCAGCTTTCAAGTAAATTTATGCCTAGTGGAGCTGGACATGATGCCCAAGAAATGGCGGTAATTTGTCCCATCGGTATGATTTTTATTCCCAGCAAGGATGGTATCAGCCATTCACCCAGGGAATATTCATCTCAAATAGATATCACGAACGGGGCGAATGTTTTACTCCATACTATTCTGAAATTGGATGAACAATTAAGAGAGGAAAATTAAATCTCGTTTTAAAAGGTTAGTGTGGACCAGCTTAAGCAAATTTACATTTTAATATTTTTTTTTATATTATCGGTTGCAGGGCTGCGATCTATTGAAAAAGGGCCCCATACACAAGCTACTCGTATTATTGAAAAATTTATGGGTACATATAATATACCTGGACTATCCATAACGGTTGGAAAAAATGGTCAGATAGCCTGGACAAAAGGATTTGGCCTTGCTAATATAAATGAAAAGATTCCAGTAACATCAAAAACTAGATTCCGAATTGGCAGTATATCTAAAACAGTAACTTCTGCAGCAGTAGGCCGCCTAGTGGATCAGGACAAGCTTGATTTAGATGCCCCCATTCAAACTTACGTACCCACGTTCCCCGAAAAACGATGGCCAATTACTACACGTATGGCCATGAGTCATCTTTCAGGAATTCGACATTATAAAGGTAATGAATTTTTAAATAAAAAATATTATTCCACTGTATTAAAAGGACTCAAAATTTTCCAAGATGATACGCTAATCCATGAACCGGGGACTCATTATCTATACAGTAGTTATGCATGGAATCTAGTCAGCGCAGTTGTCGAAGGTGCAACCGGTATTGATTATCTTTCTTATATGGAAGATACAGTTTTTACTGCTTTGGATACAGAGACACTAATAGCAGAACACCAAGATTCAATCTTAATACCCATCGCTTCTTTTTATAATACTGAAAACGGCAAACTAATATTGGCCCCTCAAATCAATAATAGCTACAAATGGGCTAGCGGCGGTCTGGTAGGGACCACTACGGATTTGGTTAATTTTATTCATAACCTTTATGCTACTGATTTCTTATCGCAAGAGGTAATGAAAGAACTGCATAGACCAAATACCACTCGCATTGGTCAATCAATTAACTATGGATTGGGATGGCAGCATTATCGTGATTATTGGCGTAATCCATTTATTGGCCATAGTGGTGGATCTGTCGGATGTCGCGCCATGTTGATTTATGATCCTCAAAAAGAAATTGTTGTAGCAATCCTGGTGAACTCAAGTTCTGAAGAGGACGGCAATTTAAATCTCCTGGCACAGCGGATTGCCAGAAGATTTATACATTAGTTGTTATACGTTATAATACTTAATTAGAAATGATATGATATATTAACGAATGAATTGCGAGTAGCACCAGGCCAGAAAAATGCCTGATACCCATTCGATTCATAACCGTACCCATACGTTGAATAAAGTTTATCAAATATATTATTTACCTTGACCAAAACTTCTAAATCTCTCCATTGGTATTTGGCACCAATGTCTAAAAGACCATATCCATCAATCATACCCGTTTTAGTATTGGCATTATCAACA
>CAYXUK010000080.1:0-7595 GCA_964468295.1 uncultured bacterium | reverse complement strand
TGAAAAAAGTCAAATATTAGAAAAATACCGACGTACCTCAGATCATCACGAATATGCAGAAATCCGGGATTTATATAAAAAACATTCTATTGCTGAGGATAATCGTGATTTACCAGGACTGATTTCTACTCTGACGACCGATTGCGTTTACGAATTAGTGCAAGAACAAGTTCGCTGGGACGGACATGAAGGTGCCCAGGCATTCTATACGAGTTTACTTTCAGCTTTTCCGGATATACATTTTGATCTGACTGATATTGTCATTGGACCTCAAGGCGTTTGCGAAGAGGCGGATGTAACTGGGACTCACCTGGGTGAATGGCTAGGAGAAAAACCAACGGCAGAACCGATCGATTTTTCAGTGATTATTTGGTTTCCTTGGTCCGTTAAAGAGAAACTGTTTCAAGGTGAAAAAATCTATATTATTGAAAAAATAAAAATGAAATAGATTCATGAATAATAAATTTAAATATTTATTTGTCTATCTATTGTTATTCTGTTCTCATAATGCAATCATATTTGCAGATTCAAAACCTCGTGCCCGAGATTTAGGTATTTCATTTGAAGGAAAAACCGGGCCAAACAATGCAATCACTGATGTAGAAGGTATTTTAGTTGGTCACAGCACCATTATCAAAGGAGATGGGAAATTGGTTGTGGGAAAGGGGCCAGTACGAACAGGTGTTACAGTTGTTTTGCCCAAAGGGAAAAAATACGACCCTGTTTTTGCAGGTTGGTATTCTTTGAATGGAAATGGTGAGATGACAGGTACAACATGGGTAGAGGAATCTGGGTTTTTAGAGGGACCTGTTGCCATTACCAATACTCACAGTGTGGGAGTTGTGCGTGATGCAATAGTCCAATGGGGATATGATAATAAATATTTTGATCCGCTTCCTAATGCACCCGGAATATTTTGGGCCTTGCCGGTAGTTGCTGAAACCTATGATGGAGGCCTTAATGATATCAATGGTCACCATGTTAAAAAGGAACATGCCTATACAGCTCTTAATTCTGCAACTAGCGGTAAAGTAAAAGAAGGTAATGTAGGTGGTGGTACGGGGATGGTTTGCCATGGGTTCAAAGGAGGTATTGGTACATCTTCTAGGGTCATCAAAGTAAACAATGTAAAATACACCATTGGAGTTTTAGTTCAGGCCAATTATGGCTCGCGAAAATCTTTAACTATTTCCGGGGTCCCTGTTGGCAAGGACATCAAAGGTTATCAGCGTAAAAGACATTCGTCAGTTAATGGAGATGGAGCTGGTTCAATCATTGTGATTGTTGCCACTGATGCACCTTTATTGCCGCACCAGTTGAAAAGATTAGCACGACGTGTACCGATTGGAATTTCTAGGGTTGGAGGTTATGGCTCCAATTCATCAGGGGATATCTTTATTGCTTTTTCCACTGCAACGAATAATGCGGCAAATCGATATGAAACACAGCAGGTAAAAATGTTACCCAATGAACAATTGTCGCCGTTTTTTGAATCAACTGCTTTTGCTGTGGAGGAATCTATTGTTAATGCCTTGATTGCAGCTGAAACTATGGAAGGTATAAATGGGAATACAGTTTACGCGTTACCCCACAAAGAATTAATCCGTATTCTGAAAAAGTATAATCGGTATTAGAAAAACAAATTATTTATTATGAATTGGTTTAAAAGTTTATTGATTGTGATTTTGATCGTTTCTTGCGGAAAAGAACCGGTGAAGCCTGAAGCAGAAGCTATATCAAAACTTGGGGAGAAACTTTATTCTGGCTCAAATAATGACAGTCTCTTAATGGATATCGATCAAAAGCTTTCTCTTGATCCAAATAATTTAGATTTACTTTTAGAAAAGGGAGCAAAACTGGAGGGATTAAGGAGATTTCGGGAAGCGATTGCATTATATACTCATAGCCTAAACCTTAATTCAAATTCGGCAGAAATTTTGAAAAGGCGAGGGCAACGCTATATTAATATAAGGGATTGGGATAAAGCGATAGAGGATTTAACCCAAGCTGGTATACATCACAATTTTATAAAAGCAAAAAATTTGAAGTATACTGATAATCTCAATTGGGCAATTTGGTATTATCTGGGGATTTGTTATTATTTTAAAGCCGAATTTGAAATGGCCTTAGATGTATTTCAAAAAAGTTATGAGCACAGTGCTGATAATGTATCTTTATTAGCTTCTATCAACTGGGTTTATAATTGTTATAGAAGACTCGGCCGTGATAAAGAAGCACAAAAAATTGTTGCTCCAATTCAAGAGGGGATGGGTTATTCAGGAAATTATTACAAATGTATCCTTGTATATAATGGGTCTAAATCACCTGAAGAAACAATCGATTTTGAAACAGCAAGTGGATTTGAGCTTTGTACAGTTGGTTATGGGATGGGTAACCTTCAGTTTGTGAATGGCAACCGCGAAAGAGCAATAGAAATATATAATAAAATTGTAAAGGATAATGCTTGGCAAGCCAATGGTTTTATGGCGGCTGAAGCAGAACTGAGTCGAATAAAGTAATGCTGACTTGTTTTTCATATAATATGAAATCTATTGCTAAAATATTTTTATTAATCTTATCTCTTTTTTTGACTTCTTGCTCTAGTGAAAGTGCTATCATTAGCGAAGATTACCGTACACTCAAAACCTATCCATTTTCTGATCCTAACCCCATTCCAATTTTGACCAAAGATAGTCGTTTATATCCATATCATTCATTTGAAGGGTATAGCCACGAGGGTTTTCCTAAAGATTGGAAAGTGGTTAAAATGGAAAATCCGCATATTGAAGTTTATGTGCTTCCCGAAGTAGGTGGGAAAGTTTGGGGAGCTATTGACAAATCAAATGGCGAAGAATTTATTTACCGCAATGAAGTAATGAAGTTTCGAAATATTTCCTTGCGTGGTCCTTGGACTTCCGGTGGGATTGAATTCAATTTTGGTGTGATTGGCCATACACCTGCAACAGCAACACCTGTGGATTATTTGATACGTAGTAATCCTGATGGAAGTGTTTCCACGTTTGTTGGTGGAATGGATTTACCTTCAAGAACACACTGGCGAGTAGAGATTAATTTACAAAAAGATCATTCCAGTTTTGATACGTATACCAAGTGGTATAACCCAACACCAATGATTCAGCCCTATTATAATTGGATGACAGCAGCAGCTTTTGCACAAGATGATCTAGAATTGATTGCACCTGGGAATCAGTATTTAAAGCATAGTGGTGAAGCAAGGCCCTGGCCAATTGATGATCAAAACAGAAATATATCTTTATACGATAACAACCGATTCGACGGACATAAATCCTATCATGTTGTTGGAGCCTTAAAAGATTTTTTTGGTGGCTACTACCACGATGATAAGTATGGTTTTGGTCATTGGGCTCGTTACAGTGAGATGCCCGGGCAAAAAATATGGCTTTGGGCCCTTTCCAGGCAGGGAGGCGTTTGGGAAGAGTTATTGACAGATACCGATGGCCAGTACATTGAATTTCAAGCTGGAAGGCAATTGGTTCAATATTCGCCGGGAGATCACTTTAATCCCATAAAAAAAGCAGGGTTTGATCCCTATAGTACGGATCAATGGCATGAGTCCTGGTTTCCGATCAAGGCCACAGGTGGAATGAATGAAGCATCCCAGTATGGGGTAATGTATGTTAACAAAACCGACAATAAAATACAGGTCAATGTCCATTCTCTAGCGGAGCGACAAGGTGAAATAAATGTTCTAAGTCGCGATGAAGCAATATTTACGCAGCAAGTAAAATTTCAACCCATGGAATTGAATTCATTTACAATTTTACATGAAACAGCGAATGATTACGAAGTAGTTATCGATGCGCTTGATCTCCATTATTATTCCAATCCAAGTCAATTACAATTAAACCGGGCATTTAATACGGATCCTGAAATATTGGCGGCTGTATCTAAAACAGATAAACAATTGAATCAAGGAATGGAATATCTTAAAGCACGGAGATATGAACAGGCAGAAAAAAGTTTTGAAGATGTATTAATAGAAAATCCATTTAACAGTGGTGCACTTAAAGGTATGGCCGATTTGTATTATCGCTCCGGTAAATATGCTGAAGGATTATCAGCAATCAATAAATGTCTTCAGCTGAATGCCTATCATGCAGAATGTAATTATATGGCTGGTAATTTATATCGAGCTAAGGATGAATTGGCAGATGCTAAGGAAGCTTTTGGCTGGGCAGCAAGATCAATCGCTTTTCGCTCTGCAGCATATACGCAAATGGCTGAAATATCTTTGATAGAGGGCCAGTATAGTTTAGCTGTGAAATACGCTAACCAAGCGCTGGACTTTAATCGCTACAATATCAATGCATACCAATCTAAAGCAATTGCCTATCGGGAATTAGGGAATAAAAAAGGAGCCAGTGAAACACTTAACCAATTGTTAGAGATTGATCCGCTGCATCATTTTGCAAATTTGGAAAGATATTTTCTGAATCCTTCCGGCAATAACTGGGATCGTTATTCAAATTTTATCCAAAATGAATACCCTGATCAAATTCATCTCGAATTGGCAATTTCGTATCACAACCGTGGCTTAAATGAAGAAGCAATAACATTGCTTAAAAATGCAGTAAAAATGCGTGAAAACCCGTTAATATATTTGTGGCTTGCTTATTTGAAAATGGATGGGAAGGCTCTGGCGAAGGCAAACGAAATATCTTCTGAGTTTGTGTTCCCTTTTCGACGGGAAACAATTCGAGCGCTTGAATGGGCTGTTGAAAACAGTGATAGTTGGAAATGGAAATATTATTTGGCTTTGAACTATTGGGGGAAGAATAGGGATCTTGAAGCCATGGCACTAATGAATTCATTAGGAGATAATCCAGATTATGCGCCATTTTATATTGCGCGGGCATCATTAAAAGAAAAATTAAATTTATCTGAGATAGTAAAAGATTTAGCTCGATCAATTACATTAAATCCTGATTCCTGGCGGGTGAATATGAATGCAGTCCAATATTATCAAAAAAACAATAATTGGGATGGAGCTTATCGTTTATCCTCGAACGCTTTTGAACGATTCCCTGAAAATTTTAATGTGGGAATAATGCATGCACGTTCTCTTTTATATACAGAGCAATGGGATGAAAGCATTGCTGTTTTAAAATCTGTTCAGGTACTGCCTTCTGAAATGGCAAGGGAAAGCCGTCAACTCTTTGAATGGGCACTAATTAGAAAATCTCTAGATTTGATTAAAACTGGCAAAATAGAAAAAGCTATTTCTGCTATAGAGAATAGCAAAGAGTGGCCTGAAAATTTGGGGGTGGGAAAACCATATGATCCAGATGAAGGTCTTCAAAATATTCTTTTAGATTATTGTAAGAATGCTGCCAAAAGTAAACATTATATAACATTGCTTCAAGTGATGAAAAAAGAGAATTCAGGGAAAGGTTATAAAACGATTTTGATTAACAAAGCTCTAGCGGTTATTGAATAGAAATATATCATGTATGGGAAAAGATAAACAAAAAAAAGAAAAATATGAGGAGTGGGGAAAGCTTGGATTTGCCGGCCTAATATTAAAGGCCATGACAAAAGCTGGAAAAAAATCGAAGAAAAATAAATCAAAAAAAGATAAAGATAAATTGATTGAAAAGGATTATTGGTAGCGTCTAGTCTATTTTTTCCTTACTTTTTTTAATAGTTCAAGTGTAAGCCGTATGCCCTCCATCTCACTATGGACGGTGCCTTCATATTCAATCCCCACATAACCATCATAACCTGCGTCTAAGACTATTTTCAACATTTTGTAATAATCAGTCCCGGTTTCATTGCCATTATTATCAAATTCATGGCTTTTGGCACTTACGGCTTTGGCATATGGCATGAGTTCTTTCATCCCTTTATATCGGTCATACCATACGTCTTCTTCAAGCAGAAAATTTCCAAAGTCTGGTAGGGTGCCCACGCGAGGGTGATCCACTTTTTCCATGACAGTTGATAGCCATTCCCCGTTTGATGAAAGTCCACCATGGTTTTCAACAATCGTGTTGATATCCAGAGCATCTCCAAATTCTGTAAGACGGCGTAAACCATCGGTAGCCAATTCAATTTGCTCATCGTATGTACCAAAGCTGCGAGCATTTACACGAATGGAATGGCAACCCAAATATTGAGCGGCTTCTGCCCATTTATAATGATTTTCAATGGCTTGTGTTCTTTTTTTCGAATCTGGATCGCCTAGATTTCCTTCATTATCACACATGATCAGAAGGCTTTTTACTCCCAGATCATCTGCCCTTGTTTTCATTTCTTTGAGATAAGTGAGATTTTTTGCTTTATCGAAGAAAAAAGAATTCACATATTCAACCGCTGAAATCCCGAATTCATTTTTTGCGATTGAATAAAAATCAAGATGATCTATATCTCCACTTTGCAAGGAACGATGTAATGACCATTCTGCTAACGATATCTTAAAAGGGTTAGATTTTGAGCAACCAGTAATCAACGAACTACTAATTCCAGTTAATGCAATAGCACCTGTCACATTTGCTGTTTGTTTAATGAATTCTCTTCTCTTCATTTTATAACTTCCTTATGCGAATATTTCTATACCATACCTCTTCCCCATGATGCTGAAGACCTATATGCCCTATAGTTGATTTGCCGAAGTGAGGCATATCTCTGAATTTACTTTTTTCCACTAAATTCCACATCTCATCACTTTGATAGATATACTCAATAATCTTCATTCCATTTAGCCAGTGCTCTACTTTTTTATCTACTACTTTGATTTTAGTTTGATTGAATTCACCCACTAAATTTACTTTGTTATCTAAAGGGGCAATTAAAGCGAACAAAGATCCAGCTGAAGTAATCGGATTGTTTCCATCTGGATGATACTGATTATCTAGTACTTGCATTTCAGGAGCAGTTTGCCAAATATAATTTTGAGATTCAGATACAAAATAAAAGATGCCGCTATTACCTCCTTTAGAAATTTTCCAATCCAGCTCCAATTCAAAATTTTGATATTTTTCTTTTGTAATAATATCTACAGTACTTGCTACCCCCACGACTGTTTTCAATGTATTATTTTCTATTTTCCAACTGGCATCTGGGAAATAATCTTTATCAAATCCTCTCCATTGATCAGTATTTTTTCCATCAAAAAGTATTTTCCATTCATTATTTGAAATTGAACATCCGATCAAATGAAAAAGAATTAAAAGCATTAAAGTATGCTTAATTATGTTAATGGTTTTTTTGTACATATAGTAAATCTATAGTTTTCTTATTCTAATATTTTTATACCAGACCTCTCCATGGTCACCTTGTAGTCCAATAGCCCCTTTTGTAGCTCTTGCAAAGTAAGGCATATCTTTGAACTTACTTTTTTCTACTAAATTCCACATTGCATCACTTTGATAGACATACTCAAGAATCTTTTTTCCATTTAGCCAATGTTCGATATGATTATTTTTAGCAGTTATAACCACTTTATTGAATTGACCAGCAGGCTTAACTGTGTCAATAGATGGTTCAATAAGATCATAAACTGCACCAGCAGATGTTTTTGACTTTTTACCATCAGTATGAAACATGTTATCTAG
>CAYXUK010000079.1:0-7611 GCA_964468295.1 uncultured bacterium | reverse complement strand
CAAATCCCGATGTGATATGTAACCGTGAAATTAAATTTAAAGCTTTTTTGGATTATGCATTGGAGTTAGGTGCCAATAAAATTGCCACGGGCCATTACGCAAGAATTGAAAAATCCAATGGTCAATTTAAATTGCTCAAAGGTCTGGATCAGAGTAAAGATCAAAGTTATTTTCTTTATTTACTCGGTCAGGATGCACTCTCAAAAAGTTCGTTCCCAATTGGAGAAATTGACAAAAATAATGTGCGTTCAATGGCAAGGGATTCTGGCCTGCAAAATCATTCGAAAAAAGATAGTACCGGCGTTTGTTTCATCGGAGAACAAAAGTTTTTTAAAGATTTTCTAAAAAAATATATTCCTGCAGAGCCAGGCCAGATTGAAACAATTAATGGAAAAGTTTGCGGTCAACATGATGGGCTGATGTATTACACCATGGGACAGCGCAAAGGGTTAGGTATCGGTGGTGGTTACGGCAAAATGGAAGCGCCATGGTTTGTGGCTGATAAAGATTTCAATCGAAATATTCTTATTGTTGCACAAGGTCACGATCATCCGGCGCTTTTTCACAAGGAGTTAATGGCCAATCAAGTGCATTGGATTAGTGGATCCTCTCCAAAAAAATTATCAGATCTTTCTGCAAAAATACGTTATCGACAAGCAGACCAAAACTGTCAGATTACCCATATAAAACAAGACCAATGTACGGTAACATTTGATCAGCCTCAGTTTGCTGTCACGCCTGGGCAATCCATTGTTTTCTATCAGGGTGATGAGTGCCTTGGCGGTGCTATTATAGACGTTCGTAATTAATCTAAAATTCGCTGGAACAAATATATTCAATTCTTTGTATTTTAAGTATGCTTATGAAGCCCATCATTAAAGGAATTACAACACTGGTTGTCTTCTCGACTTTGGCCCTCTGTCAATTTCGTTCGGATGTGCCAACTCAGACGATCCCAGTGAACAGTCGTGGATTATCCCATGCCCAGGGGTTATCCATGCTAAATCTAAACCGGTTTTCCATGAATCAAAGCTTTGGAATGAGTATGATGAACTCTGGTGGTCAATCCATGACCGTTGGCGCTTATACCAACCAAATGAATTATATGTTGAAAGACAACTTAAGGCTTTCCACCCAGTTTAGTTTATTTTCACCTATGGGCGGTGTTAATCCTTATGCAAAAAATGGATTCGGCGGATCTCAACTATACTATGGTGCCAGCTTAGATTATCAACCTCTGGAAAATTTATCAGTAAAATTCAGCATGGATAATTATCCCCGATACGGTTTTGCTAGACCATACTCTCGCCTATATCATACGCGCTAGTGGCCAAATTAAAACGTCGTAAATCAGCCAAGTTATTTTCAACACCTCGTAAAAAATCTTCGGGGAAAGCACAGCGTACAGGATTAATCAATACAGCAATTGCTGTTATGTCTTTGTTATTGGTTGCTTTCATTTTTTCCTTTTCTGGAAAGCAAACCCAAAGTGGTGTCCCCATAGAAGTTCAGTTCCCATCCCCTTCTGATACACCCAAATTAGCAACTGAAATCTATGAAGCGAATCCTCTTATGGATGTTGAAATTGAAATTTTAAATGGCTGCGGCGAGCCAGGATTAGCAGCAAAATTTTCCCAATTATTAAGAACAGAACGTGTGGATGTGGTTCGTTCTGAAAATGCAGATCATTTTGAATATGATAAAACCATTCTTATCCAAAGGAATGAAAATGTTGAAGGAATGAAATATGTGGCTGCCGTATTGGATTTCGATATTAATAACACAGAAAAAGTAATGATGTCAGTTGACCCAAATGTGGATGTTGATTTGACCTTGATCATTGGAAAAGATTATTTATCGATTTCATCAATTCAATCCTATTTAAATAATTAACTTATTGCTTTGACAGACCCTTTACCTGCTTCTGTTGCCGCTTCTAGTGATTTGGCAACACAAATTGCGCAGTTTGCACTTGATAAAAAAGCAGAACATATTCTTAGTATTGAAGTAAAAAAACTCACGAGCATTACAGATTACTTTGTCATTTGTTCAGCCGATACGGATATTCAAGTGAAGGCCATTGCAGATTCTATCCGAAAAAATACAAATCATAAACCAATACGAATCGAAGGATATACACAATTGAATTGGGTTCTTTTAGATTATATCGATGTGATTGCACATATCTTTCGTACCACAGAACGAAATTACTATAATTTAGAGAAACTATGGGCTGATGCTCCAACGTCTGAGTACACCGATGACAATTATACTAAAGCTGACTCAAGCACTGTCTGATTCTCTTTCTGCTCTTGGGTTTCCAGAGCAAGACATCAAGTTATCTCCGCCCAATAACCCTGATTTTGGTGATCTTTCGTCCAACTTAGCTTTAACACTGGCCAAGGATCTACAAAAGAATCCAATTCAGATTGCAAATGATATCAAAGACACTTTGAAATTACCACAGGGTTTAATTGAAGAGGTCACCGTTACTCCACCTGGATTTCTCAATTTTAAGATTGGTCAAAACTATTATTATGAAACTTTAGCCCAAATTCTTTCAGATCAAAACTTTGGACGAGGGATTACTGGAAAAGGTAAAAAAGCCAATGTTGAATTTGTGAGTGCAAATCCAACTGGTCCGCTCACAGTTGGCCACGGTAGACAGGCTGTTTTGGGTGATTGTGTCGCACGTATTCTACAATGGAACAGTTACGATGTCACCAAGGAATACTATTATAACAATGCTGGAAGGCAGATGCGTATTTTAGGTCAATCTGTTGAAGCGCGTTATTTTAATACTGAGCTCCCATCTGATGGATACCAAGGAGATTACATTATTGATATTGCTAAACTAATTCGTTCAGAAGAAGGTGATAATATTGAGCATGGTGATTCCATATTCCAAAAAAAGGCTGAAGAAATCATTTTTGAAGACATCAAAAAATCTCTCGAAAAATTAAGTATTCATCATGACGTTTTTTCCAATGAACAAACGTTCTATGATAATGGTTCAATTGACCAAACCATTTCTGATTTAAAAAACAAAGACCTAATCTATGAGGCTGATGGTGCAACATGGCTCAAAACCACTACAATCGGCATGGATGAGGACCGCGTTTTAATCAAAAGTACCGGGGAACCTACTTACCGATTACCTGATATTGCATATCATCGAAATAAACTTGAACGTGATTTCAATTTCATTGTCGATATTTTTGGCGCAGATCATATGGGCACCTATCCTGATATATTGGCTGCATTGAATGCTTTGGATTATGATACTGGAAATATCCGAGTCTTGATTCATCAATTTGTCACTTTAATTAAAGATGGTGAAAAAGTGAAGATGTCCACTCGAAAAGCGGATTTTATTACGCTAGAAAAATTAACAAAAGAAATTGGCGCTGATGTGGTACGATACTTTTTTATTATGCGCGGAATGAATTCTCATCTGAATTTTGATCTGGACCTGGCAGCCGATCAATCAGAAAAAAATCCGGTTTATTATTTACAGTATGCCTACGCAAGAATTTGCAATATTATAAAACATGGTGAATCCAAAGGCATTTCATATCAATCTGATTATGACGCGAAATTATTAGATCATTCCGCTGAAATTAGGCTACTGAAAAAATTGGATCAGTTCCCAATAATTATAGCAAATTCCCTTCAATCACTTGAACCACAATCCATCGCTAATTATCTACAGGATACAGCCAACTGTTTTCACAAATTCTATTCTGAGTGTCATGTTATTACTGATGATATAGATCTATCTAACGCGCGTATTGCACTTGTCAGTGCAGCACAAACCGTTTTAGCTAACGGGTTGGACTTGCTGGGAATTTCGTCTCCGGAAAAAATGTAGCCATCTGCTTGGATCGATTCTGAACTATAGTTCATGATCAATCGTAAAAAAGTATTATAGATAAATTATAAAATTGGTGGAGGCGGGGAGAATCGAACTCCCGTCCGAAATAGAATCCCGGAAAACATCTACATGCTTAGTCAGTCAGATTATGCTCACTTATAACTGTCCTGATGACGCAACTATTACAAGCAAAGTCTGTTAAAGTCTTATCCTAATATCACAGACAACAATTAGGACCAGTCTATGAAATTGACGTTCATAAACTTGACCATAGACAAATCAAATTCAGAACGGACCGCTTTAATTAAGCAGCGGCCATGTAGCCGTAATCGGCATTTATGGTTTTTCCAGGTGATTTACGAGATGCCTGGACCTCGACATGCCATTTTCCACGATGCATATTCCGTCGAAACCGTTCGCCCCCATTGTCAAAAATCTTTGAGAATTTACTCCCAAAAAAGGAAATGCCGCAGAATCATCAAAAATCAATGAAAACACTGCGGCTATTTTCCAAAATTAAGGCTCTGAACGCCAACCCAGAGCCCTATCACTTTCTCATTTGCCAACCTCTTTAATTCGAATTCATAAATGAATCCCTCCAAAGAGGTATACCAATATAATAGCACAGAAAAATTGAAGGCAATAGAGAATCTTAATATTTTTTAGAATTTTTTATTGCAAGACTTAAAGTAACACTTTAAACATTAATTTTTCTTTTGTTGCCCCTTAATAAAAAACATAATTTCATATTTCATTTTCGCCCGTGTAGCTCAGTTGGTAGAGCAGGTGACTCTTAATCACTTGGTCGGGGGTTCGAATCCTCCCGCGGGCACAACAGCTAAATTATTTCCCAATAAACCCATTATTTAAATTATTTATCCTCAATACTCATTTATAAAGTAAATTTCGCGTCATATCTCCATGAACGTGAGAAAAGTACATAAAATTTTGAAGCAAAAATCTCCCATATATAAGTTATTCATAAACTTAAGCACCCTAATATTGGCCTTGGGTACACTCAAGGCACAATATGATGAGTTGGACCTTTGCCGCACGGCTGTCTATTTACTTGATAATGGCAATCTTTCTGAGAGTGTTTCTAAAACACTCGTTAAATCTTTGGAAAACGTAATCGAAGATGAAATAAAACGTTTAAAGGTCAAAGATCGCTTTTATAACACAGGCTGTAATTCCGAGGATTGTGCGGGAAAGGAACTGGATCAGACCAAAGTAAATTTTGCCTTTATTTTAAACTCAGATCTATCGGTTACCCCTGGCAGAGGTGAGATCGTACTGACTAATATTCTGTATGATTTCAATGATGATAAAATCACAAGCCAAGCAGAGCTGGACCTTTTATACCTTACTGGCCTTTTAGATAAATACCCCCATATTACGATTGAGCTTGGATCCCATACCGACTCCAGAGGAAACCCCGCTTATAATACGCAACTTTCTCAAAGAAGAGCAAATTCTGCTAAAAACTGGCTGGTAAACCGTGCGGGCATTGAAGAGTCCCGAATTACAGCCATTGGATACGGCATGAATAAACCCAAAACGGTGAATACTCGTCTCGCTGCAAATTATGATTTTATTCCTGGTGGAGGAACCCAACTGACTAAAGAATTTATTGAAAGTCTCCCTACGCAGGCTCAGCAGGAAGCAGCACACCAACTTAACCGCCGCTCCGAAGTCACTGTTTTCAGCAGTAAAGGTGAAAGATTTTTTGGAGGGGCCATGGATATGATGCTCATGGATCTTAGTTATAAACTGGTCTTAAGCGAGCACACATACACATTTATCGGCCTGGAAAATGAACTGGAAGACCAAGTGGCAATTTTGGTCAATGATGTTATTTCAGAATGGAACTACAAGGAATGCGGTGGCGGCTTTGGATTTTGGCTCATTCCCATTGTACTAGGCGGCGGGTATGCTGCATATGAAAACTTAAAAGAAGGAACAGAAGAAATAGGAGCGCCCCCTGCCCTGCCTATTGACTGTTGTAAATAATTGACTAAAATGAGACGCATACCCGTAGCTTTAATTTTCAGTCTTTTCATATGCGGCAGCCTGATGGCCCAGTATTCCACTGAGCACTATATGCCTCCCATTTATAATGGGGCCTCTTCCAGTGATGATGATCCTGATGAGATCAGGATAGACCTTTCTACCATGGTAACAAGTTCATTTAATGTTAGTGTAAAAAAATATGATGGTACTGTGGTATACACTAAATCAATAAGTAAATCTAGCCCAAACTCATTTACTGTTTCTTCAAGTAGCTACCTTTATGCGGATGCACATGGAACTTCAGATCAAAATAAAGGACTGTATTTTGAAGCCAGCAGCCCATTTTATGTTAGAGTGGATATACGTGGAGGCGATCAGTTTGCTTCCATCGCTTCGAAAGGCGCCGAAGGTATGGGAAAAGAGTTTTTCTCGGCTCACTTTTATCAGACATCATCAGGCTATACAAATCAAAATACCTATAGCAGTTTTATTTCCATTATGGGCACTGAAAACAGTACCACCGTTACGATTGAAGCAAATTCAGGTGTAAACTGGGATGGTCAACCCAGTAATACGATTACACTCAATAAAGGCTACTCTTATGTGCTTGGCATTGATCATGCAAACAGTTCATATGATGAAGATATTATCGGAACCAAAATAACCGCTGACAAAAATATTGTTGTCAATTCTGGAACGTGGAGTGGCAGTATTCGGCAAGCTCAAAGCAGTAATCCAAGAGATATGGGTTATGACCAGTTAGTCCCTGCAGAAAACTTAGGTACAGATTACTTAATTATTGAGGGTGAGAGTGGAAATTATAAAGGTGTGGCCGCAATTGTTCTGGCTACTGAAAACAATACTACTATCACTGTGAATGGATCTGTTAAAGATAGCGACCTGGATGAAAAAGAGTTTTATGAATGGGATTTAGATAATAATAATAATAGCGATTTAGACCATATTAGTGCGGATAAACCAGTCATGGTTTACTACCAGGGATATGCCACGGATAATAAAAGTTCAAAAAATAATAATGGTCTGTTTGTCATGGCACCATTGAATGCGTCCAATTCTTCAGATGGGGCGAACCATGCTCATTTGGGTGATGATATTGGGGAGGTTCACTCCAGTTCGAATCAAGGAGAGATCAATTACTATATTCTTGTTCCCTCTACAGCCGCAACAACTGTTACAGATGGAAGTTCTTCCATAGGATTAGCCAGTTGGGATAATCAAACAGTAAGATCTACGACAGTTGATGGTACGGGCTGGTCACTCTATAGAAGACTTGATGATTCATATAGTACAGGTACCGATGTTTATTTTGAGAGTAATAAACCAATTTATGTATGGTATGGTTATGGAAAAAATAATCAGGGTTTATTTTCATCCAATCTTCCTTTTGCTTCTAGTAACGTAGCGCCTACAGCCACAGCACAGACGGTATCAGCAAATGAAGATGTAACAATGGACATTACACTTTCAGGTTCAGATAATGATGGTGATGATCTCTCTTATATTATAACCGGCCTTCCGACCAATGGGACCCTCACTCAATATTCAGGGGGTAGCATCAGTTCAACGGGCACCACGGTTTCAGATGCATCAAATAGAGTTAAATATGTTTCTGCATCTAATGGTAATGGTAATGGTCACGGAAACTTTGCCTTCAAGGTAAATGATGGCACCGTGGATTCTGATGCAGCCACAGTTACAGTAAATGT
>CAYXUK010000078.1:0-7858 GCA_964468295.1 uncultured bacterium | reverse complement strand
GGTATAAAGCTATCTTGCCGCCCCTTATGTCAGCCTGGATGGGTAATGTAGTTTTCTCTATTGGCGGCGTGTTACTTCTGATCTTCGCCCGGAAGTGATTTTTCTGTATCAGGGGGTGTTGTGCCTTCAGGTACTGGTGCAGGACCAGTAGTTTCCCCATCGTCTTTCTTTTTGTTTCTTCCCTTAAATGCGGTCACCGTAAACCCAAGAGAGACATTCAGACCTTTCATGGAATGGACCCACATCCCGTTTCGGAAAGAAAATCCAAAATCAATCAAGGTTGGTCCATTGTGAAACCCAAGTCCCATGCCCAATTCTGTTCGGTCCATCCCTTCCCAGGCAAACCCAATTCGAAATGGAAATTTTGGGAATCGTAATATCTCAGCGCCAATGGCCCACCGCCAGCGGGAATAGGCAAATAACCGATTTTCAAAGCCCGTGGTCAAATCAGAGGTGATCACAAGGTCATCTTTCTTATAAGACACACCAAAACGAAAGATAGATGGATACCGGATATTAAATTCTTTTAGTTTATTATTTTCATCCACGTTGCGTTTAATTTCAGAGCTGCTGGAAAAAAGAGACTCTCCGGAGAGATTATCTGCTCGGAGTGAATCAATCGTATAGGTATACAATATCGCCATAGTATCATTTAAAGCCTGCCCATCCCACGTCATATGGTACAGATCGTCATCATTGCCGAATTCATTGTCTTTCCCCGCCAGGATATCCTTAAGAAAGGAAGGTTTATTCCACCCGATTGTACCCAAAGCGTTAATCAGTGATATCCCAAACCGGAGCCCATTATATTCTTTGGTGGCAACGCCAATATCTAGCGCATAGCCTGTTCCACCAAATCCCTGCCGCAGATAATAAGAACCCGAACCATAAACGGCTGTCGGCGTAGTAATAAAGTTTGCGCTGCTGGAATCCGGGTCAATACCAAAATAGAATAATCCCTGAAGATATTTTAAAGAAAACCCCAGAGCAAACGATTCATAAGGAACCGCAAAGGAAAATGACATTTCATTTATACCCATAATTTCGTAGCCAATTGTCATATCAATTTCAGGATTATTGGCGTTCCCTTCCAGCATCAGCCTTGCCAGTCCTGCCGGAAGGCTATAGGAACCCATATAAAGAAAATTGGCAGTAATAGCCATATTGCCAGAGGCATAATTGATCCCTGGAATAGCAAATAAACCATTGACATTAAAAGCCAGCCCTCCATTTCTTTCCAAACGATTGATGATCAGTGTTTTTTCATCATTGTCCAGTGTATCCCCGCTCATGGCCCCCATGGCTGCCATGGACAGATAATTATTCGCCATCCCAAAATCAATACCTCCAAACTGCATCATGAATGGCTTCTCAATTTGAAAGGCAATCAAAGCCGGGTTATATCCAACCGCATAAATACCCTCGGCAATGGTTGTCGTCGCCCCGGCCAATGCAACCGCGCGTGGATCACGCTTTTGACCATTAATTTGGCTTACTAATAACAGGCTGAATAAGATGGGGCCGAATCGTTTCATTGCTTGTAGGGGTTTCTTCTTATTTTCACAATTTCAGAGACACTTTGTATTTTCCCACTGCTATGGCTGATGGTAAAATACCATCCGCTCATATCCCGCGTCTTTCCATCTGTTGATACTACTCGGATGCGTACACTATCCCGTAGGGCAACCGCCATGTTATTAATGCCTGTCGTACTACTCGGCTTCCAATTATAGGCATTATGACCCTTCTCATTTGTAATGTCTTTGGCAATTTCAGTCCAACCTGTATCCTCATTAACATCTGGATCGGTTCCGGCATAATAAGCCAAATCAACTTTGTCTATCGTTCCAAACCTTTGCCATTGAATAGCGACTTCGTTATCCTTATGTAAGGTCTGGTGGCCGTTGGGATAATTGATTACAATTTCGTCTGGTGCTGCACTGGTCATACCAGTACTGCTCAGTTTAAAAGTTATATTTGAATTGATATCGATATAATCAGATGATGAAATAAATACTTTTTTCCCATCTGAACCATTTAGATGAAACCGGGGGGCCATATACGGCTGCCCCGGATTAGTCATGAGCCGGATCGTATGGGTACTTACGGGACTACTGTATTCTGCAAAGCCAGGTTCCTTCACCTGTCCAGCACGGACACCAGAATTTGTTGCTGGATAATAACTGACCGGGTCTGGAAGTGGGATGGTTAATAATGTATCTACATAGGACACTACTGTATCCATCCCTGTGCCGATTGTTTTCACAACATAAGGCATACCATCTACGCAATCGGAAAAATCGTCCATCACATCAAAAATGTAATATTTCCCGGTGATCGGATTTAAACTCTCACAATTGGATACTAGATAAACTCTAGTTGATGCCACATCTTCCCAGATTTTTTTCACCACCATGGTATCCTTAAAGTCTGAAAGTGCAGCAGCGGTGGTATCTAAGGGGAAATAACCCGTGTTTGACATTAGCATTGCTAATTCTCCTCCAGACGGTATTTTATTTTCCACTGTCAATTCCAGGCTAGCTGACTGAAGTGTGGAACGAATGCGATTTCGGTCGCCATGATCCATTTCCTTTACAGCTGTATTGGTTACGGACAAAAATGTCATAGGTGCCATAATGACCTCAAAAGGCGCCAGCAATCTATATTTACCACCAATGTGCATCCCGGCCTCTAGGGTGCCGCGCCCATCAATTCTAGCACGGGAAAGCACATTGAAAACCGCTGGATTTGAAGACATCAATTCCACAATGGTTGTTTCACCACTTTTTGGTGCCACGGTCGTGCTGTCATGATAAAGCTCTGATGATGGTGATTTATATTTGAGAGTTGTAGTTCCATCACGCGATAAACGGGTAATTGTTTTACTCGTTTCACCCGAATTTTCAGGACTGGCCAGGGTTGATAAGGCGTTCACTTTCAAAGTTTCATTCTTTTGATTCACACCAATCATATCAAAATCCAGTATTACCGGTAGACGAATACCATTCAGCATTTCAATTTCTAATTTTACGTCTGGAAATTCCATGCCGGAAAAACCCAATGGCATACCTTCTATGGTAAACGTTGTTGCTGGGAATTCCTGAATAATATTTGCTTCTATGGACTCAAAATGTAGTTTCTCTAGTATTACCTTCAAGGATAAAGCACCCATATCTGTTCCATCCAATGGAATTTTGGCGCTTTGGGCTGGCAACGTCGCAGCCAAATCAAGTGTTAATTCAGTCAGAGCAATATCTTGCCCAGCTGGATTAACAAAATCATAACCATTCATATAAAATGTCGTGTCCAGAGCCATGCCTTTCTTTAAAACAGTTTCGATTTTTATTGAATCTTCACTAGGCGGCGGGATAAAATTTTTGAAATTCATGGAAAAATCAACATCCAAAGGATAAGTACTGATTATGTTGGAAAGAACAATTTCATTCACATTAAAACCGATTGCTTTCAATTTCCCTGAATAAATCTCAATATCACTTGGAAAAGTAATTTTGGGTAAAGTGATGGGAAGATCAGATTTTTTCACTTGTATGATTGCTGCTTCCAGCCCTGCAATACGCAAACGAATCGCTACATTCACCTGGACATTGTCACCTGCATTTATTGTGACACTATTAGCGGATGTGCTTTCAATCCCAAACCCAACATTTATTCGGATTGCACCACCTAAACTATCCTGGCTCAATGAAGTGATCTCAGGACCAAAACTGGCATCCTTTGCTACTGATGCCTGAGTGTGGTTTGCTAGCGTTTTAGGCGGAGAGGTAAGATCCGTAATTAAAGATATAGTGGGATTGGTAATATTGGTCGGAAGTCCATCATTGCTTATGGTTGTATTGAAATCACTTATACTACTGCCAGCATCATTCTGGATCACAAAGCCGTCTATCGATTCAATAAATAGGACTAACTGGTCGGCTGGAATTTCTGGTATATCAATGTCAATCTCTTGATTGATATCCACCGCCGAAGCGATCGCATTCCAGACCTCTTTTGTTACTGTCTGGGGTTCGGATGGCGGAACGGAAAAAGATGTTCCCGAATCATTGATCAGATTACCTCCAGGGGCGATAGGAATGGGCAAATTAATGGTTCTATCAATAGAAAAAGAAAAACTGGGTGCCGTGACCGGATCCTCCTGTGCATACTCAATATTTTGATCGATTTCCACCTCCAAGATATCCGTTCCAATTGAGGTTTCCGGCAAAATCCCTTCAAACATGAGTTGCATACCCAGATTATCAGGCGTTGGAAAAATTTGTTTATTATCGATCATTCCTTCCAGGGAATATTTCTGTTGCACCAAGGGAAAGGTTAGATCAAAAAACCAAGTCGGCAATTCAAAAGCCATGGGGTTTTGAAAATCACAGCTCAAAGTGAAAAAAGAAAAAAGCGCAATCAAAGCTTTGGATATGCGCTTGCGAAAAGATAAAATAATATTTGCAGGATTCTTTTTCATTTTAGGCTCATCTGCCGGATGAATCGTCTTAGAAATTGACCTGAAATAAGGAATTTTTACTACAAAAAAAAGCCCCAATATTTTGAGGCTTTTTTTCAATTAATTAATAAGCAGGATTAGTACCGGTAGGCATCTCCTTTGAAGGGTCCTTCCACTTTCACTCCAATATACTCAGCTTGATCTTTCCTGAGTTTGGTTAATTCCACACCCAATTTACTCAAATGAAGCATGGCTACCTTCTCATCTAAATGCTTAGGCAACACATACACCTTATTTTGATAATTATCACTATTAGTCCATAATTCAATTTGGGCAAGGGTCTGATTTGAAAATGAATTACTCATTACAAAGGACGGATGTCCTGTAGCGCAACCCAAATTCACCAATCTTCCCTCTGCTAAAACGATAATATCATTTCCTTTAATTGTATACTTATCCACTTGAGGCTTGATTTCATCTTTTGTATGGCCGTGGTTTTCATTTAGCCAGGCCATATCAATCTCATTATCAAAATGCCCGATATTGCATACGATGGCTTTATCCTTCATAGCCTCAAAATGTTGACCTTCAACAATATCTTTATTCCCGGTTGCTGTCACAATGATATCCGCCTCATGAATCGCTGTTTCCATGCGCTTTACAGGATAGCCATCCATAGCAGCCTGCAGTGCACAAATAGGATCAATTTCCGTAATAATAACCCGAGCGCCGGCACCCCGCAATGAAGCAGCTGATCCTTTACCCACATCTCCATAGCCAGCTACTACTGCTACTTTTCCGGCCATCATAATATCCGTAGAACGACGAATGGCATCAACCAAGGATTCTTTACAACCATATTTATTGTCAAATTTGGATTTGGTCACTGAATCATTTACATTGATTGCAGGCATGGTCAACGTCCCATTTTTGACACGTTCATATAAACGATGTACACCGGTAGTGGTTTCTTCTGATAATCCTTTGATCCCTGCAACAAGTTCCGGAAAGTCATCCAGAACCATATTAGTGAGATCACCTCCATCATCAAGGATCATATTTAAAGATTGATCATTTTCAAACGCAAATAAAGTCTGTACAATACACCAGTCAAATTCTTTTTCGTTCATGCCTTTCCATGCATACACCGGGGTCCCTGTAGCTGCGATAGCTGCAGCCGCATGATCCTGAGTAGAAAAGATATTACATGACGACCAAGTCACCTCAGCGCCCAACTCAGTCAGCGTTTCGATCAACACAGCCGTTTGAATCGTCATATGAAGACATCCTGCAATTCGGGCACCTTTTAATGGCTTGGAAGGTCCATACTCTTTACGGATAGCCATTAGTCCGGGCATTTCTGCTTCGGCCAAAGTAATCTCCTTGCGGCCCCATTCAGCCAAAGAAATATCTTTAACTTTATAAGGTAATCGATCTGTTTGTGTCATTTCTGCTAAAGTCATAACTAATTCCTTTCGACCACAGCTGATTTTAAAGCATCTACCATGTCAGTTTTTTCCCAGCTGAATAAATCGTCTTCCCTTCCAAAATGGCCATTCGCTGCCGTTGAACGATAACGGGGATGCTTTAACTTTAAATGGTTAATAATTCCACCTGGTTTCAGTGGAAATATAGATCCGGCAATATCTGTTAATGCTTCATCTGAAAGTTCACTCGTGCCAAATGTTTTTACATAAAAGGATGTGGGTTCCGCCACACCAATACTGTAGGAAAATTGTACTTCACATTTTTCCGCTAGATCTGCTGCTACAATATTTTTAGCAATATAGCGTGCCATATAAGCAGCAGAGCGATCCACTTTTGAAGGATCCTTTCCAGAGAAAGCACCACCTCCGTGGGGGGCATATCCACCGTAGGTATCTACGATAATTTTACGGCCAGTCAATCCCGTGTCTGCTTCCGGTCCACCAAATACAAAACGGCCGGTACCATTAACAATAAAAGATTCTTCATAAGGTAAACCACATTCATCCAACACTGGCTTAATGACTTTTTCAATCACTTCACTTTCCACAAAATCATGTTCAGCTTTTTCATCTCCATACTGGTCCAACATATTATTATGCTGGGTTGCAATAACAACATTCGTGATAGAAACCGGTTTGCCATTTTCATACGCAACAGAAACCTGGGACTTGCCGTCCGGACGCAACCATGGAATCGTACCATCTTTGCGAAGATCAGTTAAGCGTTCCACTAACCGATGAGACAAGTGAATGGGCAATGGCATCAGTTCCGGCGTCTCATTGCAAGCATAGCCAAACATTAACCCCTGGTCACCCGCCCCCTGTTCTGCGTGTAGCCCGGTCCCTTCGTCTACCCCTTGAGCGATTTCCGAACTCTGTTCATGTAACATAGATATAACGTTTACGTTTTCATGATCCATGCCATATTCTTCATTATTATATCCAATTTCGCTCAATGTTTTCTTGACCAACTTTTCCACATCTACAGATCCATTAGAACGAACCTCACCTGATACAACCACCGTTCCTTTCGTTGCCAAAGTTTCACAGGCAACATGAGATTCAGGGTCCTGCGCTATAAAATCATCCACAATAGCATCAGAAATTGCATCACAGACCTTGTCCGGGTGCCCTTCTGAAACTGATTCAGATGTAAATACAAATTTGCTCATTAATTTTTCAATCCTATCTTTTCAACTCAGAAATTACATTTTCTATATTACAGACTCCAAAGCATTGAATAGATATCAATGCCGCAAATATTTCCCAACATTTTTTGTTATTATTGATCCAGGACTGGACCAGCATTTAGAACTTCAGCATCTCCTAAATCATACTGCTTAAAATTTTCCTGAAACTTTTTAACCAGTTCGATTGCAGTGGAGCGATATCCTTCCTGATCTTTCCATGCCTTTGACGGAATAAGAAGATTAGGATCGATATCACCTAAAGTCTGAGGTACCATCATTCTAAAATATGGATCAACTTCCATATTCGAATCATTAATGCTGCCATCTAAAATTGCATGGATAATTTTTCTTGTAATCGGCAAAGAAATTCGTTTTGCACCGGATTTGGCATTGGCCCCTATCCAGCCCGTATTGACCAAAAATGCCGGTACATTATACTTTTTCATCTTTTCTCCAAGTAAGGCAGCATATTTCAACGGATGCAAGGTTAGAAATGGACCGCCAAAACAGGGTGAAAAGGTGGCCGTAGGTTCCGTGACTCCCCTTTCAGTCCCTGCAACTTTCGCTGTGTATCCGCTGATAAAGTGATACATGGCCTGGTCCGGGCTTAATTTTGCTACAGGTGGTAAAACACCGTATGCATCGCATGCCAGAAAAATGATTGTTTCTGGATGGCCTGCCACTGCTGGCTTTCCTTTTCCAAATACAGAATTATCAATATAATC
>CAYXUK010000077.1:0-7931 GCA_964468295.1 uncultured bacterium | reverse complement strand
TCAACTGAAATATCTGGATGGATAGCATCTTTTTTAGATGTAATAATAAAAACTCCGGAAGTAGGATTGGGAGTTGTCGGTACAAATACATGGTAAAAATCCTCACCATCATCATTTTGTGACTGGTTAGTGACAAAGCACATTGTCCATAACCCTTCGCGGGGATATTCAATATAAATAACCTGTTGAAATGATTTAACAGCTGAACCGGAAAAAGCACTGGTGATCTGTTTAATTGTATTATATATCGTATTTACAATCGGCAGTTTCGCAAGTAAGAGCTCTCCCCAATTAAATAAGGTTCGACCCAAAACATTAGTAACTAGTAAACCGAGGAAAAAAATAAAAATCAGCGTTAAAATTATTCCAAGTCCTGGTATGGCAATTCCAAAACTTTTTAGGAATGGTGAAGCTAATCCGTCAAGGAAAGAAAATAGAAATCTGAGGATCCAGAACGTAACTGCGATAGGTACTATCGCTAGAAGTCCTGCAAAAATCCTGCGTTTAATTGATTGCCACATAATGTTTTAAATTAGTTTTGCTGGAAATAAAGAATGCAATTTAAAAGGCGCCTTCCAGGTTCAGAAGGTAATTTTTTATTTTGAGTCCACCTCCATATCCACCTATTCCCCCGCCTGTTGATAAAACACGGTGACATGGAATAACAATAGGAAGAGGATTTTTTGCGTTTGCTGATCCAGCCGCGCGAACAGCTTTTGGTCTTCCAGATCGCTTAGCTACTTCTTTATACGAAATCGTCTTACCATAGGGAATTTTCTTGACAGTCATGAGTACTTTTTGATAGAAAGGCGGCATGGACAGATCCAAATCGATCGCAAAAGATCGCCGATTTCCAGAAAAATATTCATTCAATTGCTCAACTGTATTGTATAATGCTTTGTCATCTCGAAATATTTTTTCCCCAGGATATTTTTTATTGATAATAAATTCAAATTGCGGGATTTGATATTCAAATATAATGTGGGTCAAACCTTTATTTGATTGAGCAACGAGTAATTTACCTATGGGTGAATTATTAATTGTATACTGTATCACAATATTAATTTACAGAAAAAAATTAGAATCAGTCTTCCGGTAACGGGTTCAATTTTTTCTTGATGTGGGTTTTACGATTCTTAGGATTATAATTAATCAGAAATCCACCAAGTATAATCAGCCCGGCGCCAATAATGGTAATTAAAGGCAACTTCTCATCAAGCAGTAACCAGCCCATAATAATAGCAATTACCGGAGGGAAGAAAGCCACATAACTTATTTGGCTGACACGCATATAGGTAAAAAGCCAAATATAAATTCCCCACGTCACAACGGTTCCTGGAACAGTAAGAAAAAATAGCGCAAAAAGATTCATTCCATCGAGGGGCATTTTTTGTCCAGTTTCCAGTATTAGGGAAGCGACCATCATGATTAAACCGGAACTGGTCATCCCAACAGCATTGAGGTGGAATGGATTGATTTTAGCAGCATGCATTTTTAAATACACATTGGGCCATGCCGCTAAAATGATAGAAAGTAGCATGGCAGAAATGCCATAAAATATATATCTGCCGCCTAAAGATCCGCCTTCGTAGAGTAAAAGAATTGTTCCGATTAATCCTATCGCAATACTTACAAATTTTTTGATAGATATTTTTTCATCAGGTAAATAATAATGTGCCATGACAGCTACGCACAATGGGAAAAGGCTCCAAAGAATAGATCCCAGATTTGAGTAAATATATTTTAATCCCCAATAAGTCAGAATATAGCATAAAGAATAGTTGAAAAATGTAATTAGTAGATAAACGATTTTGACTTCGGGCGTGAAACGTACACGATCTTTTCTGAAATAATAAATTCCCCAAAAAATGATTCCAGCTATAAGAAATCGGATTGATAGACCCCATAAAAGAGGCATTTCTATTAAACTAACTTTTAGGAAGTACCAGCTCATCCCCCAGAAAATGCTCAAGATTGCGTAAAGTATATAAATCTTTCTTTTCATTAAAATACCTGAAGAAAATATAATGTAATGCGGAATGTGATTTATGGATAAAAAATAGTGGAGCCAAATCTTTCTTCTATTGGGGGCTTTTATTTTTTCCGATAACTTCCCTGCCGTTTAATTTTAAAGGAAAATATGATTCAGGTTCAAAATCTCTCCAAAGATTTTTCGCTCAACAAGAAACAGCGTAAGGAACTAGGAGATGAATATAAAAATACTAAAATCCTGCGCGCTGTAGATAATATCAGTTTTGAATGTCATCCGGGGAGAATATTTGGCTTACTTGGACCGAATGGCGCAGGTAAAACCACAACTTTACGAATGGTAGCCACAATGTTAAAACCAACAAGCGGCTCTATTTCAGTATCAGGGTTTGATTCTGTTTCACAGGGCCAAAATGTTAGGGAACAAATTGGATTTATGACAGGTCAAACAGCACTTTATGACCGTCTAACGCCTACTGAAATCGTGAAATATATTGCTGATCTTCATGGGATGGAAAAAAGTGCATTCCAAAAACGAAAGGATCATCTATTTCAAATATTAGATATGCACAGTTTTGCTGACCGTCGTATATCAAGGCTGAGTACAGGGATGAAACAGAAGACCTCTATCGCGCGAACGATTATTCATGATCCGCAAGTTATGATATTTGATGAACCTACTTCTGGCTTGGATGTAATGACATCAAGGGCTATTATGGATTTGATACGCTCCTGTCGTGAAGAGGGTAAGACCGTGATTTTTTCTACCCATCGTATGGGAGAAGTCAATCAGGTTTGCGATGATATATCAATTATTTATAATGGGCGGCTCTTTTATAATAATACATTAGATCAATTCAAGGCTGAAATGACACAGGCGACTTTTGAAGATGAATTTATATATCGAGTGGGGGAGGCCTAAGATGAAATTTCTCACAATTGCCAAGAAAGAAATCATCGATATCACACGTGATAGACGAACAATCATTATGATGATTGTAGTGCCGCTATTTTTAATTCCAGTTCTAATTGGTACGATTACTAAAATTTCATTTTCTCAGGCTAAAAAGGCCGGTGAGAAACACTTGAAAGTGCGATTTGTTGGACAGGAATTTGCTCCAGATTTATTTCAAGCATTTATCAATATGGGTAAGGTGACAATGCTGAATCAAATTCCGGAAGACAGTGTTGATAGCTATATCCAAAATGAATATCTAGATGCTGCCATTTATATTGATTCAGATTATCAGTCTCAAATTGATCAAAATGGTCAAGCAAAAATTAATATTCACTTTAAAGGTACTGATTCATTCGGGATTACAAAAGATCGGATAAATGGTGTTTTAAAAGGATTTGAAAATCAAATAGTAACTGAAAGAATGAACCGCTTAAATCTTAAACCGGAAGTTGTAAAAGCATACAATCTGAACTATAAGGATGTTGCTTCCAAGCAAGAAAAATTTGGTAAGATAGCGGGAGGATGGTTTCCATATGTATTCATTATCTTTGGATTTATGGGAGCGATGTACCCGGCAATCGATTTAGGTGCCGGAGAAAAAGAAAGAGGTACACTGGAAACGATTCTTTCATCACCTGCTAGCCGTCTAGATATTGTTTTGGGCAAATTTTTAGTGGTGATGTTGGCTGCGATTCTGACCGCCTTTATTGCCCTTGCAGGAATGGCTATAGGAATTCAAAGAATTCCTGAAATCCCGCCGGATTTTTTGGTTATTATTAATGAAGTTCTGAGTCCAAAAACCATTGGATTGATTATGACACTAGTACTTCCTGTGGCTGCTTTTTTCAGTGCTGTGCTTTTGGGTTTATCCGTCTATGCAAAATCCTTCAAGGAAGCACAAAGTATCATGGCGCCATTGAATATTGTTATTATTTTTCCTGCAGTGATAGGTACCTTGCCGGGGATAGAATTAAATACTATTACTGCGTTAATTCCAGTATTAAATGTGTCTTTGGCATCTAAAGATATTATTGCTGGTGTGATGGACCCATTATTAATGACTGAAGTATATGCATCTTTGTTTGGCTTGGCGGGACTTGCGATTTTTTGGTGTGTCAAATGGTTTAATCGGGAAAGCACCATTTTTAGAGGTTAAACGTGTTCTAAAACAGTTTTTGTTATAAAACCAAGAAATAATAAAAAAAAGCCCCCAAATATGGGGGCTTTTTTTACGATTAATTCAATTATGATTTATTTAATAGCATTCTCATGGAGTTGGACCACAATTGGACTGGCGATATAAATTGATGAATAAGTCCCTACAATAACACCAATGATCATAGCCAAGGCAAAAGTGTGGATGACCTCACCTCCAAATAGCCAAAGGATAAATATTACAATAAATGTTGTGATAGATGTGACAAAAGTTCGGGAAAGGGAATCATTTATGCTTCGATTCACAATACCATGATAGGTTTCCCGTTTGGAAATTTTTACATTTTCACGAATACGATCAAAAATGACAATTGTATCATTAAGTGAATAACCAACGATGGTCAGAAATGCCGCGATAATGGGTAAACTGATTTCATATCCCAGAAGCGAAAAAAGCCCTAATGTTATTGATATGTCATGTGCCAGAGCAGCAATAGCACCCAATGCAAATTTAAATTCAAACCGAATGGAAATGTAAAGAAGAATTAACCCCAGCGCGGATATGATAGCCATGACTGCTTTCCCGCTTAATTCTGAACCTATTTTTGGGCTAACCGTCCCTTTCCCTAAAATAAAATCCGTTTTACTTTCAGGTACTTTTTCAGGGAATGCGCTATAAAGATGATCAGCAATTCTTTGGGAAAAATTTTGTGGTGAGCCCTCAATGTGTGGTACACGAATTAATACGGCGCTAGGACCTCCAAAATGCTTGATCTCTTCGCGACTAAAATCAAATGATTGTCCATCGATGTTCACATTCCCCATGGCGGTACGCACAGTGGTTATATCCATGTCTTCTGTATATTGAACGGAGACCAAAGTACCGCCTTTAAAGTCAATACTTAGTTTAGGTCCGCCATTAATCACCAGGGAAATTGTGCCGGCTAAAATCACAAATGCAGAAAGTATGAATGAAACCTTTTTTTGTCGTATAAAATCGATATTGGTTTCTTGTATAATCCTCATATACTCAACTTGCTTAAGTTTTTGCGGTTAGTAGAAAGGTTAAAGATAGTACGAGTTACAAAAATAGCAGTAAACATGGATATTAGTATTCCCCAAAAAAGTACTGTCGCGAATCCACGAATAGGACCTGTACCAAACTGCCACAAGACCAGTGCTGCAATTAAAGTTGTTACGTTAGCATCGATAATAGTAGTTAGGGCACGATTATAACCGCCTTCAACGGCAGAGCGCGGTGTTTTACCTTTGCGCAATTCTTCTCGAATACGTTCAAAAATAATAACATTTGCGTCGATGGACATACCTACAGTTAAAATTAAACCTGCAATTCCAGGAAGCGTGAGTGTTGCCTGTAGAGAAGCGAGGACAGCCAAAACAAGAAGGATATTCCAAATCAACGCAAAATCAGCAATCGATCCTGAAACTTTGTAATAAATCAACATGAATATCAGAACTAGGCCCAGCCCAATAAGTACTGATTGTGTGCCACGGCGTATAGAATCAGCGCCGAGTGAAGGACCAACAACCCTTTCTTCAATAATGTCCACTGGTGCCGGCAGTGCACCTGCTCTAAGAACAATGGCGATATCCTTTGCTTCATTGATATTGGCAAAGCCTTCAATTAAGGTTCCGCCACCTGAGATTTTTTCCCGAATATTGGGTGCCATATGAACTTTTTTATCCAGAACTATGGCAACCTGACGGCCTACATTAGATCCAGTAACAATGGACCATTTACGGGCGCCGTCAGAGTTCATTGTCAGGTTAACAATGGGTTGGCCAGCAGAGGTAGATCCCTGCGGACCTAAATTTGCTTTTGCTTCTTCAACTACCCCACCAGTGAGCTCTGCTTCATCTTCAAGTAAATACAGACTGTACATTTTTTCAATCGTACCATCCACAAGGGGATATTCTTCTACTTTGTGACTAAACAGGAAAGTACCGCCAACAGCAGCCAGTTTTTCCTGAACTTCGGGCCGCTCTAAAATCTTTTTAACTGCATAAACATTCTTATCTGGAATACCAATCGCTTGTCCAAGGTTTCTCAGCATAGAAGAGAAAGGACGCTCGGCAAACATTTCTTCATCAACAACTGCTGAATCAGATGAAGCGCTCAATTCCTCTGTTTCACCGAACAATTCACTAACGGATACAGTTTGATCATTACTTTCTTTTGTCTCTTCTTCCTCTTCAACTGATGCAGATTCTATAACATCTGCAATGGTTTCATCACCTTTTAGAGCTTGATCAATTTTAACCAGAATTTCATTGGTGGTATTTACATCTTTTACAATGAAGAATTCCAATAGTGCAGTGCTTTCCAAAAGAGAACGAGCTCTTTCAGAATCCTGAACGCCTGCTAGTTCGACAATGATGCGCTGGCTACCCTGTTTTTGAATTGTTGGTTCCGCGACACCGAATTGGTCTATACGGTTTTGAAGAATCTCCAAAACACGATTGATCGCATCTTCCGATTCTTCTCCAAGTGCGGTAATAATATCCTGATTACTGGAACCGTAATCATAATAGTAACGGGATAACTTAAGGTTGTTATCACTGGAGGTTGACGAGAATAAAGTAAAAAAATCAGCATCCGGCGTTTTGGTCAGTTGGCCCCTGATGGAAGTGATTGATTGGTTAAATTTATTATCTTTATTTATTGCAAGGTTTTCCATCAGGGTTGGCAGGTCTACTTCAAGCACGATATACATTCCACCCTTAAGATCAAGTCCCTGTTTGATGATTCGTGATTCGATCTGCTCGAGTGTACCTTCCTCTCGCATACTCTCCTTTTCAGCATCAGATAAACCCTGGTACCTAATGGTTGGCCAAATGGCCCATATTGCCCATACGAGAACGAGGCCAATAACCAATAGTCTTGGTGTTAGGTTACTATTCATAAAATTTTATAATTATAGCCTTAAAAAAGCCGGGGAATATACCTTTCTACCCTTCCGGGGAGCAACGGATATCCTATTTTTAATGCAACGATAGAATCACTATTGAAAAAAGATACTCCCAATTAGTTTATTTTTGAAGAGGTCGTCTCCGATTTTGCTTTGGAAAGAAATTGAACAAATTCAGTTCCACCTGTTCCCGTGGCAGCATTTTCATCATTAGACTGTTTTGAAATATAAGTTATGGCCATTTCTAAATGCTTTTGGCGAAAAGTATTTAATAGTGAAACACATGAGTTGAAGGTATTTGATAAGAGGGTATCATTGATTTTTTCTACATATTTTGATATGGATGGGGCCACGTCAAGTTGGTTTAGAAAAGTCCGATGTTTGATCGGCATATATTTGCGCATTTCTTTTAGGAATGGGCCTGATGCCTGACTTTTGTGTTCAATACCAAGGCCAGCATCGATAGCCTGAAGTAGCGAACTTTGAGCCGCACTCCCACCAATAAAGATCTTTGGCTCGCTATCGATACCTTCATAAATGACACCCTTTGGTTCCCATCCAGTTAAAAAAGGACGAATGCGCTCAAAAAATAATTTAGGTTCACAATGCTCATACATACGATTTAATGCAGACAGCATCTTTTCAATTGTAGTTGATAACCTTACTAGATGTTTACATAACAATTCTGAATTAGTAGTTTCAATAGCATCCAAAGCAAATATAATAATTTTTGGTGCTTCACCTCCGGCGGACTCGACTCCTGCAGTTGAGAGAAAAAACCAGTCCTCATCTTTTCCGCCTAAAAAGTTTTGTAGGGTACTTAAATTTTCTGGAATTAGAGGTAATTGTGGATTAATTCGTTTCCAATTATTGAGGACGATGGATGCGTGACTTGAAAT
>CAYXUK010000076.1:5760-8109 GCA_964468295.1 uncultured bacterium | reverse complement strand
ACCACCTGCCATAATTACACAATACATTTTGGGTTTACTGCTCTTCCATTTTAATGAGACCCACATCAATATCCCAATTGGCACGTACATCAAAAGTATCCGGATGGATATAGAACCATTCACTGGGTCGGAATGGATAAGCTGATCCATAAGAATAATCTCCATTCCTATCCAAATCATCAATAATCATCAAATGATATGGCCCTTCAGGTATATTTTTAAATTCAAATTGAAAGTTAGAATTTAAAGAAGAACGAAAGATTTCCGGTTCTTTTTTCAATGATCGCAGTTCCAGTAATGGATTGATTCCACTCTTATTAATCGTACCGCTTAACCCTCCATATCCTAATTTTTTTTCAGAGTTAATACGAACAACTGAGATTGAGTCTTTCAACATTTTTCCTTCTATAGGAATTAGTTTATTAGATAATATCATCAATTTATATTGGGTTTTCTCCTGCCATCCATCAGGAGGTAGAAAAGCAATTTCCATCGGATTGATCCATTGAATATCCGTCACCACTGTGTCGGTATCTGCAACCATGAAAAAAGCACTGTCTAATGTAGATATTACTGGTTTTGAAAAAACAATTGGTGCTATCGGACCACCATCTTTTTGTCTCCTGACTGTTACAATCCCTTCCGGCTTTGTCCATTTAATATGGCTTGTATCCACTTTGGAAGGAACACGGAGATTTATTTTTGCATCATCAAGCAAAGTTTTTTCCCCGGAAAAAACAGTATTTAATATTAATTCTGCTTTACCTATAGATAGCGTATCCGGTGAAATGAATAGAAATCGCTCTTGATTCTGCTCATCTTTAAAGATTTCAGGCCCATGCTCATTTTGTTCAGAATCCACAATGGATAATCCATCTAAGATAATATTATCTTTCATTGCTTGATTAAAATGCAGCCAGCCCCACCGTTGACCCAGCAATTCCCCATGAGTCATTTTCAGCGGCGGTGTCTCTCGCTTAGGCCGCATGATAATACCCTTTAATTCATTATCTCTTTCCAGGGAATACATTTTTTTTGGAGAAACACCGTAGGCCATCCGCTGGGGAACCAAAGATGCACCGGCAGCACTCCTTTCAATACCCAATAAAACATAATTCCCCGGCGCTAAATATTTAAAATTGAAATTTCCATTATCGTCCGCTTCGGATACATATAAGGGCTCAGTAAAAAAAATAGAATCCACAAACCCTTTTTCTAATTTCCATAAATGGGCAGCATATGAATCTTCCCCATGGATCAGTCCAGAAATTTTTCCTTTATCAATCAGATTGCCTGTGCTGTATGCTACCTGAATAGATTGTTCCAAGGCCACACCCCGTTCGTCTTTTAAATTCCGGCTGATTGTAATGACATAAGTTTGGTTGGATAATAATTCCTTTGGAAAATCCAGGATTATTTTATCATCATCATATTTAATCTCTACAAGAGGTTCTAATCGAGGAGAAATTTTTACAGCATTTTTTAATGATTTTTCATCGATGTATTCAGAGAAACTGAGAACCACAGGGCCACCTGAAAAATTGAGGCTTCCCTCTTCTGGCTCAGCCGATACTAATATAGGTGGAATTTCGTCTTTGGGCCCACCACCAGGAGATGATACGGCAGCACATGAATAAATCAACCATGCAGTACCTAATGAAGCAACAGTGTAAGCGCATTTTTTCAAAATAATCAGATGTAGTAATTCTGGAATTATTCTATACAGGTGGTATTAAATTTACAGGAATTTCCCTTTTAAATGTCATTTCAGTTTCACTCATTTGGCTTGTAATACACCAGACATGTACACCCCCCTGGTTTGCTTTCAATAATGCTTGTGAAAATTTAGGGTCCCGATCCCACATGGGTTCAAACTTGCTTGCATCAGACCTTTGACATACAAAAAGGATTCCGGCACCTGTCCCATTCAATACCAATTCTGCCAATGCATTCGCATGGCGCGCACCTCGTTCCGTTACCGCATCCGGGAATTTGGCTAAACCATTTTCTACATAGGTCACTGATTTTACTTCCAAATAAAAAGGATATCCATTTACATCGTTTAACAGGAAATCAAAGCGATGGTTCCCGCAAGATGGCTCTGCCCTAACATATTGAAAATCCTTTAGAATAGGCAGCGTATTTTCTTTTAATAACTCCTTGATAAAGCGATTTGGCAGTGTAGATACAAGGGATATCAATTCACCTTCATGCCGCACCATTACGGTAGAAAATTTTGTTTTCCGTTGCGATCCTTCCGGGCTTGGATGCAAAAGCAACTCAGCTCCAGGAATTAATAATTCTTTCAAGCGTCCTGGATCGGGCAAGTGCGATCGCACAATTTTACCT
>CAYXUK010000076.1:0-5660 GCA_964468295.1 uncultured bacterium | reverse complement strand
ACCTTAGAGCGGGTGAAAAAACTAGAAGCCAGTGGATTAATCGATCGCTATGTGACCTTACTAGACGAAAAAAAGGCCGGTTATACCTGCATTACTTTCGTGGAGGTAACTTTGGCTCGTCACGGCGAAACTCCAGTTGAAAAATTTTTTAATTCTATGTCAAACATGGATGAAGTTCTGGAATGTCATCATATTACTGGCGAGGGTGACTTTCTTCTTAAAATCGCCACGCGCGATATTCCCCATTATGATGAATTAATTCTACATGGTCTGTCTGCCTTACCCAATGTACAGCATCTCAAAACATCTGTTGTTCTTTCCACTTTTAAACACCAGACAATGCTACCCCTTTAATATGCCATTGGTACCACCTTATATCCAAAACTTAGCTAATTATGTGCCCGGCAAACCGATTGCAGAAGTCCAGCGAGAATTTAACCTTTCCCATGTGGATAAATTGGCCTCCAATGAAAATTCCCTTGGCCCATCTCCAAAGGCAATAAAAGCAATGGCCGAAACATTATCAGGACTCCATCGATATCCTGATGTTTCTGGCTATGAGTTACGGACAAAACTGGCTAATCGATTCAATATTAAGATGAAAAATGTTATACTGGGCGCTGGAAGCGAGGGCATCATGTCCACTATAATTAGAACCTTTTTACTCCAAGATGATGAATTAATTTCAGCAGCCAATTCATTCATTGGTTTCCGGGTCCTTGCCAATGCATCAGGGAGAAAAATTCATTGGGTACCCATGAAAAAACACCGCTACGATCTGGAGAAGATTGTACAGAAGATTAATAAGTTTACCAAAATTATTTATATTGCCAATCCCGACAACCCTATGGGAACGTATATCACTCGTGGTGAATTTGACCAATTCTATTCCCGCGTACCGGAACGTGTTTTGATTATCCTGGATGAAGCCTATTTTGAATTTGCCCAGTCTATAGATGACTATCCAAACTCCATGAACTATCGCTACGACAATGTAATCACTCTGAGAACTTTTTCTAAAGCCTATGGTTTAGCGGGCCTGCGGATCGGCTATGGATTCGCGCATGATACACTCATTAGTAATTTGATGAAAGTTAAAGAGCCCTTTGAACCATCGCTTATCGCACTCACCGCTGGAGTTGCTGCGATGGATGATACTGAATTCCTCAAAAAAACTATAGCCATGAACTTGACAGGTTACGCTTTTCTTGAAAATGAGCTTCAATCACTGGGTGTTGAAATAATTTCCTCTGCGGCTAATTTTATTACGACTGTTTGGAATTCAGAGAAACGGGCCGCGGAAATCACACAATCACTATTACACAAGGGTATTATTGTCCGAAGCCTTACGGCATTCGGTTGGCCTGAATACATCCGCGTCTCCATAGGAACAGAAACAGAAAACAGACGTTTTATTGATGCCTTGAAAACCTTATTATAAATTCAGGGATATAATTATGGCTGATTATACAATCAACTCCTTTGATCACTGCGAACTGTATGTAAGTAACGCTAAGCAGGCGGCACATTATTATCGGACAGCCCTGGGCTTCCAGCCCATCGCATACCAGGGGCTAGAAACAGGTAGCCGAGACAAAGTAAGCTATGTCATGAAGCAAAACCAGGTTAGGTTCGTTCTTAGTTCTCCCTTAGTTCCCGGAACGGAAATAGGTCATCACATCGATAAGCACGGTGATGGAGTAAAGGATATTTCATTTTCTGTGGATAACGCCGAAAACGCCTGGAAAGAGACTACCAATCGAGGAGCTGAAAGCGTATGCCAACCAAAACTAATTGAGGACGAAAAAGGCGAAGCAATTATTTCCACCATTAAAACATATGGTGATACCACACATACTTTTATAGAGCGAAATAATTATAAAGGAGTCTTCCTTCCAGGATATTCAGTCATGGATGTGGATGCCGTTGCTAATCCCGTGGGCATTGTTCACATTGATCATGTAGTGGGAAATCAGCCAGATGGCGATATGCAACCAGTTTGTGATTTTTATGAAAAAGTATTCGGTTGGCATCGCTTCTGGTCTGTGGATGACAAAGATGTATCCACGCAATACAGCGCCCTTCGTTCTATTGTCATGGCTAATGATAATGAAACAATTAAAATGCCAATAAATGAACCGGCGGCAGGATTAAAGAAATCTCAAATCCAGGAATTTATCGAATTTTATGAGGGCCCCGGAGTTCAGCACATCGCCATGTCCACCCGTGATATTATTGAATCTGTTCAGAAACTACGTGCCAATGGGGTCGAGTTTCTGCCAACACCTAAATCATATTATGATAATTTAAAAGAACGCGTCGGTGATTTTATTGAAGACATAAATACATTAGCAGAATTAGGCATTCTTGTTGATTCGGATGAAAATGGCTATATGCTCCAGATTTTCACCAAACCGATCCAGGATCGCCCAACGTTATTTTATGAAATTATCCAGCGTAAAGGATCTAACAGTTTTGGCAAAGGAAATTTTCAGGCGCTTTTCGAATCCATTGAACATGAACAGGCAATGCGCGGCAATCTATAATTTTTCAGGGAACTATCAGTAAAACATGAAATTTTTAACTTACACAGAACAGCGAAATACAACCCAAAAGTTCGGTTTCAAAATTGAGAATCATATCATTGATGTGAACCTCGCAGCAAAATGGGTAAATGAAGACCAGAATGACAACACTTTTTTATCCATCCCTAGAGATTTGAAATCAACCCTGGCAGAATGGGATAAATTTTTTCCCTTGCTTCAGGAACTGGAAAAGATCATTTCTAACGGTGATTTGAACACCCTGGCTCAAAATGAATCGGAACTGGTAATTTTGCCGCCAATCCCAGATCCTCCGGCTTTTCGTGATTTTTATGCCTTTGAACAACATGTTCGCGCTGCCCGAAAATTGCGAGGGCTAGATATGCACCCAGACTGGTTTAAACTGCCCATTTTTTACTTTTCAAATCCCAACTGCTGTTATGGCCACGGGGCTGCAATTTCTTACCCTTCTAATACAGATGAACTTGATTTTGAATTGGAATTCTCAGTGATTATTGCCAATGGCGGTTCTGATATCAAATCGAAAGAGGCGGACAAAGTGATCGGCGGATATACCATTTTAAATGATTGGTCTTCTAGAGACCTCCAGCGGCAGGAAATGCCCTTAAGCTTAGGGCCAGCCAAAGGAAAAGACTTTGCTTCCAGTTTCGGACCATATATGGTAACTCCCGATGAACTTGAAGATGCCTGGGACGATGAGCACAAGCTTCATCTAAGAATGACCTGCCGTGTAAATGGTAAACTTATTTCCGATGGCAATACGAATGATCTTTATCATTCTTTTGGAGATATGATTGAAAGAGCCAGCATGAACACTAGACTGCTTCCTGGTGAATATATTGGTTCCGGGACTGTTGGGACGGGCTGCATTCTCGAACTTCGTCCTGAAAATACTGGCGGTTGGATTCAAAAAGGTGATGTAGTTACATTAGAAGTAGAACGTCTCGGTATTTTAGAAAACAAAATCGTATAATTACCTATGCCTTTCTACCAAAAACGCGGTCAAGTCCCTAATAAACGCCACATCCAATTTCGGAATGATAAGGGCAATTTATATTGGGAAGAATTAATCAGTCGCAAAGGGTTTAGTCACATTTATTCTAATGTCTACCATATTCATCCCCCTACCGCTGTTCAAAAGGTTGGTGATATCACCATTCTTCCATTAGAAGAATGGAATGGGGAGCATCGCCACCATCATTTGAAAACACGCAGTTTGAATCATGAAGGTGACGCTGTCACATCCCGCATCCCATTATTTTTTAATACCGATGTAATTTTATCAAAAGCACAAGTCTCACAGTCAATGAATAGTTTATACCGCAATGGTCATCATGATGAATGTCTTTTTGTACATAGAGGTAAAGGAATCCTTAAATCTAATTTTGGGTCCCTCACCCTAACTGGTGGAGACTATGCCATTATTCCTCGAGGTGTGATTTGGCAATTGGATATTGATAAACCAATGGAATTGCTGGTATTGGAAACAGCTGGTCCAATTGAAACGCCAGATCGATATCGCAACCGCTTGGGACAGTTACTGGAACATTCCCCGTATAGCGAAAGAGATATTAAAACACCACAATATGAAAATCCTGTATCAGGTGGTTCAATTGAAGTAGTTGTTCGCCTTGATCAAGGACTCCAATCCTACGATTACAAACATCATCCATTTGACATTATCGGGTGGGACGGTTATTACTACCCATGGAGTTTTAACGTGAATGATTTTATGCCTATTACGGGTAAGGTACATCAGCCCCCTCCTGTACATCAGGTATTTCAAGCGCCGGGACTAGTCATTTGCAATTTTGTTCCGCGCATATTTGATTACCATCCAGAAGCCATACCAGCGCCTTACGCACACAGCAATGTGGATTCTGATGAAATCCTCTATTATGTATCTGGAGATTTTATGAGTCGCAGAGGTATTGAAGAAGGTTCCATTACTTATCATCCTGCCGGTCTACCTCATGGCCCCCAGCCAGATAAAATTGAAGAGTCTTTGGGTACCAAGGAAGCAAATGAAATCGCAGTCATGTTGGATACCTTTCATCCCCTGAAAATGACAAATGCAGCGGCCGATATTGATGAGTCAGACTATCCGCTTTCCTGGTTAGGTAATTCATGATTATTGACCCGACCAAACAACCCTTTGATAGTAATCACAAATTAATGATTGGTTCTATCCTGCCACGTCCAATTGCTTTTGTCTCTACTAAATCAAAAGATGGCATCTTGAACTTGGCTCCTTTTTCTTATTTTAATGGTGTTTGTTCCAACCCACCTACGGTCATGTTTGCCCCTGCCCGCCGAGGATATGACGGGCTAACCAAAGACACCTTAAACAATATCCGTGATACTGAAGAATTCACGGTTAATATTGTATCAGAGCAAATGGCCGAACCTATGGTGGCCTGCGCCACCGACTTTGAAAAGGATGTAGACGAATTTGAAGTGTCGGGACTTACCCCCATTAATTCCGTCAAAGTGTTGCCACCAAGGGTTAAAGAATCCAAAGTGAGTTTTGAATGTAAGCTTAATATCATCGTTCCTGTAGGGGAACCGGGTCCTGGCGGAGGCTTTGTAGTCATCGGCACAATTGTTATGTTTCATATTGATGATGAAGTTTACAAGGATGGAAGAATTGATTTGAATATTTTGAATCCTGTTGGTCGGCTAGCAGGAAATTATTATACCCGGGTGCACGATACCTTTAAAATCGTTCGCCAAATTAAACCAGATAATTAATCTGTCATTCCCAATGGAATGAAGCAAACTCTTTCAATTAATGAGATTGCTTTATCGTAACACGCCATAGGATGAATCAATCATATCAATGACAGACCTTCAACAACGCATCTATCAAGCCCAGTGCCTGGGCAATGTGGAACCGATTGAACATATGGTCCCTTATCCCAACCTGCGGGCTTTGGTAGATGGCCAAAACGTGAAGTATGGCAAAAAGATGGTTTACGCTGACCTAGGCCTTACATCGGATAAAGTATACCGGTTGGCCCAACAAACTGCTAACTGGCTTATCTCAGAAGGGATAAAACCTAAAGATCGAATTCTCATGGACAAACTCACCTTTCC
>CAYXUK010000075.1:0-8167 GCA_964468295.1 uncultured bacterium | reverse complement strand
GAGGCCATACTGGCCGCCCTTGGTAGATAGTTTCACTCGTTACAGTATTCTATCGAAATACGCATATTTTTACCTTAAAACCATGATTTAATCCAAAAAATTCCAAACAAAGCTAAAACACTAGCTAGAATAGCCAGAAACATCGATACTCTTCGAAACCCACTTCCACCGGCATCATAACGATATACTGTTTTTATTTTTTCACTCATTAAAAATTGAATGCTGTCTCAATCGTCGTTTGTTTAACTGGTTCTAATCCACTACCTGTATCACGATAGAACTGGCGGAAGTCCCATATCAAACTAACTCCAGCACTTACTTCATAACCGACCTTGTAACCAAAAATAGTATTCATTGATGGGTTTTTAAAATCAAATGGATTTTTGTCATTATTTCGCTGATAATAAGCCTGCGCTACACTGAGTTTAGGAATATTTTCACCGTTAACATTGATCAGTGCATTGAAACTGTTGTATTCAACATCCCCCTCTCCCTTCATACTTGCATAGGAAGCATTGAAACTGACAAGGTTAAATAAATTGGCCGATGCTGATCCATACATACCTTCTGTATTGGATGGATCGACTAGTACAACCTGATCTTTAGTACGAATTATTGTTCCAGACTCACCAAATTCTGCAACAACCCGAGAGAGATCATAGCTACCATCAAAGAATTGTGGTGCAAAAAACCCCTGTTTGATGCGGTATTCAAAACTCACGTTTAGGAAACTGAATAAACCTGCACGAAGCCCAGGAACCGTAATTCCTGTACCATCCATTGCTTTCCGAGTATAATAAGCGTCACCACTCACTTTTGGAAAAATGAGCTTATTATATTCCACGTATGCTTCCAAACTAAACGTTTTATTTCTTAAAATCGGATAACCTAAATCGAAGGCAAATCCCTGAGCCGTAGCAGTGTTATCCTTTAAGCTAAATGGCGTGGGTTTCAAATTTAAGTCGTTATCAATTGAATCAAGAATATTGTCTCCGTCACCATCGATGTCCCATCCGTTTTCTGGTTCTTTACTACCTCCGTTTTTATCAGCAATACCATCGCCGTCAGTATCATTCCAATAATCTTTATCATTAGGAAAATCATCAAACATATCGGGGTAAGAATCTTTGTCAGCATCCTTTAGTCCGGAGAATTGATTCATATCCATGACATAATTCAAACCAAAGGTTAACGGTATAGCATTTGAAAGTTTATAAGTACCCCGAAGCCCCAACAGTGTACCACCGCGGGAAAAGTCTTTCATATTAGACATAAAGACTTCTGTTCCAAAATTTCCAAAAGTTATACCTGTATTAATACCCACTTTTCGAACCGAAGGAAATTCCATCATATTTGAATAACCTGCCAACAATCCACCATACCCAAGAGTTACATTATCTAAAGATCCCCACTTGAACCAAAATGGATCAGATTTTTCCCCCCAACGAATATATAGGAATTTGTCGATAAAATCAGATGCTTCATCCCATTCATCCTTTCGGATATTGCCCTCATTATCCATGTAGAAAACAAGGTCAAGCCCCAAACCAAGTTTACCAAAGGATAATTCTGGTCGCAGTGCAATCTGATTATAAATGGCACCATCAATCGTGGCTGAGCCAACGCCAAGTCCTAAGTTGAGTGGTTTTTTAGGTTTTGGTTTTTCTGCTACCTGTGCTTCATCCGGCTGTGTATCAGCTGCCTCGGATGTTGTTTCTGGTTCAGGTTCCTGTCTAGGTCTTTGTTCTTCAGTTTGCGTGTCTTGTTGTTGCTGCTCCTGCTGATCTTGTGTATCATCGGGTGCTTCTTCAGGCTCCTCCTGCTCTTCTTGTGGTTCATCAGGTGATTCACCTTCTGGATCTTCAGGATAATCGCCAGGTTGAGCTGGCGCTGGAATGAGCTGACCCATCACATTCGATACTGCTTTTTGCCCAGGACCAACATTTACTGTCATCCCACTGATAGTATTGAACACGTCAAAATTGCCAGATTTACCAACAAATAAATCTACACCTGCTACTGGATCATGAGATGCGGAAAATTCCGTACCTTTTACTGAAGCAACAGATACAGGTGTTTCAACTCTATAAGGTTTATTTCTGCCTTCTGTCTTCACATTATGCAGCGTCGTTCCTTGTTCAACTCTGATTACGCGAGTATTCTGGGAATCTATAAATTGGAAATCTGTATTTTCCCTGACTTTTATAACAGATTTATCATCAAGATAGATCACTACTGCAAAACTTCCTTCTCCAACTCGGAGAGCATCCCCATTAGAAACAGCTTGTCCAGGTTTTACATTAACAGAATAAGTACCGCCACCAACAGGTTTAATCAAAACTACCCCATTGGATTTCATCACCCTGCCAATGGTTTCTGCAGATAAAACAGTGACAAAAGATAATAAGATAATAATTAAATATTTTTTCATTATGGATATTCTCATTGAAATGGCCTTTTTATTCTATAAGAACTCAATACACGTTTGATAATTTACCATAGAAAATTTACACCTCAAGTGCGTTAGTTCACTCCCTGGTCCAAATATTCCTTTACCAAGTGGGCAATGGAACTGTAATTCAATTCCGTATTAGACATCATCCCAACTTCACAGGTTCGGCTGGTTGAATATCCCGTTTTTTGACCCTGGACATCATTTGCTTCATAGATCATTGCAGTTTGATTCAATTCTGGAAAAATCAACCCACGGTCCCCAGCAAAACCACAGCACCCCCAATGTACAGGATCAATTACTTCTTCTGCACATTTTTTTGCTAATGCCACCATTTGCTTTCGATCTCCCATTTTTTCCGTTGAACATGTAGGATGTAATACAATTTTATTATTCAATGCCGGATAATCCTTATCTGTAATGCACTGAGAAAGAAATTGAATTATATCCACAAATTTTAATTGATCCAATTTTTCTAAAGCTACCTTGCTTAACCCTGGTGTTGGGTGGAGAAATTGATATGTGCAAGGGGATGTGTCGACTAAAATAGGCAATACGCCATTATTTGAAAATTCCCATATTAAATGAATGGTTTTCTCCTGAATATTATTGGCTGCTTCCTCATATCCTTTAGAGGAAAAAACCTGACTGCAGCATGTATCTTTAATACCCTCAGGAATTCGTAATGACCTTCCAGTACGTGTTGCAATGGTATTTATTGTATTGACCAAATTCGATTTACCATCTCGACTACTAAATACTCTCGTTAAACAAGATGGATAATAGATCCAAGGTTCCCCTTGTTTCTCTTCAATGTTATTAATCTTTTCTGCAGGATCTGGTAAATATTCATTCCAAAGAGGTAACAAACCCATTCGATTGAAAATTTTTGATATAAACTTTACTGTCTGATTACCCATAATTGTTGAAATACCATGGCCTATGGTTAATCCAAAACGTGCAAGGGACGTCAATACTGCAAAATGATTGGCAGCATACTCACTAACTGCACTACCCAAATTAGAATGTGCGTCATGGCGCAAGGATTTGATATATGTTCCCGTATTGATATTTACCGGGCAGGCTATTTCACATAGGCCATCAGCCGCACAGGTGTCCATACCGTCATAGCGAAATTCATCCATTACTGACTTATCTGCATTTCCAGCGGAAATCTCCCTCTGCACAGCAATGCGCTGACGAGGCGTCATCGTTAATTCTCTTGAAGGGCACATTGGCTCACAAAATCCGCATTCTACGCATAAATCAACATCGTCTGATACAAGAGGCATCTCTTTTAGGTTTTTGACATGGATTTTTTTATCCTTTGTCAATAATACATCAGGATTCAAAATTCCATTTGGATCAGCCAGGTTTTTCACCCGCCACATGATTTGATATAAATCACCTCCCCATTCATATTCTACAAAGGGGGCCATATTCCGACCCGTACCATGTTCTGCCTTTAGTGAACCGTCAAATTTCCCTGCTGTCAATTCCACCATATCTTCAAGCAATCCTTCAAACCTTTTTGCACCATCTGAACTATTTAAATCCATAGAGGCAGCAAAATGGAGATTACCATCCTTGGCATGTCCAAATATTACTGCATCATCGTATTGCCAATGACGGCATATCGTTTTGAGTTCTTTTACAACCTTGGGTAAATCATGATAATCATAACATAGATCTTCAGTGATTACACTGGTTCCCTTCTTTCTCATAGCGCCTACAGTTGGATATAAACCTTTCCGAATATTCCACAATTTCATCCTCTGGATCTCATCTGTAATCATACCCGAAGGTAGCGTTCCTCCAGCTAAGGATAATGCATGGGGAATAGTTTCAGTTAAATGGGTAATCTCTTTTATTTCATTTTTTTGAAATTCAAATAAAAGTGCAGCCGAATTATCAGGAATTTTGTTTGGATCATAAGGTGGTTCTTCAAGGTACCGTCCCGTGCGCAATGAGGCATCATCAAGCATTTCTATCGCATCAGCACCTTCATCTACTAATACAGGCAAGGCTGCTACGGAGGCATCTACGGAATCAAATAAAGCCAGACCCGTAGACTTTAATGGCGGATCATCTATTGTATTGAGCACCACATGGGAAAAAAATGCCAAAGTTCCTTCCGACCCGATAATTAAATGTGCAAAAATATCTAACGGATTTTCATAATCAATAAATGCATTAAGTGAATATCCTAAAGTATTTTTAATACGGTATTTATGACGAATTCTGTTTACCAGTTTATTTTGACTTTCAATTTCCAGTTTACATGATAAAAGACCTTTTGAAAGAGCAGATTCACTTTCAATAAATCGACTATAATCATCCGGATTCGAAGTATCGTATACATGGCCATTGGTTAACATGAACCGTATATGTTTCATCGTATGGTAGGCGTTATGTTTTACACCACACACCATTCCAGATGAATTATTAGATATGATACCACCAATACGTGCCGCATTAATCGATGCAGGGTCTGGGCCAATACGCTTCTGATATGGAGATAGATATATATTGGCACGAGCACCAATAACTCCCGGTTTTAACTTGATTGAATTTCCATTATCGAATATTTTATAATCCTGCCAACCTCTCACAACCTCAGCCATAATCCCATCAGTGATCGATTGACCAGAAAGGGATGTACCTCCCGTTCGAAATGTAATTGGAGTATTGGTTGCATTTCCATGGGCCAACAATGTCCGAACCTCTGATTCATTTTCTGGACGAACTAATGCTTGTGGCACCAAACGATACATACTGGCATCATGCGCATAAGCCAGGCGATCGATGAGACGCTCTGACCAAATTTCTGGATTTATACCATCGGGTACAGGCATGAAAGCATTTGGTATTTTATATTATTATTTAAGTCCATAGCTTACTTCCAAGGCTGCAATTGCGCCCAAGGAGCATCAGAAAAAGGAGTTGGATCCGTATTTGTCAAAGAACTAACATCTTTTTTGAACATAGCATTTGATGGTTCACTTCGGAAAAGAATGGTGTTCGAGTCTTCTATCCAATCCGCATACCTACCCCCTACTTCCAACAATTTTATTTCTGGATCACCACCTAATTCAAACACATACAGAAAATATGTACTATTTTTATATGTCCAAAAAATTGCCCGCTTACTATCGGGAGACCAACGGATATTTCGAAAGTATTTGCTATAAACTGGAACTAATTTTTCCCCATTCTCTGTCACAGGTTTTATATTTTCAATACCTGGGTAATCCATTATGTACAAGCCATCTTTTTCTTTAACGTACAAAATCTTGCTCTGATCTGGGGACATGCGCGGCATAATAAATTTCTCCTGATTTTGCGCATTGGTAAGTTTTATAATACTATTATTATCTACATCCGATGTATAAATATCTTCAACCCCAACATTGTTATTAGAGTGATATTTTCGTTTTGAGTACAATATGTATTGTTTATCATTCTCCAAAAAGATTTCAGGGTCGCTGTACCATTCATTATTCGTGTGAGTTGCAATTAGATTAGGTGCATCATTAGAATTTATACTTAGGTAATAAATATTATGATCTTCACCAGTGAATACTGCTGATAAACCAGTTAAATCAAACGCAATATCTAGTGCTTCAACGCCCGTAATTTTCTTGAAATTTGATCCATCTTCATTTACGACTAAACCAACACCTCCATCATAAAATGAAAAAACTTTATTTCCACCTTGAATCCAGATAGGAAAATAAGCATTGACCTGAGAAAAAACGTGTTTAAAGGACAAATTAGGACCGAGATTAGCAATAGTAATATCATCTCCAGTTTCAACCAAATTATCCACTTTTACAATGCGTCGATATGAAGAAGAATTGCGAATATTAGAAAAAGAAGAATCAGCCCATTCATCTATTGTAATAATTTGATACTGATGTTCTTCATCCCGTTCAGCAGGTCGATCGTCAAATGCTGTCTCCCTTACAGTTTTAATAATATTAATTGTATCTCCAGTAATAATATCAATTTTCTGAATTATATATTTATCAAAATCTTCGATATTAACTGAAGACCACTTTAGCTCAAAGAAACCAGACTTATAGATAATTGAGTCCAATTGGACGGCTGGGGGCACTTTATTAATTAAATTTGCTTTTGCACTTCCTTTTGTTTTTTGACCGGTTGAATCCTCCATCTCAACCCAGTACCAATGTTGTTTTTTTGCGTCAAATTTATTTGTGTCCCAAGATGTTGTATTAACATCATCAAAAGTAATGATAGAGGTGTCACTACTATTTTCTACAGTATGGTTTAAATGGTATTTTTTAAAACTACCTTCTAAAGATTTTTCCCATTTAACCGTATGCTTTTTGTTTTCTGCGGGAATCGTCTCATTAGGTACATAATCAACTGCAATAACATCTACAGGTTGTGGTGGACCAGGAACATTCGGTTTAATAGAAATTTCAACTTTATTTGAAATATTCGAATCAGCATATGCATACAACCTGTATGAGTATTCTACAGGGTTTGTTACTACTTCCTTTAGATCCAGCGTATCTATCCAGCTATAAATAGAATCCCATAGAACAGCTACACTATCTACCCAATTACCTTCTCCTATTTTTTTTTCTATTTTAAATCCGTCAAAATCGCGACCTTTTCTTAGCCAAGACAATTCAATTTTATCTAGACTTATTTGTTCTATTTTTAGACTATCTGGCATCCATAAACTGCGATCGCTACGTGGATCATACGGGTTGTCCCATACGCGCTTCACGTCTTCACAAGATATTGCCAAGAAACATAGTAGAATAATCTTTTTCATCACTGTCTGAGCCAGCGTTTCATTTGCAGATATTTTGCATGATAATAAATAACAGGAAAAAAAGTGAATACAGAAATACCACCAAAAATTGGTTTTAACTGGTCTAATTCTTCAATACGGCTATGTCGTATATCTCCATCGGAAATATCTTCACCATAATCTTTATAGATTTTTTCTGACTCAAACTGAAGATAACCGCGATAACCCGCACTCACCACCAATAAACCAATCATAACATTTCTTTTTAGTTTAAACCCTTTCATTTGTTTTTCAAGGATTGCAATTTCATGCAATTCAGGTTTTATATGGGAAGTCCGTCGGTGGCGAATACGAAAATCTCCATTATGTATGATATATTGATCAGATTCCAATGTATATAAACCGGCCGCCAACTTAAAAAACCCCAATGATCCTTCATCAATTAGAAACCGTGTTTCGCCATCAGAAGAAACAATAACAATATCGGCAGGCATTGGTTTAGCAAAGGCAACATCACCAATTTGAGGAACGGAATGTTGTAATTCTATATATACAATATTTGATTCGTCTTCGGGCAAGTGTTTTAAGCGAAAAGGTTGGTACCCTTCTTTTAAAATAATAATTGGCCTACTTTCAGCCACAACTCGATCAATGGCTATTGGTGTAACACCGCTAAGAGTATCTTTACCTACACGAACAAACGCATGTGATGGTTTTGTTTTAATGTAAACAAGTTCCTTCCCTTTATGAGCTTGAATGGGAATTCTCGTGGACATTATCATTTCAGCTAGATTATGCATCCCCTGCGTTTGAAGTCCCTCCAAAGATAATTCATGATCATAAATAGTTACATTAATGATGCGGCCAGTATGGGATTCATATAATCTGCCCTCACAAACAAATACATCAGATATTTTGGAAATATG
>CAYXUK010000074.1:0-8299 GCA_964468295.1 uncultured bacterium | reverse complement strand
AATAGTCTCAGGTAAATTTATTCTATCTGAAATGTAACTAGGCTTTGGTGGAATATTCGCATGATTCCCTTGGTACTCACCATGAAAATTGAAGGAGTTAAAATGAGCATAATTGTTTTGCTCATATTGATTGATTGAGTTCTTATCTACAATGAGGTCATCAGCTATCAAAAGTATAGGTGAGAAAAGTAGGGTAATGAAAAATGATTTTTTCATTCTACCATAAATTTATTATATCAATTTTCGACTTTAGTTTCCAGCAGGTGCTGACCCATAAATTCTTTTGCGAATTTAAAGGCCGCTTCCCGACTCAGTGGATTACCTCCAAGGGTTGGGCCGCGATCGGCACAGAAAAATAATCCAATCTTCTGCAGGGTAGGAGAGGTCATGGGAATATTCATAAAGTTCATCAAGACGGCACCATCGGGGCGCATTTTCAAGCGGCAATCGGTGAAGCTATAACCATCGGCCATCACTTCTGGCGGTGTACGCCTATCAAAGGAATGATGGGAATCAGGATACACTGTTAAATCGATATTGGTTCCTGCCATTTGCATTTTTGGCACTAATTCTTCGCAGGCTGCCGCCGGGGTCCAGTTGTCAACTTCACCAATCAGTATATGCATGGGTGCATTTGTGAAGGTAAGAAGATCCGGTTCGATGAAACAGGGAGGATAGAAGGCCAGGTGAGCGGCAAATTCAAGATCCGTATTAATTTTTTCCTTGAGAGGAAGCCAACCAGAAAAGAGGGTTACTGCGCCACCCAGGCTCCAGCCCGTAATCCCCACGCGATCTTTATCGATGCGGGGATCTTTAGCCAGTTTTTCGAAAGCCCGATAAACGTCTAAAACAATCATCCCGGTAGTGACATCTACCTGGGTGCCAACGGTGGAACTGATTCCCCGGCTGCCAAAACTTTGCATTTCAAAGGTAGCTATTCCCATCTGGCGATACATCTCGAGGTATTCGAAATGCTGTTCGGCCCAGTCCAGGCTACCGGCCACACCAATAATGAGTGGGTAGGGTCCTTCTTGGGTTGTTTCCGGCAGACGTAGAAAACCGTGAACCTCGTGGGGCGTCTGGCTCTCTAAGTCCGTAATGATATCTTTAAAGCTGAATGGATTGGCACTGTTAAAAGAGATTTTTTCCTGAGCCGTCATTATACCCATGAGCAGGCAAAAGGATATATATTTATTGAATACGTATTTCATGGCCTAACTGGAATCAATTTAATGTGTTACCTGCTTCGTTTTCAATTTCTTCTGTTCATATACGAAAATAAAAATTAATGGAGGGAAAAAAGTAATTTTCGTTTTCTTTTCTATTATTAACTTCAGATGATGAAAAAATTTCTCATCTTATACTATGTATTATTAGCGTTGGCATGGACCCAGACTGTCACCTATCACAAAGAAGGAGACAGTCCGATCCAAGGTTACTTAGCCATGCCAAAGGGCAAGGGCCCTGTTCCGGCTATAATTTTGATCCATGAATGGTGGGGTCTGAATGACGATATCCGCGAAAAGGCCAATCATTTTGCAAGACAAGGCTATGCTGCTTTAGCCGTAGATCTCTATCAGGGCGGAAGCACTGATAAATCAAGTGAAGCAAGGCAGCTGGCAGGAGCCGTACGTGAGGATATGGAGGGAGCATTTACCAATCTTTCTGCAGCTTTGGATTATCTGAAAAATCAGCCTGGTGTGGATGAAAAACGCCTGGCATCCATCGGCTGGTGTTTTGGCGGTGGTTGGTCCTACCAGATTGCCAAAAATAACTTAGGCGTGAAGGCTTCAGTGATTTACTACGGCCGCTTTAATCCCAAGGATGACTTGCAGAAAATGCGTGCTGGTATCATTGGCCATTTTGCAGATAAAGACCGGGGGATCACCGTTGAAAGTGTCAAAGAATTTCAGGCGGTATTAAAGACTCAGAAGGGCGACCACGAGATTTATATTTATCCTAATACCACCCATGGGTTTGCCAGTCGCCCTGGACAAAACCCCAATTATGTGGAAAAGGCTTCAGAACTGGCCTGGGAACGAACCTTAACTTTTTTAAGTAGAGCATTGAATTGATGATATACTCTTCCATCCCAATCAAAATTCAGCTGAGTCGAATGAAAATGATATTTGTTCTGCTGATTAGTATCATTTTTTTCTATAGCTGCGAAGAGGAAGTAGAAATAATAGAAAATCCGTCTTTAGTAGGCAGTTGGGAACAATTTGAAAAAAAGACGACCAGCAGTGGGGGGTGGCAGCCATTGCCAAATGGATTTTTTTGGAATATCACCTTCAATTCCGATGGGACTCATATCAATGCTCAAGGGAATTTTATGGCGACCTATGACTGTACCGGAACTTGGCTGGTATCTGGTAACCGTCTCACCATTGCCAATGACTGTGGCCGTAAAAAACAGGATTTGAAAATGCACTTCAGCATTGAAGATTCTATCCTTAGCTGGGTCCACGAATTTTCAGAAGCCGGGGAAAAATTTAAACGGAAATAAAACTAATTTTGAATCATGTAGATTCAAGCGGCCTTTGATTCTGACCATTTTTTCTGATTAATTCGATTTTAATTCTGCTTAATTTTTTCAATCAATAATTAAAGGAAAAATTTAATGTCTTCCGTTTATCCCGAGATTGATCCAGATGGTTTATTAGAATATTCTGTTGTCTATACCGATCGAGCGGTGAATCACATGTCCCAATCTTTTCAGCGCGTAATGAGAGATATCTCTGCGACCTTGAAAGAAGTGTATGGAGCCAGAGCAGTAGCTGTTGTACCTGGTAGTGGCACGTTTGGAATGGAGGCTGTGGCCCGTCAGTTTGCTATCAATAAAAAATGTCTAGTGATTCGTAACGGCTGGTTCAGCTATCGCTGGACTCAGATTTTTGAGATGGGCAATATTCCTTCAAAAGAGATTGTTTGTTCAGCCCGCCAGACAGGAAAAGAAAATACAGCTCCATTTATGCCAGTGCCGATCGATGAATTGGTTGCCGTTATTCGGGATGAAAAACCCGATTTGGTATTTGCGCCGCATGTGGAAACATCTTCGGGTATGTTGTTGCCAGATGAATATGTAAAAGCTGTTGGACATGCTATCAGGGAGGTTGGTGGATTGTTTGTATTGGATTGCATTGCTTCTGGTGCTATTTGGGTGGACATGTTACAGGCTGATGTAGATGTTCTTATTAGTGCTCCGCAGAAAGGATGGAGTGGATCACCATGCGCCGCTTTGGTTATGATGAGCGAACGGGCGCGAAAAATGATTGATGATACTACCAGTAACAGCTTTGCATGCGACCTGGCCAAGTGGCTATGGATTATGGAAACTTATGAAAAGGGCGGCCATGCTTACCATGCCACCATGCCCACCGATGGTCTAGTGACATTTTCTCATATGATGAATGAAATGAAGCAGATTGGATTTGATACTGTTTATCACCGACAAAAGGAATTGGGTGACCGTGTTCGTTCTCTTCTGTCCATGAAAGGATTCAAAAGTGTTGCTGCTGATGGTTATGGTGCTCCAGGAGTGGTGGTGTGTTATACAGATGATCCAGGGATTCAAAATGGCAGTAAATTTGCTGAACTGGGGCTCCAAATTGCAGCTGGAGTACCTCTCCGATGCGGTGAGCCGGATGGATTCTCCACATTTCGCTTGGGATTATTTGGTCTGGATAAACTAAATAATATTGATGCTGCCGTTGTTACGCTGGAAAAAGCTCTGGATCAGGTTCTTGCCTGATCACAAAGTCGCCAAGCCACATTTTGAATCAAGAAAATAAAGTCACCTTAAAACAGGTATTCTACCTTTGGCTTCCACTAGCTGGCAGCTGGTTTCTTATGGGAGCGGAGACACCTACCCTCACAGCCTTTGTGGCGCGAATGACCCAGCCGGAAATTAATCTAGCAGCGTGGGGTTCTCTGGTCTACCCGATTTCTTTGGCCATTGAAGGACCGATTATTATGTTACTGGCTGCCAGTACGGCTCTGGCTAGCGATGTAGCAGCATACAAAAAATTATTTAGGTACATGTTGATCATGTCCATAACATTGACTGCAATCCATTTGATGGTTGCCTTCACGCCTTTATTCTATGTAGTAGCTGAAAATTTGTTGAAAGTACCGGTTGAGCTTCATGAGTCAGGACGTCTGGGACTGCAAATCATGACACCATGGACAATAATGATTGCCTGGCGGCGGTTAAACCAGGGAGTAATGATCAAGTATGGCAATTCTCGAGCGGTGGTCATGGGTACCGCAATTCGCTTGGTTGCTTTAATTGCAGTTTTAATTATCGGAATGAATTACACTGGGTGGTCCGGGATAAAGACAGGTGCAATGGCAGTGGCCATTGCCGTCACCATGGAAGCTTTATATGCCCATGTAGCCGTTCAGAAAATATTAAAAACCTACCTGCCTCACTCCAGCGATGCAAAACCCATCACCCGTGATTCTTTCGTTAGTTTTTATTTTCCTTTAGCAATCACACCGCTATTAACGCTGCTTATTCACCCTGCAGGTGCTGCGGGGATGAGTCGTATGCCAGACGCACTGGCTTCCCTAGCAGCGTGGCCAGTTGTTTGGGGCCTAGTATTTTTACTGCGCTCAATGGCGTTTGCTTTCAATGAAGTAGTGGTTTCTCTTGCGGGAAAACCGGACGGAATAATGCAGCTAAGGCGCTTTGCCCGAATCCTAGCTTTGTCCACTGTTAGTTTGCTGGCTGTGATTGCCTTTACACCGCTAAGTGAAATCTGGTATGGAAAAGTAACAGGCCTTTCTGGGAAACTCACACACTTTTCCTCTATCGCCACCATGTTTGCTGTTTTAATGCCTGGGTACCAGGTATACCAATCTTGGTACGGAGGGCTACTGGTTCATCATCATCAAACACGCGGTATCAGTGAGGCAGTAATGGTCTACGTATGTCTTGCACTGGCCGGTTTATTGTTTGGAACTCAGTATGCTACAGTTCCAGGCATTTACTGGACAATTAATGTTTTAGTATTTTCAGGACTGTGCCAGACTTTCTTTTTGAGATATCGATACAGAGGAATTAGTATTCAATAATGGAAAAATCAGATTTAAGCCCAGATGTAAGCATTAAATCACCTCAGATTCATGAGACGGCCTACATAGCTGAAGGGGCACAGGTGATTGGTGATGTAATCTTAAAAGCCGATAGCTCCATATGGTATAATACCGTCTGTCGTGCTGATATCAATCAAATTGTGATTGGGGAACGGACAAATATCCAGGACAACAGCGTGATACATCTTGAAAATGATCAGGGTGTTCTTGTGGAAAATGATGTAACAGTTGGGCATAATGCTATTATTCATGGTTGCAGTATAGCTGATGGAGCGCTAATTGGGATGGGTGCCATCATTATGAATGGTGCAGTAATCGGTAAAGGAGCTGTAATTGGTGCTGGGGCAGTGGTTAAAGAGGATATGGTTATTCCCGATTTATCATTGGTAGTTGGTGTTCCTGGAAAAATAGTAAAAACATTATCCCCTGAAACATATGATGAGAATGTGAAATGGGCCGCGAAGTATGTAAAATTGGCCAATGTTCATCGAAATAAATAATGTCCAAAATTAATATTATTGAAAGTAGTATATGAAAATCGGTAGAAATGATGCGTGTCATTGCGGGAGCAATAAAAAATTTAAAGACTGCCATGGTAGTAAACAGACAAATAACCAATGGCGGAATATTGCTATCGTTGGATTGATCGCGATTGGACTGATATGGTTTATATCTGATATATTTCAGTCTGATATGGGAACATCTGCACCTCCTGGCAAAGTGTGGTCTGAAGAACATGGGCATTATCATGATATTGCAGGTTCACCTTCTCCAACAGGGATTAATCCAGGACAAGCTCAGTTAAATGTTCCACAGCCTGAAGGCCCTGTTCCCGAAGGCAAAGTGTGGTCCACAGAACATGGCCATTGGCATGATATTGCAAGATAAGTGTGATAATTATGGCGCGGAATTTTGCTGCAATATTTATTTTATTTTTTAGTCTGAATTGTGGCGATGAAGAGACCTCCTGTGAAATAAAAGCAACATTGAAGGACTATGCCGGCTTGGACGGCTGTGGGTTTGTCCTCGTGCTAGAGGATGGGGAAGTACTTGAAATGGGGGATTTTGATGAGGAGCCTGACTTCAGCTTCAACGATGGGATGAAGGTCCGAATTTCTTACGAAGAAATGAGTAACATGGCGAGCATCTGCATGGTGGGTCCCATCGTGAGGATTGCATGTATGGAGAAGATCGAGTGAAATTCCAATGCGTAGAGGAAACCGGTAGATTTTTAGGCCTTTTTTTGAGGTAATTTTTGCAAATTGTATTAGCCACTCATAATCGCGGGAAAATGAAGGAAATGTCTTCAATCCTTGCACATCTGCCTGTCAAATTATTAACCCTGGATGATTTTCCACAAATTGGGGAAATACCCGAGACAGGGGAGACCTTAAAGGAAAATGCTTTTATCAAAGCTGAAACGGTCCATCAGAAGACTGGATTGCCTGCTTTAGCAGATGATACAGGTCTGGAGGTAGACGCTTTGGATGGTGCTCCTGGTGTGCATTCTTCCCGATATGATGGTGAAACAGCCACTTTCGAAGATAATTGTAGAAAAATGCTGCAAGAAATGGATGGTATACCAGCAGAAGAGCGAACAGCACAGTTTCATACAGTAATTGCCTTCGTGAGCGATAGTGGAAATGAATGGACAGAAGGGATGGTGGAAGGACGCATTTTGGAGAACAAACGAGGTGATGGAGGATTCGGTTATGATCCACTTTTTTACTATCCTCCCCTAAAAAAGACCTTCGCAGAGCTAAATTCGGAGCAAAAGAATAATATTTCACATCGTGGGAAAGCTTTACGTAATTTCTGCCAAATCCTTGAAAAAAGGATTCTAACAAATAACAGTCAAACATAAGGAGCTGACTATAGCCTGAACGTTAACGGATTAATCTGACCGCAAGCGCGGCATCATAGCGCCCGTAAGGGCCTTGTTAACAAATAATCAGGAGGTGGATTCCTTGCATAAAAGGATCCGGTTCGTCAGCTTACTCTTATGGATGACCGTAATTTTTCCTGTTTACGGCCAGGGGGATCCGTCCGCCCTTGACCTGCCCAATGACTGGCACCCTCGCACACCTTACCTTTATAATCCCTACAAATCGGATCAACCTTCCCTGGTAATGCCTTATGACTCTTTAACCTATTCACCTCGGGGCCTGATACGACTACCTTTTTTTATCGTACGGTCAACTCAAATCTCCAAGGATTGGTCTACAATCTCGTTAACGGGTAAATTAATTGGTAAATCATATACCATGCCTTTTGTTGCTCCTGTGGATTGGTATTTCAAAAAACAGATTAGACTCAATAGACAATTAGCCTTTGAAAAAGCCATCCGGGATACCAGTCGAGTCCGGACCTCCCAGGGCCAAATTCTTCAAGATCGCCGTGGTAGAGGAATTGAAGTAATCGGTATGGATTTGGGCAATATTGGGCGCGTATCTCTGACGGCCCGAGGGAATGTAACAATTAAAGGAAATTTGGTATTTCAGGATCAGGAACTGATTCGATCCAAGATTAGCGAAACCCGGAATACTCACCTGGAGTTTGACCAGACACAACGTATCAGCGTGGAAGGAAAAGTTGGTGAACGTGTATCCATCAATGTGGATCATGATTCCGAACGGGATTTCGATTGGGAAAACAATATTCGTATTGGTTATAAAGGAGAAGAGGATGATATTATCGCAAGCGTTGACGCTGGTAATGTATCCTTGAGTTTGCCCGGGTCTCAATCTCTCATGGGATCAGCGAGCCACCAGGGTTTGTTCGGTATAAAAACAGTCTCCAAACTGGGTCCAATGGATATTACTGCCATTGCTTCAGTTGTAAATACAGAGAAAAAATCTCAGGAATACAAGGGCAAAAGCGAAGCCCAGACCATCAAAATCCAGGATCATTATTATGTAAAAAATAAATATTTCTTCATCCATGAATTCTTTCGAAATGGTGTTGTTACTCAAGTTGGTGGGGCTACTATTCAGATTCCACCTTTTTATCCATTAAGAGAAGGGCTTCATCTGATCGGGAATGTGGTTATTCGGAATTTCGAACTGTACCAACTGGATCAATCAACGAATTCAGAGACCAATCCGGGTACTGCTTTTGCTGATTTGAACAACCCAAGTGAAAGCCATGACCAGACAGGAAATTTTAAGCGTTTAGAGATAGGTCAAGATTATATATTAAGTGA
>CAYXUK010000073.1:0-8348 GCA_964468295.1 uncultured bacterium | reverse complement strand
GTTTCATTTAGTTACACTTACCTTTAGTCCATTCCGTAACACCTGCATTTTCTGCAAAACAATAATTTGAATAGGTCTTTTTATCACAACCACAAACTGGGTCATAGATTTCAATACACGGTTCATCACTTATTTTTGACTCATTAATGCAGTCCTTTTTGTCATTATCCTCACAAGAAAATGCAAACAAAATAGGTAGTATTAGAATCGTAGTTTTATTCACTGATTTAACGTTCTCTTAATTTTTTGTAACAATTTTGCCATCATTTCAAAGTTCAAGCGTCCAGTATTCACATTGCGAGGACTGGGATGATAGCATCCCCAAAGAATTATTCCATTTGGCAATATGTATTTCTGATCATGACCAAAAGGGAAATCCTTCATTTTTAGGTTAAATTGTTGTCGAAAATATTTCAAACAGCCATCAAAACCAATTTTTCCTAGGGCAAGGATCACCTTCACATTTTTCAGCAATTTCATTTCTGCACTAAAAAAAGGCGCACAATTACGTAGTTCTTCCGCAGTAGGTTTATCCTGGGGAGGGACACATTTTAATATCGGTGTCATAAATGCATTATTTAGCACAAGACCATCATTTAGCGTATCAGAATTCGGTTGATTTGTGATGCCTTCGCTATAGAGGCAACTTACTAAAAAATCAGCTGATTTATCTCCGGTAAAGACACGGGCAGTTCGATTTCCGCCATGTGCGGCCGGTGCAAGACCTACCAATAATAATTCTGCATTCGTATCCCCATATCCTGGGATGGGACGACCCCAGTAGGTCCATTGCATAAACTGTTTCCGTTTTTCATTGGCTACTTTATTACGGAAATCAACAATTCTGGGGCATGAATCGCATTGTACGACTTCACTATATAAAGTCGATAATGGTCCGGATTGGATTAAAGGATGTTTTTCGGGTGTGGGATGAAAATCGGTCAATAGATATCTTGAAAAAGTTCGGAGAAATTATAACACTAAACCACAAGGTCAAATGAGAGTTCATTACAAAAAATGTTGATCGCAACCTACCTCCTTTGTTCATTGCCTTTAGAACGATCTGAATCCTAAATTTGCTCCCCATCTTTGGAAGAGAGAACCATTTTTCAAATAAGGACATAATTTTATGGCAATGATGACAACACTTCGTAACCGTATGCATGTAGTTCTATGGTCTCTACTGGTTTTATTCTTATTAAGCATGACTGTGGGTGGATTGGTTGGAGGTGCTAATATTATCGACCAGCTATTAGGTCGAGTAAACCCAGCTGAAGCAATTGGATCTGTTAATGGAGATCTTATCACTCCCGATCAATTTAATCAGGCATATAATATACGTATTGAAACTCTCCGCAATGCTGGTACTGAGATATCAGATCAACATATGGAAGGGATTCGTGAGGAAGTTTGGAATGCGTTTGTTGAAGAACGTCTTACTGAACAAGCCATCGATGAGCTTGATATTACCGTCACAAATGATGAAATTCTATATCACCTTGAAAATAATCCACCTCTTGACATCCAAAGAATTTTTTTCGTTAATAATGAGTTCGATGAAGAAAGATACCGCCAGGCACTAAATACGCCAGGCATGCTGGACTGGGCACCAATTGAAGCATGGATGCGTGATTTCTATATTCCCCGGTTTAAACTTCAGCAATATATCAATATGTCTGCGATAGTATCCGAAGAAGAAATACGTGAGGAATTCATAAAACGTAATACGGACTATACAATATCAGCACTGCATATAACCACATCTGTAGTTGAAGATCAAGTAGATACACCAACTGAAGAAGAATTAAAAGCCGATTACAAATCTAGAATGGATGACTTTGAACAGGATGAACAACGGCATTTATCCTATGTAAGCTGGACAAAAACACCTATTTCAGAAGATACTTTACGCATATATAATGAAGCTCAAGCCATCATCGACCAAGCAAATAGCAGTAAAGATTTTGCTACACTAGCAAATCTCAATACAGAAGATCCCGGCAACCAAATTTCACCTGATTCCGGCCGGGGTGGAGATTTGGGTTGGTTTGGAAAAGGACAAATGGTTGGTCCATTTGAAGAAGCTGCTTTCGGTGCCAAACAAGGCGATATTGTGGGTCCTGTTCTTAGTCAATTTGGATACCATATTATTAAAGTAGACAGTACCCGATCCCAAGATTCTGGAGAAAAACAAGTCAAAGCACGACATATTCTGCTTAACATAAGCCTTGGTCCCAGCACAGGTTCAGATTTACGCCGAAGAGCAACCCTATTTACTTACGATGCACAGGATTATGGATTTCCTGCAGCTTTAGACAGTCATAATGTTCACGCTTCACAAGCCAATTCAATTGGCGAAAAAGATATGTTTCTTGCAGGTTTGGGCGTTTTTCGCTCCGCCGTACGCTGGGCTTATAATGCTGAAATTGGGACCATTTCGGATCCGATGGAAAGTGACGATTATTATGCTGTTTTTATACTGGACTCAATTACTCCGGCAGGCATCGCTTCCTTTGAGAATGTTCGCACACAAGTTTATGCTGCAATCAGTAAAAATAAAGAAGATAAAGAAGCTGAAAAGCTTGCTATTGCATTAAAAAGTCAAGTAGATGAAGGCGTAACTTTTGAATCACTTAAAAAAGATAATGATAAATTGGAACTTATTCCTTCAGATACCAAAAAGTTGAATAATTCCTTTATTTCTCTAGGTAAATCCAATCATCTTATTGGCGCTCTATTATATGCCAAAGCTGGTGATTTAATCGGTCCGGTAAAAACCTATCGCGGCTACGGATTGATTCAAGTCAATGAGGTCAGTAGCTTTGATTCCACCGCATGGAATATACAGCAAGAACTATTACAACTGGACTTGATACGCCAGAAACAGAACCGACTTTACCGTGGTTGGATGGCTGATCTAAAAGAAGAAGCAAAAATTGTAGATAATCGAAAATATTATTTTTAAATATTTGGTTCAATCCTTGTACGGATTATCCATGACGACAGATAGCCTTTTTTGATGAGCTCTAGGCGCGAATTTTCTGCCTGGCGCCGATCGATAAAATTACCTATCCGAACTTTATAATTGGGTGCTTCGAATACGATATAGATATCTTTACCATATTCTATTGACAGTTCATCCCGTAAACGGTCAGCATTTTCCCGGGAACTTGTTGCCAGTACCTGGACACGAAACCCCTCTATTATTATCTGGGATGAATCTGAATTACCCGCTGGTTTCAGTTCCTTCGTATCTGAGCTGAATGGCGAAACAACTTTTGGCCATTGAGGTTCAGGATCCTTTAATTTATCGGGATCAAAATTGACCTTTTTCTGCCCCTGAGAAAAACCCAAGCTTAAAACCATTAGTAGGCAAATATAATTCATAGGGTACGCACCTCTTCTGCCGGCACCCAACCTTTTTTTCCATCCAATAGAATTATCTCAAACCAGCCTGGCTGAGATGTGGTTATTTCCACTTTTGTACCTTCATGAATACGAAATACCACATTTTCCCCCCTTGCAATTGGCGATGATCTTACATCGATAGCTGAAGCAATGATTATACCTTCCTGCTCATCAGAAACATCCCAATATTTATCTAGCATAATCCATCCCGCAGTAACAACGGAAACCAATAAAATACTGTTTAATATACCACCCAATTTCTCAGAAATGGTTCCGTTCAGACGCAAGACATAAAGCCCACCTAACCCAATGAATAATAATCCTCCTAGTTTAATCAAATCCAAGATAGTTAGTTTTTCTAAAATGGAACGGTAAAAAGCTAAGAAAAATAAATCATCTGGAGCCTGAATACGATCACGAACTTGGGAGCGAACATAACTCAAATTATAATTAATATCCCCATCTCTGGGAGATAATGCATAACCTTTTTCATAGGCCCATACGGCATGCCCCACCTCTCCCATCCGAAAATAGGCGTTCCCAAGATTAAGATATAAGTTTTCGTGCTCTACCTTTTCAGAGAGATTTTCATAATAATTTGCTGCCTGGTGATATTGTTCCATATCATAATATCGATTAGCCAAATTAAATAGTGAATCTGGTGCCTGGCCAAAGAGTAAAGAGAATAGAATTACTAATATAAATGAGTATCTCAAGATAATTTCCGATCAATCTTTTTCAATAGTTCTCCAGCTTGTTTCTGAAGAGTATCTTCCGATTTATCCGCATCAGGACCGAACCGGCCAGCATCACATATTTTTGCAATGGATACCGTTTCAGCAATTATATCAGGCGATATTTTCCCGCTCAATTCCATTTCAATGAATAAGGGATCGAGATTATCTGAAGATAAAAATAGCTTCGATTGAAAATATCTGTACATTACCACTGCAGTATGTGCAAAAGGATCATCAACATTATTTGATAAATCTTTAAGGGCCAATTTCAGGGCACCTCTTGATTTGCGAACATCGGCTGTCGAAATTCGGCTATCTTTCATTTTTCCAAATACACCAGGGAATATAAACAAAGCAGCAGCGATAAAATAAGTGGACCATACCCAAACCGGGATAGACTGCTTTCCTTTTGGAAGCCATTTTGGATTTTGGGTCCTGATATAACGAATATCCTCCCCAATTAAATCCACATCCTCTCGGTTAAATTTTGTTGACGCGATCACATCTTTATCACTAGGATTTATAATAACCTGTACGTGCTTGGATTGAGTAGTAACAAAGGATTCGGATCCAGTATCAAAATAGGTCAAAGTGACTGGATTCAACCGAAAATTTCCTGCGGACCTTGGTATTAAGATATATTCAAAATTCTGCTCGCCAGTCAAATCATCTCTGAATTCATCCTTTTGAAAGTATGAAGTTGGAGGAAACATTTCCATATTCTGCGGAAATGAAATTTCGCTTAAATTGAATTGGCTGAGGTTACCAGTTCCCTTGAGAAGAACATGAAACGTAATTGCTTCATTAACCTTAACAATTGATGTATCCACCCATGATTCAATTTCAAAACTTCCCACAGCACCAGTAAAATCAGCCGGTGGCGTTATGGAGTAGGGCATAACTTCAATATCTAAAGAATCGGACTGGACAAATTGCCGCTGCGTTTCACGAAACATGGAATTAAAAAATGGGTCATCGAATACACCACCAGGCCGCCTTCGGCTGGGTTTTTCAACATTACAGATTACTGTCATAGGATTAACAGTGAGTTTACCAATCTGTGTTGGAAACATGGCTGCTTTATACAATGTTGCTACTTTATACTCTACTCCTTGAATCTTGATATCTCTGAATCGAGGTGTCTGAGCTAAACCGACACGCAAATCTTCATTCCAAAAACCGACACTTTTTGGATATTCAATATCTTCAATAGATAGGTTTAGCCGAGTAAATAAACGGTATGTTACTGTTACTTGTTCTCCCGGATAAGCCTCTTCTTTATCCGATTTTGCTTCAATAAATAAATTAGCCATCTGGGCACGGCCGGCACCTTTTTCCACCAAAATTCCGATCGGATTAGTCCGAAAAACCTGTTTTCCGATGGTTACATTAAGTGAGGGAATATTCAATTTCCCTTCTTTTTTTGCCAGCAAGGTCCAACTTAAGCTACGTGAACTGGTCATTGCGCCATTAACCCACTGGATATTGGTTTGCTGGGCGGGACCACTGATAATTTTAAATTCATTTAATATCGGAGATATATCCACGTTTGGTGTTCCATCGGCATTGACAGCCACAATTTTAAAACCCAGTGTTTCATTTTTCGAAATACGGTTCACATCAACAGATGCTGTCACTTGAATCTGGCCAAGCATAAAACTAGACTGTAAGATGGATAAAAAAACCCAATATGGAATTCTACGAATCATTACCAATCTTTTGCCAGTTTACGCGATTTAGAACGGGCAATTTGCTGCTTTTGCATAATTTTTTCATCTTGTTTCAATGCGTCAAGAATACTCTCCGCCTGTTTTAAATCCTGCGATTTTTCTTCTTCAGACGCTTCCTGTTTCTGGGGTTGCTGTTGTTGCTCGTCATTTTTCTGTTGTTCTTCTTTCTCTTCCTGCTCCTGATTCTTGTCTTCTTGCTCTTTGTTTTTCTGATCTTGTTCCTTCTCTTGGTCTTGATCTTGTTCCTTCTCTTGGTCTTGATCTTGTTCCTTCTCTTGGTCTTTTTTATTCTGGTCCTGTTCCTGTTGATCTTCTGGCGGCTCCTGCTGATATTTCAAAAACTCATAATTATATTTTGCCTCTTTATCAGTGGGATCCAATTCCAATGCTTTCCGATAAAAAGCTAGTGCTTCTTCCGTTTTTTGATTTTGATAAAATGTATTTCCCAGATTATACATTGCTTTAGATTTTAGTTGTTCATTATCTGCCTTTAAAGATTGCTCAAATGAATATTTTGCTGTTTCCAGATCACCTTGCTGAAATGCGGATGAACCTCGCCCAAAATGTGCTTGTGCTTGATTACCTCTTTTACCCAAAACTGATTCGTAATATTCCTGTGCCGCCTCATATTCCTGATTTTGATAATGGTTCAGACCCTTGTCTTGAGCCAACAACATAGATAAACAAATCACAACTACAATCATGCATCTATTGGACAAATCGACCCCGCCATTCTTCTTGTTTTTTATTTCGCGTTGGCATCAACATCCCTACCATCATTAGACAAACAGAAAGAATTCCAAAGGATTGATATCGGTCTTCATATTCCGAATATACGTTTGATTTCAATGTGCGCTTTTCCATAGAGTCAATGGCATTCATAATTGCCCGAAAATTAGCGGGTTTATTATCGAATCGAACATAAGTACCATTGCCAGCATCGGCAATATCTCGAAGTATAGATTCATTTAGAATAGATGTAACAAGTTTTCCATCTCCATCCCTCTTATAATCCCGTATGCCTTGCGCATCATTTACTGGGATCAAAGAACCAGACTCCGTTCCTACACCAACAGTATGCACAATCATACTACGCTTCGATGCTTGCCTAACAAGATCAATGGCCTGACCTTCATGATCTTCACCATCAGTAACCAAGACCAATACTTTATATTTTGATTCGTCTTCTGTATAGGCAGAAAGTCCAGTTTGTAAAGCCGCACTTAGTGCGGTGCCCTGGGTAGGAATCATATTCGTATCAATTTCATCCAAAAATAAGCGAGCAGCTTCATAATCGCTGGTTAATGGTAAATAAAGATGGCTCGAACCAGCAAAAACGATTAATGCTACTCGATCACCTTTGAGTTGGCGAATCATCTGAGATATTTCAAATTTAGATTTTTCTAGGCGATTGGGCTTCACATCTTCAGCATTCATACTTGTGGAAACATCTATGGCGAAAACCAGATCAACACCTTTACGTTCGAGCGGTGCCAACCGGACACCAATTTTTGGCCCAGATGCCGCAAATATTAAAGCAATTGATGAAAGAAACAAAAATCGATGTTTCCATTTTATACGGTTGGTATCCATTTTACTTAATAAGCGTGCACGGAGAAATGAATCAGTTGCTCCAAGAATCTTTTGACTGCGCCCTTTATATATCCAGAATACCCAAAGTAGAATCAATGGAAAATAAATGTATAATATATATGGAAACCTAAAATCAATCATATTTGCCGCCTATATAATGTACGGTCAATTGTCTGACCACCAAGGCCAAAGATCAATGCTGGAATAAGAAACCAGCCGAATAATTCTTTATAGCGGGTATATTCTTTTATTTCAATTTCAGTTCGTTCTAATTTATCAATGGTGGCATAGACTTGTTCAAGTCCAGAAATATTCGTCGCTCTAAAATATTTTCCATCGGTTCGTTCGGCAATTGATTTTAAGGTTTCTTCATCAATCTCATTTCGAATATAACCCCGGCCTGGAATAAAAGAGACATCCTGATTAGTACCGGCACCAATAGTATAAATTCTAATACCAAAATTAGATGCTAAATCTGCAGAAGTGAGCGGATCCAATTCGCCGGCATTATTACTACCATCGGACAATAAAATCATTACTTTACTCATCGCATCACTGTGGCGCAGCCGATTTGTTGCATTGGCAATAGCCATGCCAATAGCTGTTCCATCATAGGACTGCTCGGCTACTTTTACTTCATCCATCAAAGATATCAGCACTTCCTTATCAACAGTAAGCGGACACTGAATGAAGGATTCACCTGCGAAAACTAGTACTCCGATACGGTCATTATTACGAGCATCAATAAAATTTTTTGCAGTTTTTTTAACTGCCTCCAGCCTGTTAGGGGAAAAATCAGTGGCCAACATTGAAGAACTAATATCAATCACTAAAACAATATCCACTACATCCATATTCGTTATCTGAAGGGAGTCACGGA
>CAYXUK010000072.1:0-8400 GCA_964468295.1 uncultured bacterium | reverse complement strand
TAACTCCCGGGAGCACCGGCGGCATGACCAGCGATATTGACATCAAACCCAATATTCAATGGATTGGCCGCGGACGTACCAATGGCGCCAAAGTGGGCTTTTCCAATATGGATCGTTGTATAACCATTTTTCTTAAGAATTGCTGGCAGTGAGGTGGCATGGACAGCATGTTTTACCGAAGTATCTAGCGTAACACCATTCACATTCCACATAGGAAAATCTAGATCACCATGGTTGGATTCCATGGATTGTATTTTATCTTTATGAAGTGTCCAATTTGTAACTCGATGTCGGGCGGCATTCATTCCGGTCATAAGACTCACCCGTGTCGGTGAGCAGACGCTGGTGGCATAGGCTTGTGTAAATTTCATTCCCTCTTTCGTAAGTCGCTCCATATTCGGTGTATGATAGCGCTGATTAAAATGGGTAGTCTCATTCCAAAATGGAACGGATGTATCCTGCCAACCCAGGTCATCCACGAAAAAAAGAACAATGTTGGGTGGTTTTATTTCTTTATTACAAGAAAGAAGACATAAACCGAGGAAAGCAAACACAATTTTTTTCATGGCTAAACTCAGATAAATACCGATGGTTTTCCCTTATTAATTTTTCTCATTTACTGTATGACAACCTCATCAGCAAATAACCATGCTGCATTCCCCTGGGCAGGATGCCAAATTGGTAAAATAGATTGATTTCTGGCGGTTACTTTAATATATCTAATGGGATTTCCATCATAATTCGCATTTACATTTCTAAACAAAATTTCTGGTGATTTGGCAACATCATATTCTTTGTTCTGCACCAATTCATAATCCGCGCCATCCACTGATACTTCAAAACGAACTTCCTTTGGAAAAAAGATCCAGGCGCCCTGATTTTGGAGAAAACTTATTCCAAGTTTTTTTATTGATGTCAACGACTCCAAATCAATGACTACTTCAATATCATTCCTTGCAAAGCCCTGCCAAAACCCATCATGATGATTGATTGTTCCCCGCTTACCATCCACCAAAGCGAGAGCCTCTCCTCCAGGATAATGAAGACTATAAGTATGTTTATAAGAAACTGATTTACCAATTCCCAAATGATTCACATTCAACTCATCTTCAGAACGGTCTAAATCCAATCGTCCAATAGGTCGAACACCACCACCCTTCGTTTTTGTAATACGGTCACCCAATTCTTCGCGGGAATTCTGACCAAGTTTTTTTAATCTTTTAACAATTTCGGGAAATTGTTCTGCCACATTGTAAGACTCGCTAATATCATTTTCAAGGTCATACAATTCGATACCTGCATTGCCACGAGCGTATGGTCCGGGATAGCCATCATTCCCAGGTTCTACACCTAAATAAGAACGATATTCATGCGGGAATGTCAATTTCCACTTTCCCTGTCGTACAGCTACTAATTCGCCAACATAATAATAATTATATTCATCTCTAGGCGATTTAATTGATTCTCCAAACAAGTGAGATTTAAAACTGATCCCATCAATTTTTTTCTTAGGCAAATCAGCGCCGACAATATCAGCTATTGTTGGCAGGATATCAATCGTTGCAGTAAGTTGATTTGATACAAAGCCCTGCGGAATTTTACCGGGCCAACGCATTATAGCAGGGACACGTGCTCCCCCTTCCCACATGGCCCCTTTACCTTCTCTCAAAAGACCCGTTAAACCTGCATGATTACCATAATTCAACCAGGGACCGTTATCACTAGTGTAAATGACCAATGTATTTTCATCAAGGCCATTTGTTTTGAGTGCTTGCAATATTTCACCCACAGACCAGTCAATCTCCATTATCACATCACCATACATACCCTGCTGGCTTTTTCCTTTAAATTTATCAGATACCCCTAAAGGCACATGGGGCATAGAATGGGGTAGATATAAAAAAAATGGACTATCTTTATTTTTTTCGATGAACTTTACAGCCCGTTCTGTATAACGAGTAGTTAACCGGTCTTGATCAGCTAGTGTAAGAATCTCCTCAATCTTTTCATTTCCTTCAATAAGTGGTAACTGGGGATAAAAGCTTTTAAAATGATCCGTACCGCTCACAGGTGCACCGCTATAGTCTACAGGCCACATATCATTGGAATAGGGTACCCCAAAATATTCATCAAATCCCTGTTGAAGTGGGAGAAATTTTTCATGATGACCTAAATGCCATTTCCCGAATGCAGCTGTGGTATAGCCTTTATTTTTTAATATCTCCGCGATGGTCTCTTCCTCCGGGTTCAGCCCAACCCTGGCTGTATGGTTATAGGCACCTTGCACTCCTACCCGTTCAGAATAACAACCAGTGAGCAAGGCAGCTCGGGAAGCACTGCAGACCGCTTGGGATACATGAAAATCTGTGAAGCGCATACCTTCATCAGCCATCTGATCTAAATTTGGTGTACTATAACCCTGGGCCCCGTAGACACCGACATCTGCATATCCCTGGTCATCGGTAAATATGAGTACAATATTAGGAGGGAGTTTTTTTTCGCAAGATATTATACAAAACAATCCTAAAACGGCGGTTAAAACTAGAAGGTTTTTCATTTTTTGCTTATAACTGCCAATGTCAGTCTGCTCACACAGACTAGATTTTCATCTTCATTTTTGATTTCAATATTCCAAACATGAATTTTCCTCCCAATCTTTATGGGTGCAGCCCTTCCATAAACCCAACCGTTTTTAACACTTCGTAAATGATTGCAGCTTAACTCTATCCCAACTACTCCTTTATCATTTAGATCTATCTGCATACCACCGGCAATACTCCCTAAAGTTTCCGCGAAAGCTGCTGACGCACCTCCATGCAGTAATCCATAGGGTTGAACAGTTCGATTATCCACTGGCATTTTCCCGCAAATGTAATCGTTTTCGAAATCAGTAATTTCAATACCAATATGCTCCATCATCGTTCCTTGCCCAAAAGCATTTAATTTTTCTAATGATTTTTGTTTATCCATGATTTAAATCTCTTATTATAATTATTTGAATTTCTTTTTTTTACTTTCCAATTCCATTTTTCTTCTAACACATGATTGATAAATTATTAATAGAAAACAAAAACCCCTATCCCAAAAATTATGATAGAGGTTTCACCTTAAGAAAAATATGTTTATTCGGAAAATTTATTTATAATGAATCGACAACCGTAGAATCTGGCTGAGGTGGTGGTGGGACTTCTCCCCAATAGGTTGGTGATGTATTCAACTGAAAACTAATATTTTCATTGGTTTGATAAACTTCAATTTCTTCAGCAACCCGTATGTTGTTATAGGCCCATTCAGCACTAGAGCGGCCAACAGTTACTTTGGCTAAAATTTCCCCATTGTAATCTTTTACAATCAAATGTGTACCAGTTGAATCACCAACATTATACTTGTCCCAATTTTTTGCATTTTTAGATACGAGTGATGTTCTTTTAACTTTTAGCACATTATTAAAAAAACCGTTTATTGTATTTTCCTTCACAAGTAATGTATCGTTTCCATCAATAGACCAACTCTCACCATTAAAAGTAAGCGATACCGATTCATTTCCTTTTGTGATTTGGAATTGGAATACATCATCTCTTTTAAGACTAAAAATCTGATCACTATTTGAACCCAGATTTCTTTGTTGTAGTTGGTTAATACTAAACAAAACTAAAAGAACGCCCAAAGCAAGCAGAAGCCATTTCATGTGTTTACCCATATAATTCCTCCAACACATTACTTCGGCTTTTTTGTCGACGCATACGAACTAAACCAAATCCAACAATTAACAATGAGGTTAGGGTAATATTGACCCATTTCCATGATTTTTTGGCTGCATCAGATGTTTCTTCTAATGGACGGGAAGTAATTTCACGTGAACGAAGCGCTATCAAGTCTCTATCTCCAATAAGATAATCAACGGAATTCATCACGAAAATATGATTTTCACGAGACATACCGCCTCCCTGATCCATTAAAAAATCAGAGTCACCCACTAAAACAACCTGGCTAATAATACCATTTTCATCTACTCTTTCTGATCGAGCACCTAAAATTTTTCCTGACTGGTTGAATAAGCGTAAGAAGGGATTCTGTTGCGGATCAGGGCTTAAATTAAAATTTCCACGCATTTCACCGCTTTGTTCCGAAGTAAAAAGTAACGGCACAAAATTGACTTGATCATCTTCCGTAGAATCCGGTTGTATTTCACTGGCAAAAACTAATTGTATTTGTTCTAATCCTGCGACGATCGCCTCATCAGTATTGAACTTCCGAACGATAGGCAGTAGAGGATATTCCATTGGAACATTCATTCGGATAGGTCCCATTTGTTGTTGAACACTTACCCGACCGCAAATTTTATCCGTTACTAAGTTTTCATTAATTTGTAATCCAAATGGTTTAATTAAAGAAAAAATATCAGATTGGATTACAACAGCTTGTTGTAATTGAAGATTTGTTTTCACACGATTTTGCGCCAAGAAAAGATTCCCGCCTCGGTTTAAATATCCTTTTAAGTTTGCATTTTCATCTAAAGTAAGTGAATCCGCAATTCCACTCATTAGAATCACGCTAATATCTGATGGGACTTCATCCACAAGGCTAACAGATCTCACATTATATCGTTCTCTCAGTACATTTTGTATATTTTGTGATTGTCCATCCTGACCTTCAATCTGAGCAATCCCAACTATTGGCTTATTGGTCTCAACCAGTTTTTTAATCCGTGTTGTAATTTCATATTCTAATCCAGTAGTAGTTTGAATAACGGGAAAGACTTCTTTTTTGTCTTCATAAAGTATGACCATCCCCATAAGAACGCGTTTGACTTCTAATTTATCATTTTCTACCACTTGCATTTGAACCGGCATAATGCCCGCTTTCTGGGCTTCCTGCTCAATATTTTGATCGTCTTCTGGCCGAAAAAATTCAAAGCGAATATTCCCATCAGAAAAAGCAGCATATTCTTCCAAAATATCCTGAAGGTAACGACGATTATTCGCGTATTCACCTGGAAGATCATCAGAAAAATATACTTTCATCGTTAATAAGTCATCTACCTGCTCAACAACTGATTCACTGGAAGATGAGAGAGAATACATGTTGTTATCTGTTAGATCAAGACGGAAAAACTTGTTTCTGGAAATACCATTAAGTAAAAATAGGATGAAAAAAAGTATGACTCCTGGGATTAATACTGACTTTTTAAAATCAATGTTTTTTATTTTATCCATGATCTATTTCCACCGTCTGACTTCAAGTGTTTGAATCGTAAGAAAGATGAAAAATCCAATGACGGAGAAAAAGTAGATTAAATTCCTTGAATCGATAACACCTCGGGATATGTTAGAAAGGTGATAGTCTACGGCCAGAAATTGAATTATTCCCGCAATTGAATGAGGTACAAAGACTAATGTTTTATCCAGCATATAAAAAACAAGTACAAGAAAAACACCGATGATAAATGCAACAACCTGATTATCGGTTACACTGCTTGCATAGGTGCCCACAGCCGTATACATCGCACCCATTAAGGCTAAACCCAAGTAACCACTAAAAATGGCACCATAGTCCACGTTAGTACCGACCGATACCAGGGTGATAAAATGAATAGCTGTCGCTCCTAATCCGATTAAGATAAGGAAGAAGCCAGCAAGAAATTTACCTAATACAAATTCATAAGTATTGAGTGGCAGAGTTGAAATGGTTTCCATGGTGCCAATATTATTTTCTCTTGCAATGAGGCCCATGGAAACTGCCGGTATAAAAAAGAGATATACAAGCGGCACAATATCAAACAACATCCGTAAATCTGACTGGCCAAAAAGGAAAAAAGTATTTGTAAAAAAATATCCGTTTACAATGGCAAAAATCACCAAAAAGATATATGCCATTGGACTATTGAAATACCCGTGCAGTTCTCTTTTATATATGGTCCGAATGTTATGCATGCGCATCACTTTCGGTTGTCAAATCTCTGAATATATCCTCTAAATTAGTGGTATGAGGTGTCATTTTAAGTATTGTCCAATTATTTTCTACTGCATAACGGAAAAGATCTTCGCGTGGATCTTGATCTTTTCCATATTCAAACTGTATTTGCTGTATATCATTAGAAGTATTTAAAGAAACAAATTTCACTGAAGGAACTTTAGCTTGGATATGTTCAATTGTTTCAGGTGCTGCACCTTTGACCTCCATGTTCAATAGTACATTACCCATGAAATTGCTCATGAGCTCATCACTGGTTCCATTGGCTACAATTTCACCTTGATTGATAATCATTATTCGGTCAACAGTAGCCTGAATTTCCTGAAGGATATGACTGGACATAAAAACCAGTTTTTCTTTACCCAATTGTTTAATCAAACCTCGAATTTCAACAATCTGGTTTGGATCTAAACCTGTTACAGGTTCATCTAAAATCAAAATTTTTGGATCGTGAATCATAGCCGCTGCCAATCCGATGCGCTGTCTATACCCTTTAGAACAATCGGAAATATTTTTATGCACAACACCCCTTAAACCACATTCTTCAATAACCCGAGAAAGCGCTTCTTTAAATTTACGACCTTTAATTTTTCTGATTCCCGCTAGGAATTCAAGATATTCATAAACGCGCATTTCCGTATAAAGAGGATTTAATTCTGGTAAGTAGCCTATTTGTTTTTGGATTTCATGAGTATTATCAATGATATTTAAATCATTGAATTCGATTTTTCCTGAAGTGGGAGCAAGATAACCAGTCATCATTTTCAGAGTAGTTGTTTTTCCTGCACCATTGGCACCTAAGAAACCGACAATTTCCCCATCCTGGATATTAAAGGATATGGATTTTACCGCTTCAACAGTACCGTAATTCTTCGATAAATCCGTGACTTTAATCACCTGATTACAACCTCCTCAATTATATCTATATTAATAAAATATTGAATGTTTGAAATACAACGAACTATAACAAAAAGTTCCGGCGAAATTATAAAGAACAACAAAAAATAACAATCCGTCTGATTAAAGAGTTAATTCTTTTATTATTTTTGTGTGATTTGGTGAAGAACCACAGCAAGAACCAATAATCTTAGGATTCATTTCCAGATATTTTCCAATAATGTTTTTGAAATAATCTTTATTCACTTTCTTTTCGATCTTGCCATCTGGCTCAGGTTCAGTTAGTCCTAAATTAGGATACACTCCCCATTCAGACCCCCAATCGTCAATCATAAATTGTAAAGCTTGTTCTGTTTTTTCAATCGTATTGCAGTTTAGCATAAGGCAATCAACTTGATCTTTAGCCAATTTATAAACGTCTTTTATTAGATGCCCTGATAAAAGATGGTCTGCATCCTTCACAATAAGGCTTAACCAAATTTTAGAGTCAACATTTTTTACAGTTTCCAGTGCAATTTCTATTTCATCCAAATGACCCATAGTTTCAAATAGAATAACATCTACACCAGCATCTATAAACCAATTAACATTTTCACCATACGTGTCTTCAGCTATTTCACGTCCAGGGAACAATAATGGTTCATAACAATCTTCAATAGATGTAATGGATCCCCCAACAATATTTGGATTTGCACCACGGGCCAATTCTACGGCTTTCATTAAGCTGGACCTTGCCCTTTCCTGTGCTCTTTTTGGTGAATATCCAGCTTTACGGTAGGTCCAGGTGGTGGTGCGGAAGGTATTGGTGCCAATAATATCGGCGCCGGCGTAAACATAATCACGGTGCACTGCGCTAACAATTTCAGGGTCAGTTATGTTCGCTTCCGCGGACCATAAAGGTAATGGCAGTTTTAATCCTCGTGCCATAAGTTCCGTTCCCATGGCACCATCCATTATAAGAAGCCCATTATCCACAGGCATTATCACATTCTTTCATGGTTTCAAATGGGACAACACCATCGCATCCGCCCCACTTGAATTCTTTACATACTTTCTCTTCTTCATCATAATAATACTTAGGAATTGATGCTTTGCACGGTCCCGGATCTGGATCCAAGTAACATTCCACTGATAATGATGGTGGTTTTTTCTCTTCGCATGAAAGAACCATAATAATAAATAAAATATAAAGCGATTTTATTTGAACCATTGAAATAATCTTAGGACAAAAAATATAATCAAATTCAGAATGATTAGGGTGGTAAGTGGCAGATAGAATTTCACATTACCGGAGCCAAGCCGTATATCGCCAGGAAGACGACCGATCCATCCCAACTTATCAGAAAATTGATTCATGATTAACCCAATAAAAATGGCAACTACTCCAAAATAAATAATCCATTTACCAAAATCTTTCATATTAAAAATTACAATAATATAAAAGGGCCTAGCTATTATTTATGCTAAACCCTTTTAGTCAATTTGTAAAAACACACTTATATGTATTTACAAATTATTTATTCAAAACCA
>CAYXUK010000071.1:3674-8756 GCA_964468295.1 uncultured bacterium | reverse complement strand
CCAATTTTTTCTTGTGCTTGAACCAGAATTTTTTTTGGATTAGCCGGAAGTGGCTTATAGGGTATTCGTTTGGAGAAAAAATTATAAACTCCAACTTGCAGTTTTCGGGGATAATGTCTTGGATTTTCCTGGAAAGATCGAGCCTGGCTAACGGTGGGATTGGCCATATTGCTCATAAAAATAGGATTCTAATCGATCGATCATTGTACCCAACGTAAAATGATCAGCCACCTGTTTTTTGGCTGCTACACCCCAATTTGAAATTTCATCACTGCCATGTTGATTTAATACAAAATGCATTGCCTCACAAATTGCATTTACATTCATGGGTTTAAAAATATACCCTGTTTTACGATGTGACATCAATTCTGATACTCCGTTCACATCGGCAGCTAGAATTGGCTTGCCAAGAGCCATACTTTCCATCACAACGTTTGGCATCCCTTCCTGTCGGGAGGGCATGATAACATAATCAGCAGCCTTTATTACGGCTGAAAGGTTATTTTGAAAACCGATTAGTTTCACATTCCCATTTAGATTGTTTTCATCAATTTGTTTTTCAAGTGTTTTTCGATCTTTACCAGTTCCCGCAATCAAAACTGTAAATGGCCTTGAAGTGCCATTCAATCGGCTTGTAGCATTGATTAATAAATCAAAACCTTTTTGACGGGTTAAACGTCCGGCTGCCACAAAAATTAGATGATCCTTTGGTATGTTCCAAATTGTATGAATATTAGCTGGTTCAATAATAGTCCCATTCATTTTCAACCCATTATAAATCACAGTTGTTTTTTCCTTGGGCATCCAAGAAAAATTATTGTAAGCAGTACGAATCGATTCAGAATTAGTTATAATACCATCGACCAATTCAATAGTTTTTTTATGCTTCCACTTATCGGAAAAAAGCTGAATCCCATTCCGGGCGATGATAACCGGCACTTTTGCCAAACGGGCGGCGATCCCTGCCACACGAATATCTTTATTTAAATTCAGCATAATCACATCCACTTTTTCCCTCTTTAAAATGCGTTTTGTATACCAAATTTTAAAGGGGTTGTAATCTGCATAAATGTTCAACGGTAATATCTTTAGACCTGCTTCTTCAGCCTTGTTTAATAAGATGGAATTTGCTTTACCAGATAAGGTCACCTCATGCCCACGCTCCTTAAGACCACAGGCAGCCATAATCATCCATTTCTCTCCACCACCCCACTTATGGGCTGAAATCGAATTACTGAAAAATATATTTAATTTTTTATCCATTTTTAATCTTTAGTCAAATTGAATGTCATATAAACGTCTGTATAGTCCCCCTTTTTCATATAGTTCGTTATGTGAACCTACCTCCAAAATTTTTCCTTTGTCCAGTACAACTATTTTATCAGCATTTTGTACAGTGGACAAGCGATGAGCAATCACTAGAACTGTACGATCTTTCATTAAAACTTCAATCGCTTTCTGCACCATTTTTTCTGATTCCGTATCCAGTGCCGATGTGGCTTCATCTAGAATTAAAATTGGTGGATTTTTTAACAAAGCTCGGGCAATAGCTAGACGTTGTTTTTGTCCCCCAGATAAGTTTACACCACGTTCTCCAATAAGTGTATCAAATCCATCAGGTGTTTGTTCGATAAATTCTAGCGCATTTGCAGCTTCAGCAGCCTTTTGAATCGCTTCTTCAGTTACATCAGACTGGCCATAGGCAATGTTTTTTCGAATAGTATCATTAAAAAGAATCACTTCCTGTGTCACTATGCCCATACTGCCTCTCAAGGAGCTAAAACTAATTTTTCGGACATCATTTCCATCAATTCGCAGTGCTCCTTTGGAAACATCAAAAAAACGTGGTATTAAGTCAGCTATTGTAGATTTACCTGATCCACTTGGACCAACCAAAGCAACAACATCTCCCTTTTGAATGGAGAAACTTACTCCATCCAATACTCGATCATCCGAATCACTGTATTCAAAATGGATTTGATCAAATTCAATCGCATTATTAAATACATCTAAATTAACTGGATCAGGATCCTCTACAACTTCCGCTGGTGTATCTAATAATCCAAAAATCCTTTCAGCAGAGGCAGCACCAATTTGAATTTTTAGGTTCACGTTACTGAGTTGTTTTATGGGGCCTAAAATCGAAAAGAGAATTAAAATAAAACGAATAAAATCTTCCGCACTGACGCCCTTTTGAGCTAATACTTCCATCCCACCGTACCATAGTAAAACAACACCAATAATTACCCCAAAAGTTTCAGTTGTTGGTCCGGCAATGAGATCAAGACGTGCTCTTTGCAAAAGCAATTTGAAGTAGTGTTTGCTTTCTCTAGTAAAATTTTTGATTTCTTCCTTTTCATTTACAAACGCTTTCACAATTCGTATTGAAGTAAGTGTTTCTGTTAATATCTGCATTATTTCAGCGATTTTAACCTGCGTCCGGCGTGATTTTCTGCGAATGCTACGACCAATACTTAAAATGGCAATACCTGCTAAAGGAATAATAATAATGGCAATCAGTGCTAGTTTCCAGCTAATGATAAATAACAAAGCAACAAAAGTTAGAATATTGATCGGTTCAACAAATAAGCGCTGAAAAACAACTGCAAGGGCGATTTGCAACTGCTCCACATCATTCATAACAATAGAGGTAATGGACCCGGTATGCTGTCTATTGAAATAACCAAGGGACAGGGTTTGAATATGTTTATATAATCTGTCCCGGATTTCTTTTACCAGTTTCAATTCTACAATCCGTAGTAAAATATTTTTAATATATAAAAAAATATTTTTAATAAAAAATACAGTAAGAATAGATAGGCATAAAACCTTGAGTGATTCTAAAGGTGTTTCTCGAAGAATCAGTACATTTGTCCAATATTTTAGTTTTTCATTGAGTGTTAATCCAGCTTTTCCAGCCCACTCTGCCTGAGTTTGAACAATTTTATCAAAGTCTGCTAGAATATTATTAATTAAGGATGCTGTGAGCCAGATTGAGGCAGTGTTTAAAAAAACGAAAACTATTGCCGCAAGAGAAGAAATGAAGATATAAGGCCAAAAATGGAACAGGAGCTGTCCCATACGCCTATAAATTGAACCAGACATTGATATTATTTATTCAGCTTTTGAATGATTGAAATTAAATAGAATATAAGAGGAAATTTATGACAGAAAAACGACTGCTTTATTCTATTCACTCTCCAGATATATCATTTTTTGATGAGGAATTCCGTTTGCTTCATCAAATTTAGACCCTACCGTTTGAAATCCGCATTTTTTGTAAAAAGGAATAACGGATTCCTGGGCATTCAGGTAAATTGATTTTTGATTATTCATTTTATTTAGTATAAATCGTGTTAATTTTTTTCCAATACCATAACTTCTAAACTGTGGTAAAACAGCAAAGCGTTCGAGTTTTATACCCAATTTTGTTTCCCGCCACCGCGCTGTTCCCACCGGTTGTCCCTCCACATAAGCCAGAATATAATTTGCTTTTTCTTCATTTACATCGATTTCAATGTATTCAGGAATATTTTGTTCCTCAATAAACACAGTTCTTCGAATCGCCAATACAGCGGCTTTTTCATCCGTTGTTTCGATAATCTTTATATTGACTTCCATTCAAAAATTTCGGGGTCTATATTGACATGTTACAATGATTTCCTTGAGCTTGCTCACACTCATTAATTTCCCCTAATTTCTTCGATGCAAAGTAAAAACAAACAAATACTGATTGTAGGCGATCGGGTATTGATCCGCCCTGATAAAGGCGAGAAAAAGTCAAAAGCAGGGCTCTACTTACCACCTAGTGTCATTGAAAAACAGGAAATATTAAGCGGAGTAGTGGTTGAAGTGGGACCTGGGATACCCATGGGTAACCCGGAAGATCAGCTAAATGAACCATGGTCTGCCAGCGATAGTTCATCGGTAAAATATATACCGACACAGGCCGAATTAGGTGATGTGGCTTTATTTTTGAATAAGGCGTCTATTGAAGTCAAAATTGAAAATGAAGACTATCTTATTGTTCCTCAATCAGCTATTCTCATCCTGATTCGGGATGATCTAAATAGTTTAGCTGAATAATATTTCTGTCCGACTAATGCCTAAGGCTGGCATCTATATCCATATTCCATTTTGTTCGGTAAAGTGCATGTATTGCGACTTCTATTCAGTGGCAGACAAAGAAGATGATATACCGACCTTTTTCAGAGCACTAATTAAGGAAATTGAATTATGCAAATCGGATACCAGCGATTGGATTATCGATACCATATTTATTGGTGGCGGAACACCTAGTCTTACTCAAGCAGATCAATTAGAAAAGGTTATACAAGCACTAAAAAACAAATTTGATTTATCCAATGTAACAGAATTTACATTAGAGGCTAATCCAGGCGAAGCGCCTGCAGCAAGATTAAAAGCATTTCATGATCTGGGCGTAAACCGTATATCAATTGGAGTCCAATCGCTTGAACCAGATTTGCTTCAATTCCTCACCCGGAACCACGGACCCGATGAAGTAATCAAAACAATTGAAATAGCACGAATGGCAGGATTTGAAAACATCAATTGTGACCTTATTTTTAATATTCCTGATCAGTCATTTGAAATCTGGCAGCGTGATCTGAAGCGTGTGTTGGAAATGGGACCGGATCACATATCCTGCTATTCGCTTACTGTTGAAAAAGGAACGCAATTATACCAATATGTAATTCAAAAAGAAGTTAGTATGCCCAGTGAAGATCAAAGCGTAGAATTTTATCAATGGACCCAATCAATGATGAAAGAAAGTGGATTTGAACAATATGAAATATCCAGTTGGGGAAAACCAGAAAAATACTGCCAACATAATATCCATTATTGGGAAATTGATCCATATTTGGCGTTTGGACCTTCGGCTCACGGATATGATGGTATACACCGTTTTGCCAATGTACGCAATTTAGATAGTTATATTAAAATGCTGGGAAAGGGAGAACTCCCTCGGCAAGATACTTACGAACTATCGGATATAGATCGTACAAATGAAATGATTGGATTTGGGTTGCGAACAAAAAATGGTATAAACCTCGATCATAT
>CAYXUK010000071.1:0-3574 GCA_964468295.1 uncultured bacterium | reverse complement strand
CTATGCGGATTCATTATCCTATGTGGTGCTTTATCAGTTGCTGAAGCTTGTACTTATTACCCTGAATCCGGATCAGATTATTTTATTATCAAAGAAGGATGGGGAGATGGTCTAGGATTTTTACGTGTATGGACCAATATGTGGGTTTCTGGTCCGGGCTCTATTGCCGCAGTTGCTATTTTATTTGGAGAATTCTTTACCAAATTTTCCGGTTGGAGCACTGAGCCAGTGACCATTGGTATTGTCGTTATAATTTTTTTTGTTGGCATTAACCTTGTTGGCGTATCCTTAAGCAGTTGGACTCAAATTTTATTAACAACCATAAAAGTGTCCGCATTGCTGTTTATTGTGGTAATGAGCATTTTTCTTGTGGACGCCACACCCCTTCTGGACTCCACATTAAATGAGTCACAGCATAGTGGAGGCGGTATCCTTCAATTATTTCGTTTAACTGGTTTGGGTATTGGAGTGGTATTGTTTACCTACGACGGATGGATTGATATTATTCATGCCGCTGGAGAAGTTAAAAATCCCAAAAAAAACATACCCGCTGGTCTTATTATTGGTATCATTGGCATAACCCTACTTTACCTTATTACCAATTATGCCTACTTGAGAGTTGTCCCACTTAGTGAAATGGGTAGGGGGAATCAACTGGCTATCTTCAAAGTTGCAGAGGCGACCTTTGGTATGATTGGTGGAAAATTTATTTCTATACTCTTGATGGTATCGATTTTGGGTGCCCTCGGCGGTTTAATTATGACCAACCCCCGACTAATTTATGGTATGAGTGCACAATTACAATCATCCGGAAAATTTTCCCTTTTCAAATTTCTTTCGAACGTAAACAGCAAAACAGGTGTGCCAAGCGGGTCATTGTTATTTATGGGTGCTATTTCAATCGTGGCATTGATTTATTTACAATCATTTAGCAGGATTGTAAATTTTTTCGTTGTACCAAACCATTTTTTTAATATTTTGCTTGTTGCAGCAATTTTCAAATTTCGAAAAAAAATTGATATAAAACCCCAAGACTATCACACACCTTTTTATCCAGTCACACCCATATTATTTATTATCACAATATTGGGGTTTTTGTTCGCCGCCATTATTTACCGTCCTCAGGATACGATCATTGGTATCTTATTAACTGCCATAGGAATTCCTTTTTACCTGTGGCTTAAAGAAAGGAAATAGCATGGGTTTATTTGGTGTTTCTAACGGTTACGGTTCTTTAAAACGTGTGTTAATGCACCGACCAGATATGGAATTGGATAAAGTTACAGAAGACAATAAAACTGAATTCAATTTTAAAAGAGCTGTTAATAAAGCAACATTTGTAAATGAGTACGATATAATGCTATCAAAATTTCAAAATCATGGTGCCGAAACCATTCTACTTACAGATGTATTAAAGGATGATTTGGATGCAATTGAATATATAAACCATCGACCCAATATGACCTATACCCGAGATTTGGCTGTAGTTTTTAATCATGGCGCATATTTAATGAGTCCGAGGATTAAAAGCCGCTGGGGAGATCAATTTATTGTTGGACGTGCTTTTGAAAAACTGGGGGTACCGGTTAAGGGGATTGTTGAACCCCCAGGATATATAGAAGGTGGTGGAGTACAGCCTATCGATGAAGATACTTGCGCAGTATCAGTATGTGATCGCGCTAATGAAACGGGAACCCGCATGTTGAAAGAAATGATACTAGGAAAAGAAGTGAAGTACTATCTTGAAGTACCTGTCCCCAAAGGGTCCATTCATATTGATGGTAGTTTTATGGTTATTGATAAAAAACTATGCCTGGTTTGGCCCGAAAATTTTGAAACATTTCCCTGCCGACTCTATGAAGATGGAAAGATTGGGTTCAAAAATATTATGTTTATGGACTTTTTGAAAGAGCGTGGTTTCGATTGCATTATTGCTTCTAGTGATGACCGATACGCAGGCTATCTAAATGTTGTTGTAACAGTCCAATCGGAAAAAGCCATTGGATTCGAACAAGATGGTGATATTCTAAAGGGAATGACTTCTCGCGGATGGGTATTGGACAGTTTTCCCGCAAGCGAACTTTGGCAAGGAAATGGTGGTGCCCATTGTATGACTTGCCCAATTTTGGTTAACTAATTCCCGATTATTTTGAAATTATCTTAAATACCTTCACTCTTTAAGGTCAGTGATATTGGACAGTGATCCGAGCCCATAATTTCACTATGAATATCCGCATCTTGTAGTTGATCAATAAACTCCTCATTCACGAAAAAATAATCAATACGCCAACCTATATTGCGGTCTCTAGCCCCAAATCGATAAGTCCACCAGGTATATCGGTCTGGTTCTGTATGAAAATGGCGAAAAGAATCAACCCATCCTTTATTAACATAGGTGTCTAACCGCTCTCGTTCAATGGGCATAAAACCAGATGTTTTCACATTTTCTTTCGGACGGGCCAAGTCAATTTCATGATGAGCTGTATTCCAGTCACCAGTTACAATAACATTGGTCCCATTATCAACATGTTCATTAATAATAGGTAACAGTTCATCATAAAAATCGAGTTTATATTCAAGACGGATATCATCTTTTTGCCCATTGGGAAAATAAATATTATATAGTAAAAAGTTATCGTGCTCTGTTATGAGAACTCTGCCTTCTTTATCAAAACGATCAATTCCCAGTCCTTCTTGGACATAGTGAGGTTCTTCCTTGCAGAAAGTAGCTACACTGCTGTAACCAGCCTTTTCGGCCGAATGCCAATAAGTATGATAGCCGTGGTCCTCTATTAGCGATGAACCCAGTTGATCCATCCGGGCCTTAGTCTCTTGGAGGCAAAGTACATCAGGTTGCACCTCATCTAGCCAATCCAAAAACCCTTTTTTCTCAATCGCACGAATCCCGTTCACGTTCCATGAATACAGTATCATTTTTGCCTAAATTATTAGCATTGAAGTTGAAAATATCTGCAGAATTTACAGCCCTATTTATGGCCATAATTATAGAATATTATAAAAATAATTGGCGATGATCATTGTAATTTCCGTTTCTAAAATTGGACTTATTCATGGACCCTGAAGCCGTAAAAGAATTAATACAGGAAGGTATACCTGGTGCAAATATTGAAGTGGTGGATACAACCGGAACGAAGGATCATTTCAGTGCAATTGTGATTAGCGATAGCTTTGAAGGATTATCTTTAGTCGAACAGCATCAGGCTGTTTACCAAGCTGTTGGGGATCATATGACAAAGGAGATTCATGCATTGCAACTAAAAACTTATTCGCCCGCTCAATGGGCCCAACACAATACATAGGAATCAAATATGGAATTATCCGAACAAATCAAAAATGATATTGCTGAAAATCCAATTATCCTGTACATGAAAGGCACCAAAGAAATGCCCATGTGCGGATTTTCTAACCAAGTGGTGCAAATTCTCAATCATTATGGAGTAGAATACAAGGATATAAATGTTTTGGAAGATCCTCAGATTCGCGTCAAACTTTCGGAACAATCAGGGTGGCCTACCATCCCCCAACTATTTGTAAAAGGCAAACTGATTGGTGG
>CAYXUK010000070.1:0-8907 GCA_964468295.1 uncultured bacterium | reverse complement strand
TATTCAAATAACGGGCCACCACTTCAGTTTGTTCATTTTTTATTTTTTTATGAATAAACAAATGATGATCTGCTTTGGAAGCAATTTGAGGCAAATGTGTAATACAAATGACCTGTTTATCTTGGCTTAATTTTTTTAGAGTTTCTCCGACTTTTTCTGCTGCCTGTCCGGATATTCCTGTATCGATTTCATCAAAAATCAGTGTCTCAACAGGATCACTTTTTTTCAAAACTGATTTAATCGCCAACATAATCCTGGAAACTTCACCACCAGAAGCAATTTTAATTAGAGGTTTTGGCAATTCTCCTGGATTTGCACTTAAGAAAAATGAAACCTGATCATATCCTTTTGATCCATATTTCACAGATTTATCCTCAAACTTGATAAAACTTTCACGATCTTCTAATTGGGTTATTTGAACCTGGAATTTTGCCCCAGCCATATTGAGTTTAGACATCTCCATTTCAATTTCTGAGGAAACCTTTGCAGCAAATTTCATCCGAAGTGTATTCAATTGACCTGCCAATTTTTGATATCGATTAATTAAATGTGTTTTTTCTAATTCCAATTCAGAAATTTTTTCATCCAATCCGGATAAGCCAGCCAATTCATGATCTGAATTTTGGATAAATAATCTGATTGATTCTATCGACCCTCCATATTTTCGTTTTAAGCTTTCAATAGCTTGAAGTCGTTCTTCTACTTCCTCAAGTCGTTTTTGGTCATATTCAATTGATTCAATATGCTGAGTCATACCTGCAGACGCATCTTGAATAGATACCGTTGCCTGATTAATAGAATCAATAAAAGGTTTTAGAGATTCATCGTATTTTGATAATCGTTCTAATTCATTTAGGGCTGAAGCAAGTTGACGATAAATGGAATGATCATGCTCCGTTAATGATTGATTCAAATGTTGTATGGTTGAAATCAATTCGTCAACATGATTCAATCGTTTAAACTCTTTCCCCAATTCAATATCTTCATCAATTTGAGGGTCCACGGCTTGAATTTCTTGAATTTGAAATTGTAACAATTCCTTTTGATTGGAGGAATTTTTTTGCAACTTAATCGACTGATCTAATTCCTGAATAGTTTGAATTAAATCCGAATATGTCAATGCTATTTTCCTGATTAAGTCATTAGAATCGTAAAAGGCATCTAAAAAATCGATATGAGTTGCGGGATCCATAATATATTGTTGTTCATATTGCCCGTGAAAATCGGCCAGAGAATTAACAGTTTCCCGATAGGCTGGTTCTAATATAGGCTTGTCATCAATAAAGGATCTTGTACGTCCACTTTTACTGATTAATCGGCGAAATATTTTTTCTTGACCATCTTCAGATAATTCTACTTCAACTATTGCCTGCTGCTGACCACTGCGCACATCTGTTTTATCCGCCTTAGCACCAAGTGTTATACCTAATGATTTCAACAGAATAGATTTCCCTGCCCCAGTTTCTCCCGTAATTACGGTTAGACCTTCATTAATGGGAAGCGAAATTTCATTGATAATTGCAAAATCTTTTATGTAGAGCTGATGTATCATTTTTTATCATTACCTAAAATTAGCAAAGCACCAATGGTGACCCCTATCGTATCTGCTAACACATCCCAGCCGCTGGAAAACCGCCCTGAAATAAATGATTGCAAGTATTCATCTAGTACGCCAAAAAGCATACCAAATGGGAGCACGATTCTTAGTGTTCGATAGGATATTGTATTCATGCTTTTCATAGCCAGAATCCCCAGAATAAAATACTCAACAAGGTGAATTAGTTTATCCCAGGTCAAAAGCCAAGTTTTCGGAAAATCTTGCGCAGGCATACTAGATAAACCCAAGATCAGTATCATATATGCGACTAATAAAATCCGAAATGTTTTATGTTTCATATGCTTGAAGGACTCTACCGACCTTATATAATAAATCGCCTGAAATCATACCTCTTTGACTAATCGATTTCGCCAATTGATCTGATGCCTTCCCATGAATAAATACGGCTGCTTTTGCTGCTTCCACTGCATGGTAACCCTGCGCCATTAATGATGAGACTATTCCGGTTAACACATCGCCTGAACCTGCAGTAGCCAAACCAGCATTCCCTGTAGAATTAACGGCACCTTGCGTTTCCCAAGCAACTAAAGAAGGGGCAAATTTAGCAATCAATATACCAGAAAATCTTGGCATCATCTCATCAATCGTTTTTGGTAAATCTTTTTGAATTGATTTGGAAGTTTTTCCTAATAAATTGCTCAATTCTCCTACATGAGGGGTTATAATAAATTCATTTTTGATTTTATTAAATAAATCAAAATTATTATAAAATGGAGCCAAGCCATCAGCATCAATTACCATTGGTTTATCAATAGTTTTGACGATTTTCTCAACCAAACTAGCGGTGCGCGTATTTTGACCAATTCCCGGACCAATAGTGAAAACATCGCACCAATCAATCTGAGCCATGATTTCATCATAATTTTCTTCAGTGAAATAACCACGCTCTTTATCTTCACAAGAAATGGTCATCCCTTCCGTAATTTTTTCTTCATATACCGAATTGAGTGATGACGGAGCACAAGTGATTGTTAGACCAACCCCGCTTCTCAAAGCCGCCATAGTTGCTAAGTAAGCAGCGCCTGTCATTCCTTTTGATCCAGCAACAATTAGAACTTTTCCCTGTATATGCTTATGTGTTGATTTATGGACAGGTTTAATAATGCCCTGGATTTCTTCCTCCGTAATAGTTGACCAAGCCCTACCATTCAAATCATTAATAATATCTGGAAATCCAATATTTACAGGATGAACTTCACCGGAATTGCTTTTTCCTGGTTCAATCAACATGCCCAGTTTTGAATATCCCATTGTTACGGTATGATTGGCCTTGACAACATATTCATCTGCATAACCACTATTTGCATTAACACCAGATGGAATATCAGTTGCCACTATACATTTACAATCATTGATCCATTCAACCCACGGGAAAAGATTATTGCGCATGGTACCAGTAAAACCCGTACCAAATAACGCATCGATCAATAAATCAAAATTGGGTTTTGTTACCGGGGGATTATGATCATAAATAATCGAGACTTTATCACGACTACAATGGTCATGAAAAATTTTAGCATCACCAGTAATATTATTTTTATCCTCTAACGAATAAATAGTGACTTTAAAACCCAAATTATTAAGGACTTCACCAGCGGCAAAACCATCACCTCCATTATTACCTTTTCCACTTATAATACCAATATTTGGATTATGGATATTGATCAACTGGGATTGGACAAACTCAGCAATTTGTTGACCAGCATTTCTCATCAAACTTTCCCCAGAAATATCATGTTTTGTCATCGCTAGATGATCTAGTTCCTGGGCCTGTTCTCGAGTGATTAAACGCACTTAAATAACCAAATTTGCGATAGCTATAGCATAATCAGATTCGTGAGAAATACTTACAATTAAATCAGCATATTCGTAGTTACCTATAGCAGAAACGATTGGAGCACCATTTTTGGAGGATAAAATTTCAATCTCATTCAATCCTATCTGTTCAGTCAACTCTGAAGATAAAAAACACTTCTTGATTGCTTCTTTGGCAGCAAACCTACCGGCATAGTGTATAGATGGATTTGCTTTTCCATCACAATATTTGATTTCGTTTATTGAAAAGGATTTTTCTTTGAATCGATCCTCGTGTTCTTTCAACAACAGAGCAACTCGTTTAACCGAAACGATATCCGTTCCGATGAAAGTATTAGACGTCACTCAACTCCTTGACAATATCTACAACCTCATATATATCATTTATATCCCAGTCAGCGCCTGAATCAAGCGTCCCAAATGTGTCGCCATATCGTGCGAAAATTGTTTTTATACCAATTTGTTTGGCCCCAACTACATCTCGTTCAGGCCAGTCACCAATCATCAGTGCTTCTTCTGGTTTTACTTTCAAATAATCCAAAGCCATTTGAAATGGTTTTGGTGATGGTTTTCGCACACCCGTATCATCAAATGTCAAAACAGGATCAAAAACGTGGTGAAGATTTAAATAATACAAGCGCATCCAAGCTTCCCGACTTGGGGCATCCGATACGACGGCCAGTTTAATCCCCATTTTGATCAATTCAATTAACGTTTTATTTACATTAGGATAAACCAGCAATGTCGCTTCACGAGCACGGCGATAGTTAACAATACCTGCTGCTAATATCTTGTTACTGACCTCACCAATAGTCTGATTTAAATAATCATCGAATACCTGTTGGTTCTCCCATCCCTTATTTACATATAAATCAAATATATCCTGATATGCTTTTTCTTCATCAACATTTAGACCAGCTTCATTCATTGCAGTAATTGCAGCTTTCACTGCAAATTGCTTCATCTTTATAAAATCTAAAAGTGTATTATCTAAGTCAAAGATGATCGCTTGAATCATCGATTTTAAACCGTATCATTAAAATTAATTTTCGTATTTCTGGGGATTTTTCACTTTATCGATTTCGTACTCAGCCATTTTACGCCAAGCGCGATCGTTTCTAGCTTTTTCAAAAGCATTTATGGCAGCAGTTTTATTTCCCTTTCCATCACACCATTCAGCTACGCCTAACTCAAACCAACCACCACCAAATCGATTTTTCAGTTCAGTACTCTTACGGGACGCATCTCTTGCTTCAGAACAGTTTCCAGTTGCATTATAAGCACCAGCCAGTCTAAAAAGACTCATGACATCACGATCGTTCAATGTCGTAGCCATGACTAAATTAGATGTTGCTTGGTTCCAATCCTGCTCTTCAGTAAATATCATACCCATGTTTGCATATCCTTTAGCATAATTTGGATTGACTGTAATTGACATGTTCAAGACTTGTTTAGCTTTTTCATAATTTTTATTACGAATATAAATATCGCTCATTGCACCATAAGCTTTGTCATACCCTGGGTAGATATCGACAGCCGTTTGTAGAGCTACAATAGCCCCTTCATCATCATTGAGTCCGCTTTTGGCCAGACCTAAAGCAAAATAACCTTTATAGAATTGAGGGTTGACCTCAAGCGCTTTTTCGTAGGATTGTATAGCTTCATCCTTGTCACCCATTTTCGACTTGATCACACCAATTTGGTAATACGACTGATAAAATGTTTCATCAACTTCCAGCACTCTTTCATATGAACTAAGGGCGCTTTCCAAATCACCTCTTTTATAAGATTGATTTGCGGAATTAAAAAAGTTTTTAGCTACATTTTTTATTGCTGCCAAAGCATTTTTATGTTCAGGATTGATTTCCATGGTTTTGTGAAAATTTTTCACTGCTTCCATATATTCTTTATTGCGCATATATCCTAAACCCATATTAAATACCGATTCTGGATAATGAGGAAATTTTTCGTAAGCGATCCTAAAGGATATAAAAGCATCTTCCATATCGCCGTTTTTCATGGATCGAATTCCTTTACTCATAAGTGTATTTAATTCATTCAATCGATCAAATTCATCACGAAATTCTTGACTTTCAGGATCAGCTTCGATTGCTTCTTTTATATACTGCTGTGTTTTAGATAAATCACCTTTCCTGATTGAAATCTGAGCTAGTCCTAGATATGCAGGAGCAAATGTGGGATCAGCCTCAAGTGCTGCATTAAAACCAGTTTCTGCTTCGGAAATATTTCCTGCTTCTAGACTTATATTAGCAGTATTGTATAATTCATCTGGAGATTGGGAAAAAACAATACCTATTAATACAAAAATTGTAAATATCTTTTTACACATCTTAATATGATCCCTTATTTAAATTTTCTTGTGCCGAAGGCCGGACTTGAACCGGCACGGGGTTTCCCCCACAGACCCCTCAAGCCTGCGTGTCTACCAATTCCACCACTTCGGCCCATATCAATTATTGATTTTTTCAGCATCTTGTACTGGTGGCGTAGGCAATGCCAATCCATCAGTGTTGGGTGATAAAGTCCTTTCCTCCTGCGCTTGTTCGATAACCGAATTAGCCCCACTAGTAGTTGGTGAACCAATCAAACTAATCAAAAGCGCTAAACCCATAAAAGCAATAGCAAGATAAGTTGTGATTTTACTTAAAGCAGTTGCAGCACCACGTCCTCCGAATATAGCATTGGTTGTTTGACCGCCAATAGAACCGGCTAAACCACCTCCTTGACTTGCCTGCATTAATACAACTGTAATTAGTAATAAACTGATAATTGCATGAACTGTGATTAAAAATCCTAACACGTTTTACCTCTTATAAAATTTTGATACTTGTTCTACTATGTTACAAAAACTCTCTTCTTTTATACTCGCTCCACCGATGAGAAAACCAGATACACAATCGGTTTGAATTAATTCCGCAGCATTATTTTCATTTACTGATCCACCATAGAGTATCGGCACTTCATACCCAACTTGTCCAAACATTCTTTCTAGGACCGATTGAATATAACCATGGGCTTCCGCTACCTGATGAAGGGAAGCAGTTTCACCTGTACCAATGGCCCATACCGGTTCATAGGCTATAATCATTTTTACAGGATCAATCGATTCCATACCTTGAAGACCAAGGTTTAATTGATTTTCAAGAACCTGGGCAGTTTGATTCGATTTACGATCATCCAGTGTTTCACCTATACAAAAGATAGGTACAAGCTCCGCATTCAAAGTAGCATGAATTTTTTTATTAATCCATATATCCGTTTCGCCAAAGATATGGCGACGTTCCGAATGGCCAAGAATCACATACTGAACTCCTGTAGATTTCAGCATCCCAATTGATATTTCTCCAGTGTAGGCACCCTGCACATCAAAATGGGTATTTTGTGCGCCAACACCGAAATCTGTACCATTTAATGCTTTAACGATGGAAAAGAGCGACGTAAAAGGCGGGCAGAATATAACCTTTGCTTCTACCTTATCCAATATACGATTTTTGATTTTACCGACGAAAGAGACACCTTCTTCAACTGATTTATGCATCTTCCAGTTTCCCGCGATAATAGGCTTAGTATCCAACTTAAATCTCCAATGAATAAATCGCGGGTAATGTATTCCCTGATAATAATTCTAAAGATGCTCCGCCCCCTGTTGAGACGTGGCTAACCTTCTTCATTAATCCAAATTGTTTTATTGCCGCAGCTAAATCTCCACCACCAATGATTGTCATTATATCTTTTTCTGTTACTGCCGCGATTTTTTCTGCTATCTTTTGTGTGCCGTGATGAAACCCATCCACTTCAAACACTCCCATTGGTCCATTCCATAAAATGGTCCCCGAATTTTCTATAATTTCAGAAAATTGATTTATCGTTCCAGGACCAATATCTAGGCCCATTAAATCATTTGGAATTTTACCTACATCACAAATTTCTGTAACACCCCCATGATCAGTTGATTCTGCGCACACAAAATCTATTGGAAAAATTAATTTGGTTTTCCCTCGTGCTTTAGACATAATAGTTTTTGCAGCAACAATCATGGATGCATCTACAGTTGTATTACCTACATCCTTGCCCTGTGCTATTAAAAATGGATGAGCCATAGCTCCAGCTATGAGAATATGATCTGCATTGCCAATGAAATGGTGAATCAAATTCAATTTTGTATCAATTTTAGCTCCTCCTAAAATCACTGTTAGAGGGCATTTTGGTTTTGTCATAGCTTCAGCCAAAAACTGCAATTCCTTTTCAACGAGAAAACCCATTCCCTTGTGTGTAAAATTTTTAGTTACTCCGGAGTTGGATGAATGACTTCGATGGGCCGTACCAAACGCATCATTAATAAATACCTGACCATGTTTAGCTAATTTGGCACTGAAATCAGGATCATTTTGTGTTTCTTCAGCGTGAAAGCGTAAATTTTCAAGCAAATGAATTTCACCACCGCGCAATCCCAGAGAAACATCATGGGCATCTTCAGATACACAATCATCCGAAAATTTTATTGGCATTTCTAATAGGTCCGCTAATGTCTCACCAGCAGGGATTAAACTTAATTCGGAATTATTATTTCCGTTGGGCCGACCCAAATGAGACATTAATACAATATTTGCTCCTGATTTCAAACAATACTGAATAGTGGGTAAAACAGCGCGAATTCGAAAATCATCCACAACACTATCATTTATTATTGGCACATTAAAATCAACACGAATAAGGACACGTTTTTCTTTTAATTCAAACGTTTTGAGAGATTTAATCACGCAGGTTTTTCATATTATAAATTGTAGATGTTACTAAGGTAAAGCTCATCATATGGTTAAAACTAATAGTTCCTGCCAATGCAGTTCGCTACACCTGTTGTTAATACATTATCAATAATTCCGATTTCCAACTCTTTCAAAGATTGAGAATTTACAAATGCATTTTCCATATTTTGAAGTCGTTCTTCCCCCTCACGTTTATTTTCAAAACGGTATAAATATTCCTTTGTATTACGGTTGGATCAAATGATATCATAACGCTTTGCAGGAATCTATGGATAATTCTATTTATATCGATGGTTAAGTACATTAATTTTGAATTGGGCACAATATGTCATCCGAAACAATAGCATCCATCAATTTCCAAGATTTGATGCTCCACCGCATCCACGAGATACTACTTGTGGCAAGTCCCTATGATGCATTTATTTTAGAGGAAGACGGGCGTCTTACTCAGCAGATCCTGTACGAATATCTGGGTATGAATCTTAGTTATGCACCCAGAGTCTGGCATGCAAAAAATGCAACTATTGGGTTACAAATGTTATCTGATCGTAGCTATGACCTGGTAATTGTAATGATGCGCATAGCTGACATGGATCCCATTACCTTTGGGGAGAAGGTCAAAGAATCTTTTCCAGATAAACCAATTATCCTGCTTGCTTTTGATGAATCCGAAATCACCCATTTGCC
>CAYXUK010000069.1:370-8973 GCA_964468295.1 uncultured bacterium | reverse complement strand
TGGAATAATTTGCCAAAACAGATTTACTTCTCATCGGAAAACAATTCATGGGAAATGGATATTAGTTTTTCGGATATACAAGGTGGTAAAGATTCCATTGTAACCAACGATAATGCGACTATTAATTGGACTGAAGGGAATATTGATCTTGAACCTTTATTACATAGTGATTATCGCTTGGATGAATATTCACCAGTGATTGGCGCTGGTACAAGCACAGGAGCACCTCTTACGGACTTAGATGGCAATCCGAGGCCAAACCCCGAAGGTTCTAACCCGGATATGGGTGCCTATGAGAGTAGTAGGGCAAAACGGTTATTATATACTGCTCCAATCATGGATGGTTTGGATTCAACAGATATATCATTTTGGAATGATGCGTCAACACTCTCTGGCCACTGGCAGAAATTTGAAGATAACAGCAATGTTACTTATCAATACGCAATTGGTACTTATCAGGCCAACAATATCGTGGATTGGCAGACTTCAGGCACCGATACTTTTGTGACGGTAACCGGGTTGAACCTGAAAAATGATTCTACCTATCATTTCAGTGTTATTGGTACAGATCAAGCTGGCAGTGTTTCCAAAATTGCTTCTTCTGACGGTGTGAAAATAGATATTATACCACCAGCAATTATTTCATCTGAAAAGGTATGGACATCATCAAACCCGATTATTGGTAATTTGAAATTAAAATTAAAATTCTCCGAACCAATTTTTTCGGGATCTGTTAAGTTGGAATCATTGCAAGGAGATCAGTATAACAATGAATACAAAATAATGGATCAAAACCAATTTGATATTACAATTTTTGGTCCGTTTATTGGTGGTGATGACATATCAGTGACGGTGGAGAATGTAAAAGATAGAGCCGGGTCTATTGCCAGAGACTCTATATTTACTTATCCTGTCGCATATTTAAGTGATTATAATTCCGATGGATTAATTGATGCTTTAGATTTATCAAAACTTGTGATGGCTTGGTATAGTAAAGATCTACAATTTGAACTTGCTCCTACGTCCGGCGATATGCCTTACTTAAAGCCGGTTGTTGATAATCAATTCGATATTTACGATGCAGCCGCTTTTACACGCATGTGGCATTGGTCTTTAAATAAAAGTGGAAAAATAGATGCCCGATATTATACTAATTCTGGAAAAGAATTAATGTTTCTAATTGAAAACAGTACTCTTGGTATCCAAGTTGCCAAAGAAGTAAATGCCGTTGACTTTTATTTTGATTACCCTAAAGAGTATTTAGAAATAAAATCCAATGATGAAAGTTCGACACCAAAAGAAATGATGTTGAGTCATATTGATACACTGAATGGCGAGTATTATTTGATTGCAGGTTATGTAGAGCAAAAAATGCGATCTATTGATATACCTTATAACATAAAAGGTGAAGATGATGTTACGATTACAGCTGTATACCGAATGTTTGATGTAGCAGGTGAATTAATTAGTCAGGGAACAAAAGAAATTCTCCTCAAACCTTTGCCCGAAGAGTTTGCATTACATCAAAATTATCCTAATCCATTTAACCCATTCACAACAATCAAATTTGATGTGCCAGAACAGACTCATATTAATCTTATCATATATGATGTTTTGGGTAGGGAAGTGGTAAAACTGTTAAATCAAGAGGTTTCTGCAGGTTATCAGTCTATTATCTGGAATACAAGAAATAACCTTGATAGACCAGTTTCTGCTGGGATTTATTTTTATCAAATTCAAGCCAAGGATTTTATTAAAACTCGAAAAATGTTATTGCTTAAATAGTTATTTAGATAGCAGTAAGAAATATTTTACCTTTTTATGGTTTTAGTGAACATAAGGCTCCTTTAGGAGCTATTTTTATTTCTAATTCATTTACTAGTCTCAATATAAATTTCATTATGTGACTAAGCACTTTATACAAATTTTTATTGGAGGATAATATGAAGCAAAAAAATGCAATAGCTTATCTATGCTTTTGTCTAGTGATGCCATTGATGGCAGAAGAAGATAATGTTTCAAATAAAGCTAATTATCAGTTAGCAGGAAGATTTGCACCATATAAGATCAAGAAGCTTATGTATAGCACTTCCATTAATACTAAATGGATTGAAGGAACGGAGAATTTTTGGTATGAATGGAAAACTGCTGATGGAAAATCTTTTTACATGGGTGATCCACTTAAAGGGACTCAACAGCTGTTATTTGATAATGATAAAATAGCCGCAGAATTAACCCGAATTACACGAGACCCGTGGGATGCACAGCATTTACCCATAGGAAAAATAAAATTCATCGATGAAAATACGCTTCAGTTTGATGTGAAATCTTCCCAGGAAGATAAAGGAGAAGAGGTAATTGACGAGGAGATCGATGAACAAAAGTGGGACATAGATAAAAAAGAAAAAGAAAAGGAAAAGATATATAAGAAAAAAGTCTTTCATTTTGAATACAAAATAAATACTCAAAAGCTTAGAGAATTGAAGGATTGGGAAGCGCCAGATAAACATCCGAAATGGGCTAACGTATCACCGGATGGCGAGACGATTATTTTTGCCCGAAATCATAATCTTTATATGATTAATGCTTCTGATTATAAAAAAATACTCGATGCAGGTAGAGGTAAGGATGGAAAGAAAGCTGAGGATGCAATTGAAAAAGTAACAGTGAATGAAGTAAAGCTGACCCGTGATGGGGAAAAACACTACAGCTATGCGATATTTGATCGAGGGGATACAGATGATAAACGGAAAAGAGATCAGGATAAACGCAAGCGGACAAGAATTTATTGGGCTAAAGATTCAAAAAAATTTGCTTCTATTCGTTCAGATCAACGAAAAAGCAAAGAATTATGGGTAATTCATTCTGTGAAAAATAAGCGACCAAAACTGGAAACATATAAATATGACATGGCCGGTGATAAGAATGTAACTCAATATGAAATTGAGATTCACGATCTAGCTACACAAAGTAGATTAAAACTTGATATTAATAAATTTAAGGATCAGAGAATTGGCGTTTACTCTGGCAGACAATTTCGATATCCAGACAGTGATAAACCGCAGCAAACAGTATGGCTTGCTGAGGATTCAAAGAAGCTCTATTTCTATCGTCAGAGTCGTGATATGCATAAAGTAGATGTATGTGTGGCTGATACAGAAACAGGCGAAGTAAAGATACTTTTTAAAGAAAAATTAAATACATATATAGAGTTGCAGAGATTAGAACTGCTCAAATCAGGTGATATGATTTGGTGGTCTGAAAGGGATGGTTGGGCTCATCTGTACTATTATGGAAAGGATGGAACTCTAAAAAGACAAATCACAAGTGGGCCATTTTCCGTTAGAAGAGTAGTGGGGGTCGATGAAAGAAAAAAGACCATCTATTTTATAGCCAATGGAAGGGAGAAAAATGAAGATCCATACTTCCAGCACCTATATAGTGTCTTTTTTGATGGAACCAAATTAAAACTATTAAACCAAGGTAATTTTGATCATAGGATCTCAATGGGTGAATCCAACCGTTTTTTCATTAATAATTATTCACGTGTCAATAGTCTACCACGATCAGCGCTATATAATACTAGTGGAAAGAAAATGGTGGATCTTCAAGAAGCGGATTTATCCCAGCTAATGATGGCAGGATTTCAATACCCTGAACCTTTTCAAGTTAAATCTGCTGATGGTGTTACGGATATTTACGGAGTCATGACTAAACCTTTCGATTTTGACCCTAATAATAAATATCCAATTATTGCTTATGTTTATCCGGGACCACAGACAGAATCGGTGGCGAAATCTTTTACTCAGTTGCGCCATAGCACAACTGCCTTGGCTCAATTTGGCTTTATCGTTATTACCATCGGTAATCGCGGTGGTCATCCAGCACGATCTAAATGGTATCATAATTATGGATATGGCAATTTGCGCGATTACGGTTTGGCTGATAAAAAAGCTGGCATTGAGCAATTGGCAGATCGCCATGATTTTATAGATATAGATCGTGTAGGTATTTATGGACATTCCGGCGGTGGCTTTATGTCTACTGCCGCCATGCTCGTTTATCCAGATTTTTTCAAAGTGGCTGTTTCTTCATCTGGAAATCACAATAATGATGTTTATAACAGTTGGTGGTCTGAGAAGCATCATGGCATTAAGGAGGTAGTGGATGATTCAGGTAGAGTAAGTTTTGAATATGATATTGCAAAAAACTCAGACTTGGCCAAAAACTTGCAGGGTCATTTACTATTAACCACAGGAGATATCGATAATAATGTCCATATGGCTGGTACATTAAGAATGGCCGAAGCTTTAATCCGTGCTAATAAACGATTTGATTTCTTTCTTTTTCCCGGACAGCGGCATGGTTATGGAAATATGGGTGATTATTGGCATTGGCTCCGAGCAGAATATTTTGTGAAACATCTCATTGGAGATACTTACTGGGATCCGAATATTGCGCAGCTTAATGTTGAGAAGGAAAAGAAAGAATAGGGCCCAAACTTAAATTAGTAACGCATGTATCTAAAATTCAGAAATAAAGCTGTATTTCAGTCGGCGCTTCTTGTTTATTTCCTGGTTCTGATCTCATGTGCCGATTATCAGGAAGAGAATGAACCGGTACTTGACTGGCAGAATCTCGAGCTGTCTGAAGGTTGGCAAAAGGGTCAAATCAATGCGGAAGGTATCAATTCTGAAAAATTAGATGATGCGGTTGATCAGGTAAAATCACTTGAAGGTTTTTACGGTATTGGCATCGTTTACAAGGGTCGATTAGTTATTGAAGAATATAGTTTTGGAGATAAGGATACACAATTTCCTGTTTGGTCTGTGACAAAAAGTTTTATATCAGCACTATTTGGCCAAATGATTGATCAAGGTTTACTTAAAGATGAATTCATTCCTATTGATGAATTTTTTCCCCAGTTAACGGATGAAACAAAAAAATTGATTACAGTCTCACAGTTATTAACCATGACATCCGGTATACAAGATGATCTATCGTATATGTATTCTGCTAATCCATCCGACTATATCCTTGGCTTCGATTTGGGTTTTTCGCCTGGAACTTGGTGGGCCTATACATCTGCTGGAACTCATATTTTATCAATTATACTCAATAAGAAGACCAATGAAACTGCCAACGATTACGCTATGGAACATTTATTTTCCAAAATTGGCATTACCAATTATAAATGGGAAGCTGATCAGCAAGGGAATCATAATGGTGGATATGGACTGTACATAACTCTACAAGATATGTTGAGATTTGGTCATTTGTTTTTACAAGAAGGTCAATCGGCAGGTCAGGAAATTATATCATCGGGATGGGTCAATAAATCCACCGAAAAATGGATAAATTTCAATAGCAGTGATGGATATGGTTACTTATGGTGGACAACTCAAATTAATGGAGAACATGTATATTATGCTGCTGGATATGGTGGGCAGTATATTATGGTTGTACCAACTCGTGCTCTGGTTATTGCCGCAACGTCCAGTTCGCGACCAGTTCCAGGATATGGTAATGATCTTCGAAGTATCATTATAAATGAAATTGTTACTAGTTTCTCTTTACCAATCGATAATTAATTTAAAATTATTACCAGGCCAACATTTAAATATCGGAAATTGTGATGAAAAATTTATTATTCTTTATACCATTTGTTCTCTATAGCCACAACCTCATGCACCCTGAGGATCCAAAAGAAAGAGACCATAATTCTTTGGGTTTTGGTGTATCCGGCGATCTAGTTTTGTCGGATGGTGTGTATTATTTGGGCCAAACCGGTTCTTCTTTAAATAATGGCGCCATATATATCTATAAGAATAATGCAACTGGCGCATTGGATCAGGAAATTTTAATTGCTCCCATAGAGGAAGAGCTAGGATTTGATTTTGGGTATGCCATTGATGTCAAAGACGATTTGATGATCATAGGCGCACCTCATCGTGCCAATTTTTCTGGGCGAGCTTTTCTTTATCAAAAAGACGGAAATTCACAATGGACGTTAATTAAATCAATTATTCCAGCTTCTGAGATATGGACAATGGATTTTGGTTCTGAAGTGGCCATTGGTGATGATGTTATCTTAATTGGTGACCGTGATGCAAGCAATGAGCAAGGGATGGTCTATACACTGTATAAAAATTCTATAACCAAAGAGTGGATAGATGGAGATCCTATTTATTATGGATCCATTAATGAAGATGGTTTTTTCGGGCATACCATTTCTGTTAATGAGCATAGAGCACTGATTGGTTCTCGTGATGGAAATGTGGCCATTGAATATCAATACAATGCAAATACCCATTCATGGAATGAGCAACATGTATTTAAACCATACAATTATCAAAGTAAGGGCCGATTTGGATATGCTGTAAAACTTACAGGTGATTATGCTGTTATTGGATCTCCAGGATATGACCAGGTTGGTTACATTGAAATTCACAAATTCAGCGATGGGAAATGGGAAAAGGTAAAAACTATTACAAACCCAGTTGATGAAAAAGAATCATATTTTGGCGCTTCAATTGCCATTGAGGGTAAAACAATAGCAGTTGGCAATTATAATGGTGAAAAATCATTTATTTATTATACGAATGACTTTCAGACATTCACATTAAAACAAACCCTTGAATCACCTTGGAATGGTACTGGAAAATTTGGCCGTACAATGGATTTGGAGGGAAACCAATTGCTTATTGGTGCAACTTATGGTCAATTGGCATTTTCATTCATTAAAGATGGTATGGGCGTATGGAATACAGGCAATTCAATGAGCAGTGCCAAGCGTGTCAATAGTATTACTGGACAAAAAATATCCTGTGAAGGTGGTTATGCGGACAATTATTCTTGTAAGGGTCTGGATTTATATGCCTTTATTGCACCCGATGATATGGGTGGAACAGAATTAAATGATATTTGGGGTTGGACTGATCCTCAGACTGATAAGGAAATTGCTTTGGTAGGATTGCGAGAAGGAACCGCATTTGTGGATGTTACTGATCCGGAGAATCCTTTGGTACTTGGTCAGTTGCCAACCCATACAAGAAGTAGCACATGGCGGGATATTAAAGTGTATAAAAATCACGCCTATATTGTTTCAGATAATGCTAGTGATCATGGCGTTCAGGTTTTCGACTTGACAAACCTACGTGGTGTAACTGAATTCACTACTTTTAATGAAACAAATCATTACGATATGGTTGGAAGTGTACACAATATCCATATTAATGAAGCGACTGGTTTTGCTTATGCTGTTGGTATTGGCTCTGCTCCTAATTCTGAACTTCGTTGCGGTGGGGGATCACACATGATTGATCTCAATGATCCAGCGAATCCAACTTTTGCTGGTTGTTTTGCGCATGAAGGAACGGGAAGGTCAGGTACTGGATACACGCATGATATACAAGTGGTTTTATATCATGGACCCGACGAACAGTATAAAGGGCGTGAGATTGCATTTTCCAGCAATGAAACAGCACTCAGTATTGCCGATCTTACCGATAAATTAAATCCAAAGATTATTTCCAAGTATGATGGTAGTAATTTTGGATATGTGCACCAGGGTTGGCTCACGGATGACCAAAAATATTTTATCGTAAATGATGAGCTGAATGAAAGCCGGGGTTATGATGATAATCAGACTACTATAATTTTTGATGTCTCTAACTTGGATAATCCTAAACTATTAACGATATATAACTCTGGACTTAATACAATTGATCATAATAACTATACCAAGGGAAATGTGCTTTTTCAATCTAATTATACAGCAGGCTTGAGAATTCTTTCTATTGGAAATATAAAAACCCCCATGGAAATTGCTTTTTTTGATACATATCCATCTGGTGACCGAGTTGCATTTAATGGTTCTTGGAGTAATTATCCTTATTTTGAAAGTGGGACCATAGTGGTTACTTCCATCGAAGAAGGCCTTTATGTCTTAAAAATCAATGAGGAAGTGGACCTGGCCATCGATGATAATAAAACTCTTCCAGATAACTTTGAATTGAAGCAAAATCATCCGAACCCATTCAATCCTATTACTCAAATCCAATATGAATTACCGAAAGCTGGGGTTATATCACTAACGCTGTATAATATGCTAGGAATTGAAGTAATGCAACTGGAACATGGCTTTAAACCTGCCGGAATTCATCATATTTCATTGAATGGCAGTCATCTATCCAGCGGAATATATTTTTATCAGCTCCGTACAGAAGGTTATGTGAGAACAAGGAAGATGTCTTTAATTAAATAACCGATTTCTTGAATCGAATTCTCCGCGAATTCTTCTAAATTCCATACACAAATTTTCAAATATTTTCCTTTTTGGAGGGGTGGCAGAGTCTGGCTGATTGCACTGGTCTTGAAAACCAGCATGTCTTATGGGCATCGGGGGTTCGAATCCCTCCCCCTCCGCAAATATTCCTATCGCCTTTTGTTTATAATTAATTAACTTATTATATCTAGTTTATTTTAAAGGAGAATAAAATGAAAAAAACTATAAGCATATCCATGATATTTATATTTTTGTTCGGATGCGAAAATGCCCAAAAATCAAATGGATTTGTTAAGGATATCGAAGGATCATCTTT
>CAYXUK010000069.1:0-360 GCA_964468295.1 uncultured bacterium | reverse complement strand
TGCGTAGTTAGTACAGACATTTTTGCACCTAGGTGTCTGTACGAAATTATCAAGAGATAAAAGGCCTCCATATCAGGGCCCTTTTATTTTTTATAGAATGTTTTTTTATCGTGATCTCGATTATAAAATTTGGCTTATTATTCAAAGTCGCATTAAGTTAGTATGATTGGGTACCAAACTTTTTTATCTAAGTTTTAGATTCTTGATAACTATTTAATTACTATTAATGTAATAGAACGCTAGGGAGCGTAAAATAATAATGAAAAAAATTTTACCAATTTCTCTAATCTTATTCTTTAATATATTATTTGGTCAGGTCACATTTTCAGAGCATGTGGTTTCTGATACTGTTAAAAATGC
>CAYXUK010000068.1:0-9098 GCA_964468295.1 uncultured bacterium | reverse complement strand
CAATTGAGATTCTGTGCTTTGCATATTTCACCATATCTGCACTGGAAAGAATCTGAATATATTCTTCTAATTCGATATTTGTATATGGAAAAAAAAGACGGTATCCTCGAATTTCTTCTGTGGTCATTTCTAAGGCCCGAATATAAAGGCTGTTTTCTGCATATTCGCGAATAATGAGAGATAGCCTAGAGTAAAATTCTTTAATATCACCCTCGGCCAATAGACCCGAACCATCCAGTAGATCTAATTTTTGCAAGGCGACTGCATCAGGTTGTTCCAAATAATCAGGTTTTTCCTCAAAATAAACTTCTTTTTTCAATCGTTTTGTCCAAATCCATATGATGCCAACCAATAATAATACTAGACTCATGGATAAGATAATCGTCCGCCAGGGAACTGGATATTTCACTGGAACCGGGTCTTTGATAGGCATAATACTGCCACTGGATTGCCTAAAACTCGGATCTTGTTCAGTGATTGATACTACTTCCATAAACATGGTATCAGCGTTCATTTTATATGCAAAGGTACTGTCTTTATACAATACTTGTATTTCCAAACCGGGTATGGCGACTCTTCCAGTATCCCAAAAAACAAGTTTATAGTTTCCAATTTGATAAGGAGTGGAAATGGCAAAATCTGATGAACGAACTTCAAGAGGATCTTCTAAAATCCAATCTGGAAACTGAATAATTTTGTCTTTTGGAGATTGAACCTTTACAGAATAACTAACTGGATTACCAATAGTGGTATATGTTGTATCCAATTCAACTATCATTTGAACCGAAAGGCTACCATTATCCCGACTGCATGAAATCAGCAAAATAATGCTGATGAAAAGAGATTTTTTCAATATATCAATATCGTTTTTCCCTACGTTTGAAATAGGTCATCAAGGGTTCAACAAAATCTGCATCAGTTCCTACATTAATCACATCTAATCGCGAATGCCCACATTCGTTCTCAAATGCTTTCCATTTATTAGTTATTGATTGTGAAAAAGCATTGCGCTCTTCCGTTGATGATAAATCAGCCCAAAACATATCGCCTGTTTCAGAATCATGGACTTTGATCAATCCCATATCAGGTAAGTTCTTTTCTGCTGGATCTGCAATGCGGATTCCAATCATATCATGTTTGCGATTAGCTAGTTTCAAAGATTTCCAGTAACCCTCATCGAGAAAATCAGAAATTAGGAAAACAACTGCTTTTCGTTTGGCCACATTCATCAAAAAATCTAATCCTGATTGTAATGATGTACCTGTCCCCTCAGGCTGGTGGAACAAAACTTCTCGAACGACCCGCAAAATATGGGAGCGGTCCTTCTTAGGTGGAATATATTTTTCTATATGATCACTAAAGAGGATTAGACCCACTTTATCCTTGTTTTTAACTGCGGAAAACCCAAGAACAGCAGCAATCTCTGCTGCCAATTCAGATTTAAAATGATCGACTGTACCAAAATGTCCTGAACGGCTTACATCTACTAGAAGATAGACTGTGAGTTCCCGCTCTTCTTCCAATATTTTGATAAATGGTGTATTACAGCGTGCTGTTACATTCCAGTCAATCATTCGGATATCGTCACCAGGTATATATTCACGTACTTCCGAAAAAGTCATCCCGCGCCCCTTGAACACTGAATGATATTCACCACCAAATAGGTCATTCACCAATCCTTTGGTTCGAATTTCAATATGCCGGACTTTTTGTAAAATTTCCTTAGGAATCATAATTAATAAAACAAAAAATAAGTCACTAGCAATCCTTGCTTATATAGGAGTGATAGTTTTTCATTATTACTTTTTCTAAGGAATCTCGATTGAATCGAACAGGCGCTGGATAATATCTTCCGATGTCAATTCTTCCGCTTCTGCTTCATAGGTCAAAATCACACGGTGACGCAGAACATCCTTACCGATATATCTTACATCTTCAGGTGTAATATAACCACGGTGTTCAAGGAATGCACGTGCTCTGGATGCCAGAATTAAATTAATCGTTGCTCGCGGACTGGCCCCATATTCAATTAACTGGGATAGGTCACCTAAACCATATTCATCAGGGTTTCTAGTAGCAAAAACCAGGTTCAAAATATAATCTTCTACCTTTTCATCTACATAAATATCATTGATAGTTTTCTGCGCATCAAGAATTTGCTTGGGTTTTACAGCTGGTTTAACTGGGTCTGCCTGATCAGTTCTAGCTGCTTGTCTTAGAATCTTTCGTTCCTCGTTTTTTTCCGGATAATCCACTTTCAACTTCATCATAAATCTGTCCACCTGCGCTTCTGGTAAAGGATAAGTACCCTCTTGTTCAATAGGATTTTGTGTGGCCAAAACTAAAAATGGTGGATCTAATTTGAAGGTGCCTTCACCTATTGTGACTTGCCTTTCCTGCATGGCCTCTAAGAGGGCGCTTTGCACTTTAGAGGGGGCGCGGTTGATTTCATCCGCTAAAATGATATTAGAAAAAATCGGGCCTTTTCGTGTTTCAAAAGCACCTGTTTTTTGATTGAAAATCAATGTGCCCAAAAGATCTGCCGGAAGCATATCCGGTGTAAATTGAACTCTTTGAAAACCGGTGTCGATTGCTTGCGAAAGAGTGTTAACTGTTAAAGTTTTGGCGAGTCCCGGCACACCTTCCAACAGTAAATGACCATTGGCCAAAAGGCCAATTAATATTTTATTAATAAGCTCGTCCTGTCCAACAATCACTTCATCTATAGATTTGCGAAGAGGCTCTATAAATTCAGATTCTTTGGAAATCCGATCGTTAATTTTTGATAAACTAAATTCTGACATAATGATTCATGATGTTATATGTTTGAGTACAGGGATATCTTTAATCTCTTTACCAAGATACTTCAGTTCAAATTCCACGGACTGGTACAATTCGTGATCCGGATATTTTGTTATAAATTTACTGTAATGTATCTCAGCCTGTTTAAAGTCGGCTAACATATTAGCGAATATGAATCCTTGCATAAATAACGAAAATGGTACTTGTTTGGAATCCGGAAAATTATTTTTTACTCTATCATATTGCTTAATGGCTTCTGAATAATCGCGCATATCGCGATAATAAATTTCAGCAATCAAGTATTGAGCCTCGGGTGCCTTTTTATGATCAGTATGCTGATTTACGATCCTTTGCAGTAATTCCAACGCTGCTTGCACCTCTCCAACACTCCTTTTGATTTCAGCTTCATTATAAAGATCATCTGCTGATTTAAATAATCCACATCCAGCCATAACCAATGGAATAATTGCAAATAATAGATGTTTCGTTTTCATATCAATATTATTGAATTAAAGGCGAAGAATTTATATTACTTTTTCTCTCCCCCACTACCTTGAATTTTCCCTAACGACCCCAAAATTCAATTGTTCCACTAAAAGGAATACAAAATTCCGAAGTGGATCTTATTTAGGTTTGGATTTTCTATACTTTCTCCATAATCAACCCGGATTGGAGCAAAAGGAAGATTAATTGTGATACCAACTCCGCGATTCCATTGTAGGTCTTTCCATTGAACTGTTTGAAAAGAATCTGAAATTTGGCCGCCATCATAGAACAACACCATTCCTAGTTTCCAAAATAATGGAAATCTTACCTCCCAATTTGTGAGCATTTTTGATGTTTTACCTAATGGAAGGGTTAACCCATATTCCGTTTGATAAGTCATAAATTGAAGAGGTTTCCAGGCACGTAACGTGTTGCTACCGCCCAAATAGAATTTTTCAAATAGAACTGTTTCGTAATGGTCATAATCATCCGACCAACCTGTAATCAATCCAACATTAATTCGTCCAGCAACCGTTACATTATTAATAGGCGAAACATATTGTCTCAAATCTAAATCATATTTCGTGTAAGTCCGGTTACCCTTTAGCCAACCACCAAATGCATCCATGCGAAATATAATTACATTTCCTTTACTGGGATAAACTAGGTTGTCACGGTTATCCTGTTGGAGGTGAATTCTAAAATTTCGTTGTTCAATTTGATCCCTAAATACATCAGATTCATCAAATAGTTCAAAACGGAAACCAATATCAAGAAAAGACCGCTGACGATTCCAACGAAAAATATTTGCATATTCTAATCCAAACCGACGTACGTAAGGTCCTTCTTCATCACCAAAATTTTTAAACTGCTGATAAAAAACTTTTACCTGGGTTGGCAATCTCAGATCAAAAGGGCGGTGATTTGAAATTTTCATGTCAATACTGAAGCGCGGATACACAAATCCTTCTTCTGAAGGCATAACAACGGATCCTTTAGCATCAAATCGGTTTTTTGATCCGAATATCATACGGTCCAGCCAATGGACTGATCCACCCAATCCAACTAAAGAATTAACACCTGGTACATATTCAATGATTTCATATCCAGGTTCTAATTCTAACTCCCCCCTATTCCGAAATTCTTTCATCCGTACTTCAATGTTAACTAAGCTGTCAGAATTAGCAAGTGGGTGCGTGATCAAACTAACGGAAGAAAAAAATCCAGATTGGAGTAGAGCACGTTTTGTTTTGTCCATTAGATTTTTCTGAAATAAATCCCCTTTTTTAAAGGAAAATTCCTTCCGAACATAATTTGAATCAATTAATTCTAGACCGGACACCCAGGCATGATTAATATATACATCCAGTCCCTCATTGATTAGAATAGTGATATTGACCGAATCCTGGACCTCTTGCTTGATATCAAATTGATAGAAAAGCTTCCCTTTTTCCTCGAAAGCTTCATTTAATAGTGCCTGGTTTGTATTAATCTGAACAGGATTATATGGATTACCCGTTTTTAAATCGAGCAGCGATTTAACTTCTTTCTCTGTTAAGGATTGAAGTCCGATTATACTAACAGAATTAAGGTAATACTGTTTTCCTTCTTCAATAATAAAAAAGATATCAACCTTGTCATTAATTACTGAAAATGAATCTTTCACCGCTACTTCCAAGAAGCCATTTGAGTGATAGTAATTTTTCAGGGAAATAGCATCGAGTTTGAGCAATCTACGGTCAAACTCAACACGTGAAAATAATAGGAACGATCCCGGTTTTAACTGTATCTGTTCAAGTAATTTTCGTTGACTGAAAGAATGGTGGCCAATAATCGATACACTGTTAATTGTTCGCGTATTTGATTTTTGCGCACATAGTGATATTGTGGTAGCTATCGCCACCAATAGGAATGGTCTCAGTTTTCGCATTAATATTTAGTATACGCGACGTACGCGGAATTTCATATAGAATTTACCGGTCTCATCGACATTGCCCACTACCGAGAAATTAGGATTTATTTTATATTCTACACCTACCTTGTTTTTATAAGCAGCCCCAAGTGAAAAAGATCTACGATAACTGAAACTGAAATTTTGATTTAACTTAGCGCTAATACTGAACTCTTCACCTTCTCCTTGACGTAAAAGATCAGATGTTCCAGAGATTTCCACATCTTCAATTAAACCAGTTGACTTCAGTCCAGTGGCACGAACAAAATTTCTTTCTAATTGCCTTTCTAGATAAGCACCAAGTATTGTCTGGGCTTGAGTGCCCAAACCTTCTGTTGTAAAGCCTTCTTCCGCCACACGCGTATTAAAAGTGAGTAATTGGAGGATATCGCTTTCAGTATAGCCTTTATCGCTCTCAAATCTCCATTCTGGATTATCAAATGGGCCATATACACCCAGCATAATATCGGCATCACCGATACGGGTCGATGCTGTCACTTCCAGAAAAGGATTGAATCCTTTACCGTCAAAAGTCATAACTCCTTGCAGATTTTCAAATACATCTCCGAGATAATAATAAATTTCACCTTCTAAAAATTCGATTTCACCAGAATAATCCCAACCGCTATCAAATTGTTTTAACATGGCTAATTCACCAGATATTTTTGCATCAATTTGTGAATTTCGAATTGAAAATGTATCTTCAATTGGAAAGCGAATATTATAATTGGTCGTTGTTCTTCCTTTTTCTTCTGCTATTTCTACTACATTAGTCCCAGCAAACTCTTTGTATATTGATCCTTCTTTAGCCGCAACTGTTCCACTTATTTCTAAGGTATCTTTTCCAGAAATCGTTATATCTACATTACCATATCCTTCAATATCACCATTTAATGAACGGAAAAAAATCTGATCACCAAATGCGTTCAAATCAAATCTTGGTTCAAAGAACTTGGTGAAATCTATGCTGCCGGTAATAGTCAAGTTTTGAGATGAATCAACTTTTGATTGAGAGTCATATAAGGCGCCAGAAAAAGAATGGATGGATAATTGGTTATCTATAAGATCACCTGAAGCAGAAATATGATGGACAGGTTCATTCATAAGCACAGAAAATATTTTTCCATTTTTAATAATAATATTTCCATTTCGGACCAATTTATCCGGAGGCCCCTGAATGCCCAAGTGAATTTTGATATCTCCAATGATTGAATCCGTTTCAGCTAAATATTCCGATAAAAAGACAGCTGAACGAAAATCCCCTTCTGTTTTTACAATTAATTTACCATTAGGGTGCCATCGTTGCGCATTAGGTGATGCTATATCGAAATCAACAGGTAGTAATGCTTCACCGATAACATAATTACCATTCCAGCTCGAAGTAAACTGATTAAACTTGAGTTGTTTATTAGAGTAATGTCCTTCACCATTGACAGTGCCAAGTGATATCCGATGATAAAAGGCATTTTCAACCTTTCCATTTAAATCAAAAATCGTCTCTTGCGTTGTGCCACCCATAGTGAACTTTCCGGTAAATTGGCCAAACAATAAAGGTTTCCATTTGGGTGTGAATTGAGTAAGGATTCTTAGATCCACATTTTTAAAGTTAGATTGAACATCCACAATTGTGGGTTTTGTAGAATCAGTGATAACAGGGAAAGTCCCCATCACTTGGAGTCCTGTTTTTTCACCTTCTGTTAGGGTTAATTCTTCAAGATGCAAGACACCTTCACGATATCGCGTTGAGATATATAAATCGTCAAAGGGCTGATTAGCTATTCCACCATTTTTTAGGGTAATATCTAGACTAAAATCATCAGGATTTAAATCTTGGCCAACCGAAATTTCTCCAAAAATATTTCCCGTTAGTTCATAGCCAAAATCCTTATTCGCCAATTCTAGTATTTCTGTTGTAACATTTGAAAATTTTAAACGTCCCTTGAAGGGATTTGTTTTGATGAATCCCTCAATAATTCCATCATCCACATGAATCTCAAAAGGTTCAAAGAAAAAACTATCATCTATCTTGACAATTTTGAGTGGGCGAGGATTAACCATATAATGGCCTCGATATGCAATCTGGAACCGATCCAGAATTAAAATACTATCATTTTGAAGCAACCCATTAAATTGAAGATAGTCCTGCCCATTTTTTAGTTCAAAACTGGATATTTCTACAGAATCCTGCAGTAATTGAAATTCACCTGTTCCACTCTCAAACCCTTGTTCATTCCAGATGCCTTTTCCAAATTTAACTGCGATAGATCCATCGTTAAATTCATTCAAATTATTCAATTTACCCGAAAATTCGAATGAGGACAGTGAAATGTTATTATACTGTAACCCATCAATAATACCTTCAGCTCGTATTCCCAATGTATCAAATGGCCCATTGAGTTCCATCGATCCTGTAGCTGAACCACCAGATAAGGAATCTGTCCAAAAATTATTGATTAAAAAAGACGACGCATCTGTCAATATTAAATCTAGATCCAGAAATTCCTCTTGAAAATTGGTGAATCCACTAACAGAAACAATCGATGGACCGATTGTCATTGTTAAGGGATTGTTAATGGTTAATTTATTATCTTTATAAGAAACACCGCCTGAAATTGAAGATGTTTTCCGATCAAAAAGTATGGATTCAGTAATTTCGGCATTAATGTCTAGAGCTGTTATTTGTGTTTCAGGAATTTCACCATCAACCAGTACATATCCCGATAAATTAGTTTTTTTCTGGTTTAATAACCATTGACTTACATCGAATTTCTGAAGTTCGATTGTTCCATTAAAGCGCCCGCTGTTCTCAAAAATCCCCTGTGCTTTTAAAGAAGCGTCATTCCCTGTAAGTTCAAGAAATTGTAAATGAAAATATTCGTCCAGTCGCATCAAATTAAAACTACCACCCATATCCAGCCCTAATTCATTTTGCACAAATAAATCGCCTATAAAACTGGATAGATTTGATTCAAAATGAAAGGTGGCGGAGATTTTGGATAAATCAGGCTGTAAAGGTAATCGGGAAAAGATTTGATTGGGAATTTCATATTCTGATAAATCTAATTGGGCACGAATCATCGATTCTTCGCCTTTGTCAAAATTAAATTGTCCACTAATGTCGAATCCGTTAAAATTTGCTTTTTCGATACTTACGCTGATCGCTTTAGATGACAATTTTCCTTCGATATTTTGGACTGCCAGATCAATTTTTGGAGAAACACAAAATATTTCAAATTGCTCTAAATCTAATTCCATTTCATCCTGGCCTTCATTCACACGACCATCAAGCAAAAACTGGACGGATCGGGTTGAATCATCAAAGGGAATATTGATACTACCGTCTACTCGTAATTTGCTAATATTCAACGGAATATTTTCCGGAGTAAAACTGAATGAATTGATTAATACTGAATCGGCATTGGTTTCAAAATAAGGTCGAATTGCAACATCTGATACATATAATTGATCAATTTCAATTCTACCCTTCATTAAAGACATTATTTTGATTCTTGTTGTAATATTTGGTAGAAATATAGAAGCACCATTCCTATGAATTAACGATAGGGTATCCGAGTGTAAAGTGGTAAATAGATGACCTGAAATATCACTGATTTCAACTTGCCATCCATTTTGATTCAATTGACGATTAAGATAGGTTTCAATCCGATTCTGCCAAATACCTGGTTTAAAAAGAAAAAAACCTGCAATAATAATTGTAAAGGCAAGGACAAGATAAATGGTCTGGCGTCTGGTCATTAGTATATGTATTGCTTTAACACCGTTACGAAATTACACGTCTTCAGTTCCATAAACAAAAAAAGCGTCCCAATTCAGGACGCTTTTTTATTTTACTTTTCCA
>CAYXUK010000067.1:7245-9458 GCA_964468295.1 uncultured bacterium | reverse complement strand
GATTAGTAAATCAATTATTGTGAAAAGGGATTCGAATCGGAGGTTTGAATCCCTCCGCCAAGTTTAATTTTTAATATTCTCTTTTATTTACATATCCATAACATCATTTTGAATGTGTAATTTTCTCGTCGTTTTCTATGCAAAATTCATCTATCAAAGTTCGATTTGCTCCTAGTCCTACTGGTGAACTTCACCTTGGAGGTATCCGAACGGCGTTATTTAATTGGCTTTTCGCAAAAAAACAGGATGGAAAGTTTTTTCTTCGAATTGAAGATACAGATCTCAAACGATCCAAAGAAAAATTCACAGAACAGATTTTGGATTCTTTAAAATGGCTGGGGCTGCATTGGGATCAGCCATTGATGTATCAATCACAGCGCATGGATACTTACAAGGAAAGGGTCAAAGACTTACTAAAATCCGGGAAGGTCTATCGGTGTTTTTGTTCAAAGAACGATTTGCAATCAGCTAGGGATGCTGGAAGTTACCTTTATTCAGGAACGTGTAGAAATTTGAGTGATGAAGATATTAAATGGCGGTTAAACCAAAGCCAGAGCTTTACCCTACGTTTAAAGCTTCCCAAAGGTGAAACAACATATCAAGATTTGATTTACGGTAATATTCATGTCCAACATAAAGAATTGGATGATTTTATTGTAGTTCGCACCGATGGTACACCAACCTATAATTTTAGCGCTGTAATTGATGATCATGATATGGAAATCACGCATGTAATAAGAGGTGAAGATCATGTGGCTAATACACCTAAGCAGATTTTATTATACCAGGCCTTGGGATACAATGAGCCAGTTTTTGCGCATTTACCTATGATTTTAGGCCCCGATAAAAAAAGGCTGAGTAAACGCCATGGTGCACCTGGAATACAAAAGTTTAAGAACGATGGATACCTTCCGGAGAGTCTATTAAATTATTTAGCACTGCTGGGCTGGAATCCTGGAACAGAAGAAGAAATTTTTTCGCTACAGCAATTAGTTGAAAACTTTGATTTGAAACAAGTACAGAAAAAGGGAGCTGTATGGGATGAGAAAAAACTTAACTGGTTGAGTGGTCAGCACGTGATGAATACGCCAACAGATATGTTATTGGAATCAATCAGAACTATTGATCCTGATTGGGGGAAGGGTAGTGAAATTTCATTTTTAATATCCATCATCGAAATGTTAAAATTACGATCCAAATCACTTCATGAATTTTTTCAACAATCAGATTACTTTTTCAATGATCCCGTTTCTTTCAGTGCAGAAGAGCTAAAAAAGGGCTGGAAAGATGACTCGGTTAATCAATCCATTCAAAAATTGCTAAACCAAATGGCTAAGATTTCCAATTGGCGTGAAGGGGATTTAGAAAAGGAAATTAAGTCATTTGCAGAAGATCAAGACTTAGGCTTAGGAAAAATTATTATGCCAATTCGAATAGCTGTTTGTGGTACGCTGAACGGCCCCTCCATATTTGAGATATTGGAATTGCTAGGACGGGATACCAGTCTTCGTAGAATTGAAACTGCATTAGAAAAGTTACCAGAGTAAATGGAAGCAAATACGAAACCGCGACATTTTATTCAACGCATTATCGATGAAGATAATGTTACTGGAAAATTTGACAATCGTGTCCATACACGGTTTCCACCTGAACCCAATGGATATCTCCATATCGGACACGCAAAAGCTATTTGTTTGAATTTCAGCATTGCAGATGAATTTGGCGGCAAATGCAATTTACGTTTTGATGATACAAATCCCACGGCGGAAGAAGAAGAATTTGTCCGATCGATAAAAGAAGATGTGAAATGGCTTGGATTTGATTGGGAAGATCGTCTGTGTTTTGCATCCGATTATTTCCAACAAATGTATGATTATGCGGTAGACTTGGTAAAAAGAGGGCATGCATATGTGTGTGATCTCACATCGGATGAAATTAAAAATACTCGTGGAACTTTAACTGAACCTGGTCAGAATAGTCCATTCCGAAATCGATCAATTGAGGAAAGTATGGATCTATTTGAACGTATGAAAGCAGGAGAATTTTCTGATGGAAGTCGGACTTTGAGGGCAAAAATTGACATGGGTCATCCCAATATGAATATGCGTGACCCTGTTGTTTATCGAATTTTGCATTCTGACCATCATCGTACCAAAGGTCAATGGTGTATTTATCCTATGTATGACTGGGCTCATGGTCTGGAAGATTCGATT
>CAYXUK010000067.1:0-7145 GCA_964468295.1 uncultured bacterium | reverse complement strand
TCAATGGTGTATTTATCCTATGTATGACTGGGCTCATGGTCTGGAAGATTCGATTGAAGGCATTACCCACTCGCTATGTTCACTGGAATTTGAAGATCATCGTCCTATTTATGACTGGTATTTAGATACATTAGAAACATACCATCCTCAGCAAATTGAGTTTGCACGACTAAATTTGAGTTATACCATTATGTCTAAAAGGAAACTGAAAAAATTGGTAGATAATAAGCATGTATCTGGTTGGGATGACCCACGAATGCCAACCTTATCCGGTCTACGTCGCAGAGGATTCACGCCTGCTGCGATTCGTAATTTTATGGAAGAAATCGGAGTAGCCAAGCGAGAAAATGTGATGGAAATGACCAAACTGGAATCTACTCTTCGAGAAGATTTAAATAAGCATAGTGAGCGCCGCATGGGCATTCTTAATCCACTGAAAATTGTTATTACGAATTATGCTGAGGGCAAAGAGGAATTATTAGAAGCGGTCAACAATCCTGAGAATGAAAAAGCAGGTAAACGTAAAGTTCCATTTGGCCGCGAACTGTATATTGAGCATAATGATTTTATGGAAGACCCTCCAAAAAAATTTTTTCGATTAGCGCCTGGAAGGGAAATTAGACTGCGTTATGCTTATTTTATTACATGCAATGATGTAGTGAAAGATGTTGATGGTAATATTGTAGAATTAAAATGTACATATGATCCAGATACAAAAGGTGGTAATGCACCTGATGGAAGGAAGGTCAAGGCAACAATCCATTGGGTTTCCGCTGCCCATGCTATTAATGCAGAAGTAAGAAAGTATGACCGTTTATTCCAAGTGCCATCACCGGGTTCGATGGAAAATTTTATGGATGCACTAAATCCTGATTCATTGGCTATATTGGAAAATTGCAAATTAGAACCCGAATTAAATCAAGCAGAAATTGGTGTTCCAATTCAATTTGAAAGATTAGGATATTTTTGCAAAGATATAGATTCTGGTAATACTCCAATATTTAATCAAACCGTACCACTTCGGGATACTTGGGGGAAAATTGAAAAACAAATGCAATCAGGAAAGAATAAATAGCATTGAGAAAAGCACTCAAATCCAAGTAATTTGATATCTGATGTGGACTAAGTCAAAATCAATCTTTTTCATTTTTACGCTGATAAGTACTCTAACTGCGGCTCCACCATCATTGCATGTCTATGTCATTCCCTTTGACAATATTAAAAATGATGTAGCCATAGCCTGGCTTTCCGATGCTTTTTCTGAAATGGTTAATGCATCATTAAGTCAACATGATAGAATTTACCTCAAGGATAAAACTGGTCTGGAAGAAGTCATGTCCAATCGTTCTTTATTGCTTCAACAGCGCCCCGGAACAAAAAACTTACTTGTATTAGGAAAATTTGAAAGAGCATTGGATAAAATTTCAGTTGCTGTTCAGCTTATAGATATTTCATCCTGGGATGAATTGGATTCTCGAAAAATTCGAGGTGATTACAATGATATAACCGGTATTAATCGATCTTTATCCGAAACAATCAATACAATGTTGGTGCCCTTTCTGCCAAAGATAGAAAAAGGACCTTATCCGACTTTAACGGAAGGTAAGAGAATGCGCGAGCCTCCATCTTATGCTGAAAAAGCAATTGATTTGAGCTCTTCCATTGATAATGCTATTGATGAATTAGAGAAAGAATTAGATGTTAATATCGGCGCTAGAGGGAGGGTTGACCCAAAGGAATTAAAAGAAAAAGATGGTGAATGGATACTTGACTTATCAAAAGATGATTATGAGAATTCACGCCCAGAGAATGATTCTAATACAGATTTGATGATTGGTGTCTTGGAAAATCTTATGGAAAATCCCTATGAGATTAATTTAGAACGCCCTCAATTAAACTACGATCCGGAAAACCGAAAAGAGTTTCAAATTGTATTTCCCGTAACCTATAGGCTTAAAGGTAACATTATTAAAGATATGCTTACATCGTTGCCGTATTCAGGTTTAAAGCAGGACGGAAATCTTACTGTTTTTTACTTCAACCGGGATAAATACAATTTTCCAAAGGATATTTCGGAAAGAATTCAATTTGGCAAATATCGTACCATTCCTGTAATGCAATTCCAAGATGCAAAAGGTAATCCTCTGGTCGTCTTAGTTGACTCACCAGATCAAACGATTCATGGATTACTAAGCAACCGTGTTCTATATAAATCGTTTCACTTTTTTTCGCCATTGATTGATTTTGCTGTTGGAGGGTGGTCCATGCAGGTGACGCTTGAAACTGTTGACATACCTGTAGAGTATAAGTTCAATATGGAAGTCAATTCTGCAAATAAAATAAGTCGTGTGAGTCTGAAATTTATTCCCGAAGATGAATTGCACAACTTTTTGAGCAAATTGCTCTAATCAATTATCCAAACATAGATACTGCAATGAAAAAGTGGATTCTAATAAGCGTTCTGGGATTGCTTGTGTCCATGCTTTATGGGCAGAACAAAGTACCTGAAATCAAATTGAAAAGAATGAATGGTAAATCAGTAATGCTTCAGGATTATCTCAAAAAAGGACCCGTCTTGATTAATTTTTGGGCTACTTGGTGTGCACCATGTAAAAAGGAAATGGTTCACTTGGATGAATTCGAAAAAAAATATACGGATAAGGGACTTTCTGTATTAGCAATTAGTATTGATAGTCAAAAAAGTATTTCTCAAGTCCGCAGTTATATTAGGGCAAAAAAGTATTCTTTTGATGTCTTTCTTGATCCAAATAGTCAAGTTTTAAAGAAACTGAACGGCAACCTAATGCCAACTGATATTCTTATCGGTCAGGATGGGATAATCCTTTGGCGTCATAATGGCTATATACCTGGGGACGAGAAGAAAATAGAAGCGGAAATCAAGGCGGCACTTCAGTCGACATCTTAATCATCTAGAATGAAATTTAGTCGTTACTTTTTTTCATTTATAATCTCTTTTTGGTCCATAGGGTACTGTCAATTTTCTTTTTCGGGGGCATTGACAACTAATTATGGCCAGAGTAAAAATGATTTTAACATTCAAGAAACTCTTATTGATATAAATGGAAATTGGAATAACTGGGTAGGGTGGATTCAGTTAGAACATTCCGACCCACCAGAATTGGGACGATCCTTGAAAGGAATTCGAAAGTTTCGCTTGGACTATTCTTCAGGCGATTTCACGATTAAATTGGGTGATATGTATGAATTTTGGGGCCGAGGATTAATGGTTAATATGGTCGATGACCAGGCGATCGATTTAGATACAGGTGTACGAGGTGGCTTATTGAATTGGACAAACGATTTAGTTCAAATTGATTTATTTGGAGGAAAGCAGAATATTTGGCGTTCATCAAACGAGGTATTTGGATTTAATGATCGGGTTCCAAATTATGAAGTTGACCATACACTTTACGGCGGTCGAATTGCTGCTAATTATCATCAGTGGCATGGTGCTGTTCAATACATGCAGGTTAATGAGGATCATCTATTTCCTAGAATGGATACAATTGAGAAGGTAGGTCATGAACTGATTGGCGTAAATGTTGAATATTATGGTCCGACAACAGATTTTGGATTCGAATATGTAAAAAAGGATACAAAGGGGTTTGGGTTTTATGGCCTTATAAATATTTACATAGGAGACTGGTCAATTGGTACGTCATATAAAAATTACCATTTTGCTGATTTATCACCGGATGATCGCTGGGACTTTGTCAATATCATTGGAGGTGCTTTAACCATACAGCAAATGCCCACTTTATTTGAACAACACGCAACCAGATTACTTGGAAGAATTACTCATCAAATTGATTATAATGATGAAATTGGATTTGATTTAAGATTAAAAGGACCACTTTTTCACAATACAATATTTTCATTTTCCTATGCAAGTTCCAGCCGCCATAAGGAGTGGTATTTAGATAATAACTGGAACTGGATCATGGGTTCGCACCTCCTCCCGCGTTTATTACCTTCTAGTAAACCTGTATTTAATGCCTTTAGAGAAATGTACGCAGAATTAGAAGGATATTTATTGAACGGCAATTTGCATTACAACATTGGCACCGGATTAACAAATGATGTGACAGATTTATATTTGAATCGATATACCGTTTCAAATCGATCCTACAGTTATGAATCTTTATCAGCAACAACGCTGCCCGCTCTATTCACTTATACAATCAATCAAAGATTCAGCCTGGAATTGAAATATGAATACCAGGAATTAAAAAAGGGTATTAACACTTATTCTGAGCTGCCAACAAATATGCCATCATTCACATCAAATTTTTTAAAGGATAAACAAATCAATCGCATTATTAGTGTTGGATTAGGAAGATCTCCACTGTGGTCAATAAGTTTAATGATGGATTATGCCAATACAGAAGAACGAATCATCGTTGATGAAGTCAGAAATAAAAATGCAATAGAAGAGATGTTGGGAAATTTATGGGATACGTCACTCACCTGGGCTAATATCGAACTCTCTTACAATATTTCAAGCAATCATCGCCTTACTGTAATGTATGGATCCCAACGGGGTGGCGTATTATGCAGCAATGGTGTTTGCCGGTACGTCCAACCATTTGAGAATGGTTTCAAAATTGGGTTAATTGCAGTTCTTTAGGTAGATTTGTATTCCTTGTAGCTATAACCAATGAAAAGATTATTCATAATTATACTGTTAGCTTTTCTTATTTCCTGGTCTTGTGAGGATGAGAAATCCGATAAATCTGTAGTCAGTTCTATTGTAATCACACCAAACAAAATCATATTGAAACCAGGGAAAACAGAGCAATTCTACGCTTTGGTTATTGATCAGAATAACATGGCAATGGATGCTGATATTACTTGGAAAAGTTCGATCCCATCTGTAGCCACCGTTAATAACGAAGGTTTAGTCACTGCTGTTGCGACGGGATCAACAGAGATTTTTGCCACTGTAGATGCAGTGCAGGGTCTAGCGGAGACATTGGTAAGTGGAATACGAAGACGTGTATTGAGTGAATTAATCACCTCAAGTACATGACATCCATGTGCCTCCGCGGAGCGGAGTTTCAATACTTCTTTAAAACCTGGGACAACTCTTTATGTAGGCACCGCTCTCGATACTATCTGGACACAAATATATTATCATGTGTGGTGGCCAGGGCAGGGAAATGATCCAATGTATCTTATGAACCAAAGCATGAATAGGATACGAAACAATTATTATCAAGATAATGATGTGGTGGTTAATGGAACGGATGATGGGCATTGGACACCGAGAATGTATACCAACGGCAAAGTTTCATACGGAAACCCAACGACCTGGATTTCTGACTCCAAAACTTATTTGGAAGGAGTTAGTTTGTACGAGGTCAATTTGAGTGGATCGCAATCTGGTAATGAAATTTCATTTGATGTAAAAATGAATGCGATACAAACAACACCAGCTTCTCAGGATTTGCGTTTATTTGTTGCTACGGTGATGGAGATAGTTCAATATCCAGCTTCAACAAACCTATTAACAGAGCATCATAATCCAGTTATTGAATTACTGACAGGAAATACCGGTAAGCAAATGAAGTTTATTTCGGGGATTACGTATACAGAATCATTTATATGGTCTATGCCAGATGCTTGGATCAACCATGGTGATATTTCCTGGAAAAGTTCTGATTTAAAAGTAGTGGCCTGGATACAGAATTATAAGTCTAAGGAAGTCCTACAGGTAAACGAATTTGGATTTGATTAATATTCCCGTTAAATAGGTTTGGGGCGATAAAAACGGTTAATTAAATTTCAGTCGCATTTTTTATTATTTGGGGTGTCGTCTAATGGCAGGACACCAGGTTCTGGCCCTGGCGGTCGGGGTTCGAATCCCTGCACCCCAGCAGATTTGATTGTTATGCACCCGTAGCTCAACTGGATAGAGCGTCTGGCTACGGACCAGAAGGTTGTGGGTTCGAATCCTACCGGGTGTACAAATTATTTACTTTGAGCATGTTAATAATGGCTCGTTCGTCTAGGGGTTAGGACGCCGCCCTCTCAAGGCGGTAACACGGGTTCGAATCCCGTACGGGCTACAGATACTGAGGTGAGTATTCGTCTTGACCAATCATAATAGGAGTTCTTATGAAATCGATATACAGAAATAAATACTTAATTTTCATTTTTACCATATCTTTATTGACCAATTTATCATCGCAGAACAAAAAGGATAATATCTGGGCTGATGACAATTTTACTGGTTTACAATTTAGAAGTATTGGGCCAGCATTAATGTCAGGACGGATTTCAGATATTGCCGTACATCCAGAAGATGACAATATTTGGTATTTAACAGTTGGATCAGGGGGCGTATGGAAGACAACGAATGCTGGAGTCACCTGGACACCTATATTTGATGACCAAGGATCTTATTCTATAGGTTGTGTGACGATTGATCAAAATAACCCCCATATTATTTGGATAGGAACTGGCGAAGATTTAGGTGGACGTCATTTTGGATATGGTGATGGTGTGTATCGCAGTGATGATGGCGGAAAAACCTGGAAGAATATGGGACTGAAAAATTCAGAGCATGTATCCAAAATATTGATTCATCCTGAAAATTCTAACGTGGTTTGGGTAGCGTCACAGGGTCCATTATGGAGTAAAGGAGGCGAAAGAGGTGTTTATAAATCTATTGATGGTGGCAAAAACTGGACGAATGTTTGGAGCGATAATGAATGGACTGGCGCTACGGAACTGCTGATGGATCCCCGAAATTCAGACCGGCTTTATCTAGCGAGTTGGCAGAAGCATAGAAATATTGCTGCTTATATGGGTGGTGGGCCAGGCTCTGGTATTCATCGCAGTGATGATGGAGGTAAAACTTGGCAAAAATTATCCAGCGGTCTTCCGAAGTCAAACATGGGAAAAATTGGACTGGATATATCCAGTCATAATCCGGATATACTTTACGCCGCTATTGAATTAGATCGGCGATCAGGTGGTGTCTATCGTTCTACAGATCGTGGAGCAAATTGGAAAAAAATGTCGGATGCTGTTGCAGGTGCAACCGGACCACACTATTACCAGGAACTTTATGCGTCACCTCACAAATTTGATCGTTTATACCTGATGGATGCCAATATGCA
>CAYXUK010000066.1:6724-9502 GCA_964468295.1 uncultured bacterium | reverse complement strand
GCTGCCCGCATTGGATTTGGGGCCATAGAAAATAATAACTGGAAGCTCAATATCTCACTGGTACCAGTGGGTTTATCCTATTCCAATGCTGTAAAATTTAGAAGTGACGTAATTGTTCGCTATGGTAAACCGATCAATCTAAAGTCATATCAAAAAGAATATGAAGCAGACAAAGTAAGTGCAGTTCAACAACTCACAGAACAAATTGAAACAGCACTTTCAAAACTTACAACCAACGTGAATGATCTAGCTTTTGAAAAAATTGTAAATGCACTGGAATTGATATATAAAAAAGAATTAATGGTGGATTTAGGTCTGGATATCAAAAATAAAACAGATGATTTTTCCGCAACCAAAGGCCTAGTGCACGCTGTAGAGTGGTATTGTAAAAACCGGCCAGAAGAAGTGGAAGAATTTGAGGGTATGCTTGACCGTTACCAAAATCGTTTAGATCTTTTGAAGCTAAAAGATGAGTTTCTTGATCCTGCCTCAGGCAGCACTACAATGGGGAAACGGATAAGAGTAATCTCTTATATCATTTTAGGGTTTCCAGTATATCTATACGGTCTTATCAATAATGGAATCCCCTATAAATTCCCACGATGGTATGCGAAAAATTTTGTGCATGATAAATCGGTAATTGCTCCTACAAAACTCATTACAGGTATGGGTATTTTCATTATATTTTATTCAATCCAAATTTTTCTTTTTGCATTTATTTCAGGAAATACTTCTCTCACTATTTTTTATATTTTCACTCTTATACCCAGTGGAAATTTTGTTTTATCCTATGTTCATCAGGTACGTAATTACCGGCAGCATTTGAGATTTTTATCGATTTTTTACCGAAAAAGAATTATCATGTATGAACTTATTGAAGAGAGACAAACACTTATTCAATATTTAAATAATGCAAAAAAAGCATACATGAAAATAGAAGGAATAAATCCGGTATAGATTAAATCCCATGGAGCAAGCCACGAAGAAAAGAACAATTATACTGGTTCAGTGAGTATCATGCCTAGCCATTCGGCTACCATCGCAGGTTTTTCAGTATCTTCCACTTCAATGGTACACAAATAAGTCGCTATAAATCTGCTATCTCCTCGTTTGCGAAGGTCTTTTAGTACTACATGATTTCTGATTCGGGAACCAATGGGAATTGGAGACATCCAGCGAACTTTATTCAAGCCATAATTGAGTCCTGATACTGTATCGCTGGGCCAAATACCCATTTGATTATTGAAATAAGTGAGCAATGAAAGTGTCCAGAAACCATGGGCAATTGTCGTATCGAATATACCTTCTTTTGCTACTCGCTCTGGATCAGTATGAATCCAGTAATCGTCAAATGTGACTGCAGCAAATTGATTAATATTATCTTGAGTAACCTCAAGCCAATCAGAAACGCCTAAACTTTCTCCCACTTTTTTTGTTAAATCATCAACTGAATAAGTTGATTTTTTTACATCCATAATAATATTTTCTAGAAAGTAATTGTATTATTTTATGATTTAGGAGTCTCTTCGTTCTGCGCCTGTCCTTCGCTCATCGATTTTTCGCCGACCTGATTCCGATCTTTTGTCTTTTTCAACGGGCACATTCCCATCTCGTCTATCATCAATATTACGGCGATTAGTATTCCTTCTTTGTAATCCGCGTTTTTTCATATAAACCTCTGAATAAAAGAGTTAAATCTTATTGGCTAAGTTTAAAGATACATCATCCATTTTGATTATTCAAAATCCAATCGAATCCCCGAATTTCCATTCAACGGATGGTAATAATAATTTATACTTAATGAAATGGGAAATTTTATATCAAAAAAACCTCCTGTTTCAAAGGTGATTCCACCACCGACTGCAAGCATATTAGGATGATTACGAACAGATGCCGCATCTACAAACGAGCTACCCTGTATACGTTTTAAATATGACACACTAAAAGGCAGAGATAAATCGGGGTAAACCAAAGGTATGTGGTATTTGATTTTTAATCTCCATATCGATTCAGGAAAGGACCAATTATATCCATAAGGAAATGTGACTTTGGATGGTATAATATAGTCACCTTGATTGGTTTCATATTGCAACTGAGCTCCAATAAAATGATGTTTACCCAATCCCCGTCTACCATATTGCATTCTTATCGATAGTTGCTGGCCTCTCCATAATCCTCCCAGTGGTGCACCGCCAAAATGACCATAGATCTGCCAACCTGGATTCCCCAAATCCCTAGGCGCACTTTCATCAATTGAAGACATACCACCTTCAATATAAACTGGCATGATCCCTCCATCTCTATCAGATCTTTTTTCCATTTCCCTTACACGAACGTTGGGCGGAATATTGTCGAAACTGTAATGGTAATGAGTATCAGACCTGCGGGTAAATTTTATTCCCGTCTTTGCGTAACTATATTGAGTCGTAATCCCCCTTCTACTGTTTTTTAAAGGGATTGACATGCCAAAATTAACATTCAATTCATGCCATTTTTCATTCACTGAAAACTCAATCGAATCTCTTGTATTTTCCACTTTTTGAGTAAACGGGCCAAAACGGACATCGCGTTTTCCATAACCTAATGCAAAATCAAAAATAGGGTAAAAGCCAGAATAGGTACTTTTTATCCGCTGGGTTAATGTTTTTTCGTTCTGGTTATAGATTAAATCCGCATTGAATTTCATTGTACCCAAAATATTATCAGATTGCAGGCCCAGCGATGGGCTGAGTTCATCATCAAATATGTAACGGCTGTGAAAATTAAACAGATGCAAGG
>CAYXUK010000066.1:0-6624 GCA_964468295.1 uncultured bacterium | reverse complement strand
ATACTCCTTTTTATCATCTCGATGTATGGCTACCAATTGATCAATACCTTGAATGATTGATTCATAAATGATATAATCTTGATAAAACACTGGCTTAAAAATCTCCGTCCAAGATTCAGCTTTTAATATTTCAAATTTTCTTTTTTCTCTATCATAAATATAAATTGCCCTTCCACGATATTTTTGAGAAGTAAAAACAATTTCACGGCCATCATTTGACCAGGATGGATACATAATTAAACCTTGATTAGGTGCTTCAATCTGATCGATAATTTTTCCAGTTTCTGCATCCATTATTATCAAAGAGCATTGTCTGGTTTCAGAAAATGAGACAACTACGATTAACTTATTATTTTGAGAAATATTAGGATTAAACAAACGTTTTTTTGAAGTAATGGTTCGCAGTTGACCCGTATCAATATCGAGAATACGGATATTGGCCCAACTGCGCTTCGTCCAGCGTTTATCAGGGTCATAAGCTGACCAGACAGCACGGGTACCATTTGAATGATAGCCGAATAAATTGGCTGACGGAGATATTTTTTTCAACACGGTGTCTATACTCCCAATTTTGACTATTGTTGGTACGTTACTTAATCCTATTTTGAGCGCAATGATTTCGCCGTTGGGCGTCATTGCTGGATGGAGAAAACTGGTTTTGATTTTAGTTCTAGGACTAAGGATATTCGCTGGGCTTTCATTTATTTTTTCCAATTGACTCTCCCAATTTTTCCCAAGATCATTAAAAGTATTCCTATAAAGTTCATGTAAAGATAACCCGGTTGTTTTTTTCATTGATCTGGATAATGGAAAAAAGGGGTTCAGGACGAAAGGCCAGCTCAGAGTTTTATTAATAATATTGGGCCAAGCCTCCTTTCCATAGGCATGCTTTATATGATCGGTAAAAAAATACCCCAGCTCATAATGTCCTGGATAATCCTCTTTATAGGAACCATATAATGCCTGATGATAGTTAAACTTTTCTCCTTCCAAAATGAGAGCTCGTGTAGTACGATTAAAATAGGATGAACGCCCCCTACCCGAATGAGTAAGTGCTGTTTCGATGCCCACCGCATCACCTTCCCAATACCACGATGGAATGAGGAATCCTGTATACAGCGATTGGGTTCCCTCCCCAAATACCATTCCTAAAAAACGGCTGACGCCCTGATTCATATAATTTCTTTGTACAACGTGCCGACCTTCATGGACAGCTAAATCACGGTACCATTCGGTGCTCCCCATCTCCTTAATCATGAGCGGAATATTAAACCACTCGGACCTCCATGGCGCTTGTCCAACATATCCATTTGGGATCGCACTCCGATTGCTAAGTAGAATTGGAATTTTTTTATGCTCATGCTTCAAGTTTCTTCCAATCCCCTGTTGGACATGCTCCATTGTATTTGCCACACGATTGGCATCCGATTGTAATTCTTCAGGAAAAATAATTTGATAATGATTGGTTTGAATCTGTTTCCATTTTATACCTGGAGGATCCTGGGCAAATGAAGCAGATATTAACAATAAGAAAAATAGGGTGATTGTTGATCGGTTTTTATGTCGCAAAAAATTTAGCATATCATTTATTTTATAACCGATATTAACGATAAGAAAAAGCCCTCCTGCATATTAGGGGGCTTTTCCTATTGCTCCGGAGGAGGGACTCGAACCCCCGACCTGGTGGTTAACAGCCACTCGCTCTACCAACTGAGCTACTCCGGATTGAGACTTTTGGAACCTATATTTCGGGATTCAAAAAGCGCCGCGAATTTATAATCATTCACTTGCTGAGACCAATATTTACATTTCTTTTTCTGCTTTTAACTGATATGCTTCAACAAACTGACCATGGTCTAAATGCATTGAATTAATATATGCAACTCCATCCTCATCATGGGTTTCACCAAAGGTTGAATGAACCGATTTTAATCCACCTAGCCACCAACGTGAGTCCTGAATATAGACCAGATCTCCTGGCTGCGCTTTCATGAGATCCATATCACTTTTTGAAAAGCGAATTACATTATTTTCTGTATCTTTTACTTTCCAGATTACGAGCGCATCTTTACCTTTTTCTTCATTAACGGGGGATCCCTTAAATATGGATTTTAGTTTATGCACATCAAAAATAGTTAAACCATATAATTTTTCACTAGAATCAGGTTTAGTGAACAAGGTTACAATGATTCCGACGCCAGCACAGACAACAATATTATATAAAGCGCCAATATAAGTATAACCACGACCAGGCCGTAGTTCAATACCATGGGAAAAAGGACTGATTAGTTCCGGGATAAATTGGCCCAAAATCATCAGGAAAGCGCCAACTACAAAAGTGGCAATTACAGCAGGCGTCGTAAACCTTTTCCAGAATATTCCCAAGAAAACACCCACAACCAAAGGTGGTGTAAAGGTGGAGTGGAACCATCCATGAGCTTCATAAATTGAATCGAACGAATTGAAAAATGGAACCAGTATAACTGCAATTACTTTTACAGCTATCGATGTCCAACGTGCCAATTCTAGCTCTGCTTTTTCACTTTTTACTTTTTTTGCTAAAGGACGATAAATATCATTTACTATGATAGCAGAAGAAGCATTCACCAAAGTATCTGCTGTTGACATCAAAGCAGCACAAAGGGCTGCAATGATAAATCCAAAAACGCCGGGTGCGGACACCACATTAGTAACAGCTACAAAAACGTCATTAGCGGCTAAACCATCCGGTAATACACCAGGCAACGCAGTAGAAATGGCCCGCCCGATCCATCCAGCATTGGAAACAACTATGGCTGAAATCGGCAAAATAAAAAGAACGTTAAAAGCCGCTGCTTTCCTACCTTCATTTACGCTTTTAGCTGCCATAAAGCGCATGATCAGCCCTTGATTTAGAAAAAGAAAACCCACTGAACCAGCAATACCATCCTGCCAAAATATCCCTACAAAATTAAAATCGGGAGGATGATTAAAATGGGCTAAAGGCAGTTTTTCTTGAGGTGAAAGATTCATCCAAAATGCTTGCAGCCCTGAAAATGCTGTGTTATCTCCCAAATACTGGATACCCAAAAAGAACAATAGCATCCCTGCGAATATGAGGATAAAACCCTGGAATAAGTCAGTGAAGATTACGGAAGTCTGCCCACCAAAATGCATGTATAGAGTTGTAGCTATAGCAATGAGGATTACAGTCATCATTAACGGAATACCATAAATCCGGTACAAAGCTGTAGCTAGAGTTAAAAACTGTATAGCAATATAGCCGATCATATATAATAAGATCATCATTGTTGCCAGGTAACGAGCGCTACGATTAAAGCGACGTTCAAAGTATTCGGGGATTGAACGCACTTTGGTATAATATATGATGGGCAACCAACCAAACATGAAAAGGGGAATAAAAAACCAGTCATTCATATAAGCCATGGTAGAAGACAATCCATACTGGTAGGCTTTAGTAGAGTATTTTACAAAGCTGTGAGAACCAACCCCTGTAGCTACAATTGAAATGGTGATGAGCCACCACGCAAAGCGACGACCACCAAAAAAATAATCAGAAGTAGTTTTACTGTACTTTCCAAAATAAGCCCCAAATCCCATCACAATAGCAAAATAGGCCAGTATGACGTACCGATCTAAGGTGGTACCTACTGCAATATCCATTAATAGCTACCAATTGCTAATAGTATGAAAGTGGCATGTAGTCCAGCATAAAACAAAAAACCATATATCAAAACCCACAACCATTTTTTATGCCGTTCAAATGAAACCTTTAGTGCCTTGGTTCGCAAAATCAATAACATGCCCAATACAAAAGCGATTCCGCCGACACCGTATAAATAAATGAAAGGTAGCCAGGTATTTGCGAATTCCATTCTACTTTTTCAAATTATCAAATGTTGGTTTAAGTTCGTCATAGGTTTCAAGAAGGCCTTCAACCATCACTTTCGTATTACCCACAACAGGCATAAAATTTGTATCCCCAACCCATCTTGGCACAATATGAAAATGGATGTGGTCTGCAATCCCCGCTCCACCCGCGACACCTATATTTGCACCAAAGTTAAATCCCTGCGCTTTCATATTCTTTCTGAATATATCCATAGTTCTATCCGCTAATACCATAATTTCGCTCATACAATCTTTTTTTAGCAAATCGGTTGTTCCAACATGGGCATATGGACATACCATCAGATGTCCATTATTATAAGGATATAGGTTCATTAGAATGAATGCCAATTCTCCCCTGTATAGCACCAGATTTTCCCGATCATTATTTTCTTCCGCTTTAATACAAAAGATGCACACTCCATCTTTTTCTTTCTTGGTACGAATGTAATCTATCCGCCATGGTGCCCACAGTTTTTCCATCTAATTGAACAACTATGAATCTTCTTGAGCCGCCTTGGCTGCGGCAGTCACTTTTGCTTCCATATCACGAGGGACTTCATCATAGTGGCTTAATTCTTCTGAATGAATCCCGCGACCGCCAGTTAAAGAGCGTAAGCTAGTTGAATAATGATAAAGCTCAGATTGGGGAACTTTCGCTTTTATCCGCTGAAAAGCCCCTTCTGCATCCATGCCCATAATCTTGCCACGTCGACTTGAGATATCCCCCATTACATCACCCATGTAATCTTCGGGGACTTTAATTTCAACATTTAATACCGGTTCCAGCAGGCAAGGTTGGGCTGACATGAACGCTTCACGAAAAGCTTGTTTCCCAGCCATTTGAAAAGCAATGTCTTTCGAGTCAACCGGATGTTGTTTCCCATCATAAAATTCAACCTTTAAATCCACCACCTTATATCCGGCCAATACACCTTCTGTACTGGCAGCATTGACTCCTTTTTCTACCGAGGTAACAAAAACACGATCAACATTCTGTCCAACCAATGATTCTGTAAACTCAAGACCTTCCCCTCGAGATTTGGGTTCTACTCTCATCCACACTTCCGCAAATTGTCCTGCACCACCACTCTGTTTTTTATGACGATATTTTGATGAGCCCATTCCTCGAATTGTTTCACGGTAAGGTATGCGTGGCTTAAATGTTTCTACATCTACATTAAAGCGGCGCTTCAGTCGATCGATAGACACCTGCAGATGCAGTTCTCCTTGGCCGGAAAGAACAGTTTGACGAAGCTCAGAATCCACATTGTATATAAAGGTTGAATCTTCTTCATGAATGGTCGCCAAGCCAATAGCAATTTTTTCTTCATCACCCTTGGACTTTGAACGAATACCCAAATGTATATTGGAATTAGGCAATTTTATCGAAGGCAGTTTTACTTTTTTATGCTGTGCGGTTAGAGTATTGCCTGTATGTGTATCCTTTAGTTTTACAACTGCTCCAATGTCACCTGCATTCAATTTGGTAACACTCGTTCGGTTTTTACCATTCATTAAAAACATTTGTCCAAACCGTTCTGTTTTTCCGCGGGAAGTATTGTATAAATCGGTACCCGTTGAGATTGAACCAGAATAGACACGAAAAAAAGAAAGCTCACCAACATGAGCTTCACTGATTGTTTTGAATACATGGACAACAGTATCATTCCCATCCAAAGCAATATTTACCTCCTCGCCAGATTTAGCATCGTCAGCCTTAATGCTGGCGCGATCAACAGGAGATGAACCATATTTGGCAATGAAATCCATCAATCGGGGAACACCTATATTTTTGTTTGCGACCGTACAAAATAAAGGTATAAATACTTGATCCTGGATTGTCTGATGCAATCCTTCGCGCATCTCTTCTTCCGTTAAATTTCCATCTTCAAAGAACTTTTCCAATAATGTGTCATCTGACTCTGCCACGTATTCGATCAGTTCCTGGTGGAGTGCCGTCACGCGGTCTTTCCATTCGTCCGGTAAATCTTCTTCTGTGAACTTACCGCTACCATCCGTGCTGTATGTGATCAGTTCATTGCGTAAGACATCGATGATTTGGTTGAAGCCTGGACCGGAGTTTACCGGCAGTTGCATCGGAAAAACATTGCTGCCAAAATGATCTTTAGCCTGCTGAAGCACTTGGTCAAACTTTGTATGTTCGCGATCAAGACCATTTACCACAATTATTTTTGACAAACCATAATCGTTAGCATAATTCCAAACCTGTTCTGTACCAACTTCAATACCATTTACAGCATGCACAGTAACCACAGCGAGATCAACAACAGCCAGAGATGAAATGGTTTCACCGATAAAATCTAGATATCCGGGAGAATCAATTACATTGAATTTCGTGCCTTTCCATTCCACATGAAGGGGAGATGAGTGTATCGAAATTTGTCGGTCGTGCTCATCATGATGGTAATCTGAAACAGTGGATCCCGATTCAATTGATCCAATGCGATTTATTTCACCACCACTTGCAAGCATGGCTTCAGAAAGCATCGTTTTTCCTGAAGCCCCATGCCCAACGAGGGCGAAATTGCGAATATCTTTTGCTGCATAGTCTTTCATGCTAAAATCCCTTTAAAATTTTCAATTGTAATGTTGGTATTTCTTTACCTCGGAGAAAGTATAGAGGCTAGGAGTGTACTGATGAGGGGGGTTTTATTTCAAGGATTTTAAATAGATTAAGATTGAAAAATATTCTCTTGAATATCTTCAATATAA
>CAYXUK010000065.1:0-9658 GCA_964468295.1 uncultured bacterium | reverse complement strand
AATCCAAATGTTTGCACTCCAGCTAACCAATCCCCATACGCCAGGCTCAGTTCCGGCGCCAGATTTACCTGGTTTAATAGAGATGGATTACGCCAGGAAGAATTAAAATAAATCAAGTCCCGCGCAGATGGGGGTATAGATAAGAACTGAGTTCCAATAGCTCCTAACTCGGAAAGTAAAACGCCAAATAAAAATAATTTAAAATGTAAACGCATAGGTAAATATGTGGGCAGAACCGGCGGGATTTTCAAACACAAAGGCATAATCCAGTTTGGCGTCATTATCTTTTAGCAGAGACCAGTCTAAGCCAACACCTACTGACATACGGCCATTACCCAATCCTGCACGGATAAAATAATGATCCATATAGGGATATTCACCACCAATTCTTATGGTATAACCTAATAATTCTTTTCCGTTCATAATCATTCCTCCATCCGCTGCAACATAAGCTTTGCCATAATGGAAGGTTGTACCGGCACGGTAGAGAGTAGGAAATTGTTCAACGTATTCTTTGCCTCGCTCAAAGATTTTATCTGTTTTCCAATGGTAACGGGAATTCAAATCCTGCACCATAAAAGCAAGGTTAGCTCCTTTTTCTGTCCGGATAAAAACTCCAAAATCCATCCCCATCCCTTTACCGGCAAGATCCATAGTATTCATAGGCAGCTGGTGTTTCAATATCTTGATATTTAAACCTGCAGAAAACCACGGAAGGATCCGCTGGGCAAATGAAATCATAAAAGCATCTTCTGACGTGGATAAATACTGGGTATGTTCACCGGAACTGGTACGGCCGTCAATTTTATCTGTGCCGGCGCTAATCCAGGCGATGCCCAATCCCGCTGATGGTGGTATCGGAGTGGAAATATTAGCTGCCATAAACCTGCGGGACAGCGGCAGAAAATGGTGACTAAATCCTAATTGACGCTTATTTGTAAAAACCATAGATCCAGGATTATGGTAGGCAGAAAATCCAGCATCAATTTCAGCTGTAAATCCACTTCCCATAGCCATTGCCCGGGCAGAAGCACCCATTCGCAAGAAGCCACCAGCAAAAGAAGCTTTATCCCCAGCATTCAATAGAGCGGCAGCTGTCAAAATGAAAATGATATATTTATAAATCCGACTCATTATTTAATCACTATCAACTTGATCCATTTCACTTTCTGATCATATTCCAGGCGAATAAAATAGGCCCCATTATCCACCATTCGTCCACTTGCATCCTTCCCATTCCATTTGAGTGATCCAGTACTGGCCTGGCGACGGTCAAAATCTTTATGATAAACCAGTTCCATAGCAAAATTGTACACATCCATTTTGACAACAAATGAAACTTTCACATCGGCATGTATATGAACATATCCCGCTCCGCCAACTTGGTTATGCTCATAGGGAGAAAATGGATTGGGGTAAGCGTAAACTTTACTTGCATCATATTTGGTGCGATATACCTGCCAGTTGTTTCCATTTGGATCCAAGGCCCGAGCCAAACCATCCCAGGAACCAATCCATATTGTTGCTGAGGAATGAAAAAATGGACGTTTATCATAGGATACTCCGACCACTTCGTCGCTTAATATTTCATCCATACTATAGAGGCCTGTTGATCCAATATTAATAGCTTGTTTTGCTGGTTCGTATTTCGCCCATGGTTTCGCTACATCAAGCGGATTATCTATAACAGTTTTCCATAGACCCGACTTACTGGCTACCAGTACGATAGAATCAGTGCTTGTAATATTATATACCCGTTCTCCACTCAGAGTGGTATGCCAGGATTCGCCCCCATCTATGCTAAAACTGACCGCACTGGTTTCACCAGCCGCTGCAGTGACAGAGGCAGCCCAAACGATTTGATGCCCTTTGTATTCCTGCAACGCCAGCCCTACTACAAAGCCACCGGATAAGTTATCGGCAGCAGGAGTATAATGGGTCCAGTTTACACAACCATTATCACCGATGATTCCCCGGTTAACGCCATTGGCAGTCCCCACCCATACGGTATCACTATAGGCAATCACTGAAAATGCTTTATGATTGTGATTACCATAAGTTTTTGGATCAGAATTTTTGGTAGAAACACCATCCCATGGATCGCGCGGATTCAGGTAGAAATCTTTCAATACATAACCGCTTTGAGTGTTTTCATAATTGGATGATTCACAAGTATATAGGATTTGGTCACTGTCCTCAGGCAAAGGCACACGTTCCCAAACTTTTTGAGAAATATTGTATCGCCTTAATCCGCCAGCCCAACTAGTAATCCAGATATAATTCCCTGAAATAGCCGCATCATAAGTGACATTCGCTTCTTTTACAGTAATGGGTAACCCCTCAAAAAAGCGCTTCGCAAAAGGAGCCAATACATCTGCTTCTGTATCAATCGGTTGATCAAAGTAAGTCCAGGTGATATCCTTTCCGGTTGCATCAGTAGAATATATGAGGCCATTTCCAATGCTAATGTCTTCACCACTTTTCGCAAATGCAGCAAATAAAGTTTTATTGCTGGCAACCAAGGCGGTTACGCCACCAACCGGTGTCTGGTTCGTTAACTCTCCAGCAGCAGCATCTGCATTGGCAGTGATGGTAAAAATAGAATCGATACCTCGCAGCACAGCTAAACCCGCACCAGTACCCAGCCACACAAGTGTGTCGGCCTGGGGAATAATATCACTGATCATATTGCTTTTAAGCCCTTTGTAAGCAGAAGGATCAAATTCTGCGGCTGCAGACATCTTGAATACACCAGGCAATAAACCCTGTGCAAAAACCAGGTTCATTAGTAGAGAAAAAAGAAAAATTCTTTTCATTGCACTACCAGAATTTTCTTGATGGTATCGCTGTATGCATTGGATTGATCCTGGGCTTCAAATGTCCAATGGTATGTTCCTGTTTTGGCATCTTCAGTAAGCGAAACTGTGGTCGTATAGCTACCATCGCCTTTTTGCAAATCACCAGATCCATTCTCCCCACCATCATCAAACAATAATATAGGATTACCACCATTCATCATAGAATCAAGACCCACATGGTATGAACGGAAGAAGACACGTTTAATATCATCTTGCCCATTGGGATCAGTAACAGAGGCAGTCACTTTAAACTCGACTGTGTTGACCACATTATCCTCAGGGTTTCCTGTAGGACGGTCAACCGTTTCAGGAACAAACACAGTTCCCAGTTTAGGACGAATATTTCCAAGGAGAAAGATAGATTCCTGTGTCAGTTTTTTACCACTATATAGTGCCAAAATTGAAAAATAAATCGAATCCTTTGCTATAGAGGAAATCGTATTTTTTAACCCGCTTCCATTAGAGAATTTTCGGGTAAATAACTGATCCTCCGATAACATATCTCCACTGGTACCATCATCCATTAAGCGTAGGGTATCGGCTGTATTAGACGCATCTATTCCTTTCCAAAGTACCATTACAGAATCAAGTGATCCTCCTTGGTAACCGGCAGTAGCTCTAACAGAAACGAACAGTTTATTTGATGCCTGCAAGAAAGCAAAATCAATTTCTGTTATGGGGTATGGGTCCACTGGCGGTGTGGTCTTTTCGCAGCTCCAGACTACCATAAAAGCAGCAATTAATAATAATTTTCTAGGTACTAATTTTTTCATTACCTATCGTAAATATGATGGACCATTAATGTACCCACCTGCCATAAACTCTGGGGAGAACAATTTTCAACCACATCATTGTGCGTATGATGGTAGTTAGTTTTTTCATCGGGGTAATCAAAATCGATAATATCCACAGCTGGAATACCAGCAATTTCATACAGTGGAACATGATCATCAAAAATGGTATAGTAAGCCATTTTTTTAAACCCGGTTAGATTCAATTCTTCCGCTTTTTCCCATAACTCCATCACCAGTTGCGGGTTTTGCTTATAGGAATAACGTTCAATATAAATATTTAAATTTGCATCCCCCACCATATCCAAGTTTATAGCGTAGTCTGGAATGGGAATGGGTAGATTTTTAGCAAAATATTGTGATCCTTTACAATAAGACCATGAATCCCCACTATTACCATAATCTTCCGCATCAAATAGAACGAGATTTACGCCTAACGCGGGTGGATTTCTTTTCAGTATCCTGGCCAGTTCCAAAATAACAGCCACACCACTGGCCCCATCATTGGCCCCAAGAATTGGAGTTTGCCGTTCCATCACACTGCTTCCCCGATCTCCCCATGGACGCGTGTCCCAATGGGCTGAAATCATAATCTGCTTTTTGGCACCTATATTGAAGCGGGCAATTACATTATTCATCCCCACTTTCTGGTTTGTCCTGGGCATTGTTTCTGTAAATGACTGAGTGTATACCGTATCCGCTAAAGGCGCCATTACTTCCATGAAATATTTTAATGCATTTTTATGACCGTCGGAACCGGGGTTACGGGGCCCAAAATCACATTGGTTAACTAAATGGGTAAAAGCCTTCTCGCCGCTGAAGGAAGGCACCTTGCTCTGGCAGCCTGCTATAGCTACGTAAAAAAATATGGATAGATTTGTGAATTTTCGCATCATCCTCGGATTGCCAAATTTATATCAAAGCCAAAATCTCTATCGATTTTCTTCCCAGTATGTTTTGAATCGCTTTCTCTGTATTCCCATATCATACTTCCGCTAACCGTTTGTGAAAAAGAATAGGTTAACCGTATCCCTGTTTTCCAGCTAGAAGTAAAGGCTGTTTCTGCAAACTTTGTCGCCTGCTGGGCTTTTTGCAGAGTGCGATTTTTATTCATATCAAAATTAAAGGTGAAGTTAACCTGATTATTAACCTTATAATTATCAAAAAATGGCAGTGGTATCGTAAATCCTCCACGATGGGTATAATTAGCTGTTATCAAATAGGTTTGGTCATTGAAAATTTTCTGTCCGCCATTGGCCGATTCTTCCCTGGAGATGGTGCGGTTGTGACGCATGTTAATTGCTATTCCTTTTTTCAAAGACATAGTTGCACCTATTAAGGGAGAGAAATTCATATTAACACGGGAGGTACGTTCTTTATCTGAGTAATTAAAAATAAAGTCATCCAATCCGAAAAAGGGTATTGAGGGACCACTGAACTGATCAAACTGCCATGCCCGTGTCTCTTTCCCATGGGTAGCATGATCCATGCTCATGGTACGAACAAACTTGCTGATAAATTTATTTCTTTCGAGCCCTGTCAGCCGAACCGACCAACCAACGAAGGGAAAGCCACTTTCCAAATGTTTCCCATATGAAAGATAATCTCGAGACATGGAGCGTTGTTCCATCCCAGAGCCGCGGCGGTTGCTGGATACATTCTGAGCATAATTGAAGTTCATAGATAAAGACCGTGTAAGGTTTAATCCAGATCGCACAGAAAAATCCCGTTTATGATCCCAGTCTCCCGTATTGCTCCCAACCTGCTTGGTATGCTCCAGACCATGCTCCCGGATCCAACCAAAACGATATCCAAGCGGAACTTCACCCAAAATTCCCATTCCTGTTTTATTCACATTTTCCGTATAAGAAATATTGATCGGAGTTACTTTTCTCATCCAGCCATGAAATTTTTTCAACACTTCGCTTTCTGCAAACTTGGACGGTTTCTTGACATCTATTTCAGGGGTTTGTTCCTGTTTTGGCTCCGACTCGGTCCTTTCTTGGGGTCGACGCATGTCGCCTTCTCGCTCCTTTTCCTCTCCCCTGGGGATTTCTGTTCTTGATCGAGTTGGTTGCGGTGCTCGACTCCGCTGCGGAGTCCCTCCTGCCCCACTAGGTTTATAAATCAATTCAATTAATCTAACGGGGGAAAGGCTCATACCAGTGGAAAAGCGAAACTGGTTACCAATATTGGCACCTTCAACACTTCTGTCGCGCGCTTTATTCCAGCGATAATTGGCAGAATAATTAAAAGTTGGTTTGAGCCAATCGGTCAATATGGGACTGAACGAGGATGTAAAATTTTCAGTGATGTCGGTCACCACACCCGGATCACGGTTTTTCAATGCATTGGTGATATACCCACGATAGTCATTTAAATTACTTCTAATTGTGCGGCTATATTTCGAATTAACAGATTCCGTTATTTTATAATCCAAAGCGTAAATCTGATTCAATCCAAAATTATAATCATCAGGAGACTTATTCCCACGGCGCGGTGTTTTCTGTGTCAATTTCTCATTAAAGTTTAACGATGCATTAACGTTTGAGGGGGTGTAATACAAATGTGTTTCCCCTAGTTTTTTTCCAATCCAGGGTACGGAAGACATCCATTTGAATGGCATTACATAATTATTTCTACCAAAGGGAAGAGCGTAATTCACCTGCCCCATGTAACTCTCATTTAATACTTCTTTTTGAATCTCATTAGACATGGATTGCCGACTGGCAGTGAAACGGGTATTCAAACGGTCAATAGTATATTTTATGATTTTATTATCGGATTTGGATGACTTAGAGCCAGAAATGGTGAACGCCAATGCATTCGTTTTAGCCAGAATGGAGTCTGGCACATTTCCTTTATCCACCAATACATCCTGACCTGGGAAATATTTGGGTCGACTCATCGAATTTCTAAAACTCGTGGATATGGGAATTTTTATTCCCCAAGTAGACGGCAGCAATTTGTCCAAATTAAATCCCGTATTCATATTAAAACTTTCGTTTGATTTATTGGACCCCAGCCTGCGCTGAAGCATATGAAAGTCTGCATCCTGACGCTGATATGCAAATGAGGTATTGATTACATCTGCAAGATTGAAACGGCTCTGAACCCGCATAGATACACCTTTATCACGGTTCACATTACTCAACCTGAGTTCATCGAGCCACACCTCTCCACTGATCGGTGTTTCAGCCAGGTTTTTCACACCAACAACGAAATATTTGATACGATTCAGTGCTGGCTGTCCTTTGATACGAATAACTTTTCCTGTTTCCACACCCAAATCATCGGTGAAACGGTATTCTTTAAAATCAGTAGAATAAGAGAAAATATCTGTTTCACTGTATTTTTTAACTGAAGATGAATCCTGCAGTTTAAGGCGAGATAGCCATTCCAGATCTAGATCAATAGAATTACGATTTTTCCCTTCATCCCAACCATCATAAACCGGTTGGATTAATTCATAATAATTATCTCCAAATCCAAAGCGCATGAACATTTCCACATTGGTATTTTCATTACTGATCCACGGGCTGGTGCCATAGACGTACATTTTCATTCTTTCGTAGGAAAGGTAACTTTGAGCCCGTTCGCCGGAAAGAGAAAGAAGGGTTTTCATAGCCGCTCCACTGGCCCTACCAGGAAGTTCGTTAAATTTTAATATGAGTGATTGTTCCTTGGATCGAATCTGGTTAATCCGGTCAAATTCACCCTGGACGCCATCGGGAGGTCGGTAGTCAGCATTATCATCGGTATTAATCACAGATACAGCAAAAATGGAATCAGCGTTTTCTTTACTGAATTTTCCAGTGCTATCGGTAGCAACACCCAATTCCTGCCATTCATTACCCACCAATTCCAGCTTGGCAATCTGAAGCATAACAGATTCATCTATACCGGTTAAACTGAGTCGTAAATGGTTAATATTATTCCACTCACGCTGCTGGCTCTCATCGCTTTGATCAAAATCCGCTAAGGGCACCCGGAAGAGTTGCCAACCGGTCGGTACACCATCTCGCTTAGTTTCACCGGCAAAATAAGTCGTATCCTGCATGGAAATGGATTTGGTAAAAAAGTCATTAGTACGATCTAAAAATCCGGTACGATCCAGATCTTCTGTATCCGGATATCGTCCTGCATCTAGCGCATTTTTTTCTGTTCCATTGATTCGGGAATAGTCATTACTGCCTTCAGAATAATCCCAATTGTCACCATTGGGATCTTGGGGGTCAACATCACTATAAGCATTAATTAAAACTTTTTCGCCTGAAGATAAGTAATCTGAGTAGGAAGGCCCTTCAGAATCCAAACAAGAATCCCATCCATCTTCAAACTGATCCAAGCATCCATCCAACCCCACGTCTTCTTCATCTTCTAAAATCCCATCACCGATAAGTCCACCCACAGGTATATCTTCAGTATTCAATAATCCATTCCCATCCCGGTCTTCACTGATCTGCCCAAGATCAATAGTAAGCACCCCCTGGCCGCCTTTGACCCAGATTTCAAAGAATTTTGTCTGGGTTTGATCATAGTCACCGGAATAAAATGGGGTAATAATACCACCCCATATTGAATCATTGGAAACACCCGCCTGGTGTTCACGGTGATCAAACTGGAGTACCATGATATCAGTGGTTTCATTCTGGGCCTGTATAGAAGTAGACTGGTTGGGCCAGATATCCTTGGTGCGGACTTGCACAAAAGGATTAAACCAGTTCATCCTCCCCCGATTGCGCTGAGTAAACATTTTTCCGGTTTTATAGTCTATTGGTGCAGATGCTTCTTTCCAAAACCGTCTCAAAATAGGAATGGAAGTGGTTCGTTTAGATCCTTCAAAATCATCAATAAAGGCGACTCCATTTGGATCTCCAGTAGCCCGGTTATTTATAGGGTTGGGATTCGGGAGTATTTGGGCAAATTCACCTTCAAAAGAAAAGGTGGATAACTTTTCTGTCTCTATAAGCGGCAAACGATCCAAAGTACGGGTCACTCCTGGTAAATCTTGCTGATAGCGTCCATTTAATCCCCAAATAAAATTGCGCATAGGTTCATACCCTACTTCCACTTTTTCATTCATCACTGACTGGTTATAATACAGTGCCGTGCCGCCAATAAATGAATTTTTGCCGAAGTCCATTTGCGACCTAACTCCTAAAATGGTCTTTTTATCAAAGGTAGTTATTTGATGCCTATCAAAAATCACCCTGATATCCGCGTTGGGATCCACATCATCCGAAAGCATAACTGTTCCACTGAAATAGTCTACCTGGTAATCAATTCCACGTTTCAGAGGGACACCCCCTTTATATACCTGTTCACTTCCTTCTACAATCATAAATCCCAGGTTGATGGTTGAACTCTGGTTGGCATAATCTACTTCAATGGTAAATCGGCTGTCATTATTAATTTGAGTGCGCTGTGTACTAAAATACATTTTACCTTCACCTAAAGATCCTTTCAAGCCGGTAGCCTGGTTCCCATCAGGAATTGTATCCGCTGCAAAAGGGTGAAAGCTGGGGAAAAATAATTCGCCTTCAGTCAGACTGATAATATTGGGGTTTGTAAGATCGATTTTCTGGTCTGCTGTGCGCACTCCACTTTCATTGAGACTGTCCAAACCAAAATAAGTAATATAAGGTGTACCTAACGGATCTAAATGACTTGGAACAGGTAGGCGATCATTCACAATGCGAAGTTCAAACCCTTCTCGATTAATATTGGTAGTGCCTAGGTAATATACATTTTTAAACATCAGTGGCCAAACCGGGTGATTAGGTGTAAGGTTCCTTGGTTTGATCATTTTCATTATCAGCTGATTTGAATTAGCTGATACACCTTGCCCAATGGTCATAAGGGTATCACCGGTGGAACGATCCGCAATAACAAAGGTGCAGCCCAATACTTCATCATTGGCCTGTTGTCTTAAACGTATAAAACCCAAATCCTCACTTAATATATAATCTTGACCTATCTCTAAACGCTTAAAATTTCCTGTCTGGT
>CAYXUK010000064.1:0-9823 GCA_964468295.1 uncultured bacterium | reverse complement strand
TAAAAATAATAATGTGAAAAAAATGGGTCTCATTTGAATTACCATGCTCCTTTTAGCAGATCAAAATACACTTCCAGTTTTCTGTCAGTCAAGTGCTAATGAAGAATTGTTCCGATTCGATCAAGCCGAGGCAACCAGGTTTCTAAATTCAGGGAAAAATAGGAAAATAGTGCTTCTCCTAAAATATACGATTTTGGAACAAAGCCCCAAAATCGAGAATCCAAGCTATCATCTCGATTATCACCCATAGCCCAGTAATAATCTTGTTCAACTGTGTAATAATCAAGATTGCTAATCGGTTGACCATCAATTAATAAACTCCCTTTCGGGATATTGTCCAACCAGGGTACAAGCAGACTGCCTCCCCAATTATAATAAGGCTTATATACCTCTTCTTTCCCTTTTCTACGGTATAATTCATCTGGACTGACCATCGTAAATGGAAATTCTATACCATTATTTACTAATTTTAATTCATGTCCATCCAATAGCATAAGATGTAATAGCAATTTGGCATTTTCTGGTGACACCTTAATTTGGTCACCTTTCCGAGGGATTGTTAATTTTTTAAATTGATCTTTATTACCTTGATTGCCAAGAAAGATATCGCTTTGAGTAAAAGTTTCAGAGAGAGTTGACGGCATCCGGAATTTTCCATTTTCAGGAAGTGGATATGGATTTCCATTAAGATAAATTACTTTGTTTTTGACTTCAAAAATATCACCCGGTTCAGCTACGCAGCGTTTCACATATTTTTGTCGTGTATCTCTAGGAAATTTAAATATGATTACATCTCCCCTTTTTGGCTCACGAAAAGGAGGAAATTGAATTGAAGGCACACTAAACCCGATATCGGTAAAAGGGATTCCAATCCAATCCGGGGTACGCATTCCATAGATAAAACGATTGCCCGTTAAAAAATCGCCAGTCATGATTGTATTTTCCATACTCCCAGTAGGAACAATGTATAATTCAAATATGGTCACTTTAAGTGTCAGCACAATAATCACCAGAATAAAAAGGGATCTTATTTCGTGGATTATTTTAGATATTTTTGGACTCATAGAGGGGAAATTTACCGATATTGCTCTTTCATGGCGAAACTATAATTAGTCTAATATGACACCTTGATAGTTTTTCATTATAGGATTTTTTCCAATTATTACTGAGGAAATATCTAACCGTACGTCTTTTTCCTCTCCAAGTTCCGATAAATAATAATGAATTGCTGATTTAAGTTTTTGAAGTTTTGATTGATCCAACTTTAAGTCTGGACCAGGTTTTTGATCTTTTGTTGCTGTTTTGACTTCAACAAAAATTAATTGGTCATTTTTTTCTGTAATAATATTTATTTCGCCATGATGACTGCAAGTTTGATTCATTTTAACAATCTGATAACCGTCATTTAAATACTTTAGTGCAACCAATTGAGCACCCAGTTTTCCAATAAGTTGGGAAGATTTCAGCCAGCTTATTTTCGGTAAATTTTCCTTAACCGGATTAAATGACTTTCTGTGAATTGGGGTTGCTTTAAATTTATTTAAGGCTTCCATATGTTGCTTAGTCCCATAGCCTTTATGTTGCGCGAATCCATATTCCGGAAATATGGGATCCATGCTTTTCATAATTTGGTCTCGTGTTACTTTAGCCACAATTGAAGCTGCACTAATTGATTCGACTTTACTATCGCCACCAATAATGCCTTCATTCTTAATTACTTGATCTGGCAGAGAAAATCCATCAATAAGTGCTTTTTCTGGTTTTTTACTAAGCCCACCCAATGCTTTACGCATAGCTTTATAAGTTCCCTGCAAAACATTAATCTCATCAATTGTTTTGTGAGAAACAATTCCGACACCTACTTGGGATACAGATTTGATTTCATCAAAAAGTCTTTTCCGCTTTTTTGGACTAAGCTTTTTGGAATCTGCTAATCCATCTATTTTGTGATTATTCGGTAAAATAACTGCAGCAGCCACAACAGGTCCTGCTAATGGGCCCCGCCCAGCTTCGTCTACTCCAGCAATTATTTCCAATTTATCTCCTAATCTTTAAATACATTTGATTGTGTACAAAGTACATCAGATTGACTAATTAGTTTTGATACATCATTTGAAGGTTATTGAAATTTATTCTTATAGCCAACTGAAACAACAGGCAATTCAATTATAGTTATAACCTAATCGGTATTTTTTTATTTAGATCGTTGAGGCTCATACGAAACAATCTTAAAAGCCATTTGATTCTCTTAAAACACTCTTGTAAACTTGGCGTCAATATTTTTCCTATTGTAGGCAACTTTAGAAAGAGATACATATGCATGAATTAACGACGACATTAGAAAATTGGACAGAAATTTTTAGTGGTTGGATATCCCTACCGCTAACCTTTATTCTTATCGGTACTGGATTATTTGTTACAATTGCGCTTGGTTTTATTCAACTCAAAAGGCTCAATCATAGTTTTGCTGTTGTATCAGGAAAATATGATAACCCTGATGATGAAGGTGACGTTACTCATTTCCAGGCTTTATCTGCCGCGCTTTCAGCTACGATTGGAATCGGTAATATAGCTGGTGTCGCTTTGGCGGTGCGTTTGGGTGGTCCAGGGGCTCTTTTTTGGATGTGGGTCACCGCTGTATTTGGAATGGCCTTAAAGTATGCCGAGTGCACTTTATCTCATCGATACCGTGTCATTCATGAAGATGGATCTGCCTCTGGTGGGCCAATGTATTATATTGAAAAAGGGCTTGGACCTAAATGGAAACCGTTAGCCGTTTTCTTTGCGACATGTGCTGTGATCTGTTCTTTTTGCACTGGTAACATGAATCAAGCCAATACCATCGCACAAATGTTCTTAACGTACAATGTATCCATTTATGTATCAGGAGTAGTGATTGCTGCACTAGTTGGGCTTGTAATTATAGGTGGTATAAAACGTATTGCCGCTGTTGCCAGTCGTTTGGTTCCTACAATGGCAGTTCTCTATGTCCTAGGTACTATGGTCATAATTTTAACTCACTATGATGGTATAATTCCTAGTTTTCAAAAGATTTTTACTGAAGCTTTTTCATTGAAAGCAGGTTGGGGCGGATTATTTGCAGTTATTATGTGGGGTGTACGTAGAGGTCTGTACTCTAATGAAGCTGGGCAAGGGTCTGCACCTATTGCTCACGCGGCTGCTAAAACTAAGGAATCTGCTCGCGAAGGTGCAGTAGCTCTAATGGGACCGTTCATCGATACATTGATCGTTTGTACTATGACGGGCCTGGCCATTCTCTCTACAGGTGTTATCGAAAGTACAAATTTAACCGGGGCCCAATTGACCCGAGAAGCATTTCGACAAGGATTCTCATTTGCACCTGAAATAGGCAGTTTTATTGTTAATTGTGCGGTTTTACTGTTCGCATATACAACAATGGTAGCCTGGAGTTATTATGGCGATAGATCTATTGAATATCTAGCCGGTCCAAAGGCTATCAAACCCTATAGGTGGGTATATGTGTTTTTCAATTTCATGGGAGCCATTTTGCCGCTGACTTTTGTCTGGAACTTTGGTGACATTGCTTTAAGCCTTATGACTATTCCGAATTTGATTGGCGTTTTATTTTTGACTGGAATTCTTAAAGGAATTACTTCAGAATATTTTGCTAAAGAGCATATTCCATATAAGACCTAATTAATAATATGGAAATACACCACATCCATGATGTGGCCGTTCAGGCAGCCAAAACTGCTGCAGAACTGATCTTATCAGATTCTGATAAACAAAAATCGGTTGATTATAAAGGTAAAACTGATCTTGTTACCTATACGGACAAGAAATCAGAACAATTAATTTGTACAATTATTAATGAAACATTTCCTGATCATGGTATTCTTGCAGAAGAGTCAAAATCTCACCTCCCAAATGCAAATTATCAATGGGTTATAGATCCTTTAGATGGAACAACAAATTTTGTGCATAATTACCCATCTTTCGCAGTTTCTATTGGCGTACATTATAATAATAATCCGGTGGTTGGATGCGTTATTGAAATACCATCCAATAACATATACACCGCTATTAAAAGTGAGGGTGCATTTTGTAATAATAATCCCATAAATGTTTCATCTGAAAACAACCTTCAAAAGTCACTTTTAGTAACAGGCTTTGGTTATGATCATGATGAAAAATGGGAAGCCAATATGAATCTATTCAAATTGTTTACAGATGTCACACAGGGTGTACGCCGACTAGGAGCAGCATCTGTTGATTTGTGTCATGTAGCATGTGGAATTGTAGATGGATTCTGGGAATTTGATCTTCATCCTTGGGATACAGCAGCAGGTATTTTGATTGTGTTGGAAGCGGGCGGTAAAATTACCCAAATGGATGGCAGAGGATTTGATATTTTTCAAAAGCAGATACTTGCTTCCAATGGTCATATTCATGAACCCATGTTAAAACATATAAAACCAATAATTGATTCACTTAACTGTTAATAAGTGAATCGTTTTTTCACCGTATCCGAGTTCTAACTTATCTCCATTCTGAATTGGCCCCACACCGCTAGGTGTTCCTGTAAAAATTAAATCTCCCTCCAAAAGCGGTAGCATACCAGACAAAAAACTGATTTGTTCAGATATCGAATAAATCATCTGGTCGATATTTCCTTTTTGATGAATACTTCCATTTATTTTTAGCCAAAAATCCTCACTGATTTTTTCATCTTGAAAACAGGAAACGATTGCTGCTCCTTCAAATGATTTAGATAATAACCAAGGCAATTGATCCCGTATGAGTTCATTCTGATATTGCCTATCAGTCAGATCAAGACCAAGACCGTATCCTTGAATGTAATCATTTGTTCTTGAAACAGGTATTTCTTCGCCATTTTTTCCGATTAGAATAACAACCTCCAATTCATGGTGAATTTCTCGATCTTTGGGTATAATGAATTCATTGGAAGTATTGAGAGAAGGTAATGATTTTTGAAAGAAAAATGGCTGTTTTGGTACTTTACTATTTAATTCTGCTGCATGAGCATGATAATTTCTTCCAATACAGTAAATATTTCGAATGTTTATTAATTGATTTTGTTTTGTTTTTACAGAAAAATTCATCGTGATTAATTTAGTTTATTAACGGACAATTTAATTGATTTGTTAAATGTATAAAAACCATCTCCTGTAACACGCCCAATAGTAGTTGCCGGGACTCCAATAGTCATACAAACCCTTTCAAATTCCATTAAATCATTTTCTTTTATAGTCACCAAAGCCAGACCCTGAGTTTCCCCAAATAATAATTCTTCTGTTTTTAATTTTCTTGAAAAATGAATTCGCGCACCCAAATTTGAATTTTTTTCAAATGATTGAGCAATAGCCAGTGCTACACCCCCTCTTCCAATAGGCCGTGCTGATTGAATTAATTCTCCATTAATTCCGGTCAAAACAGCCTCTTGAAGGCGGGATTCCATCAATAGGTCCACCACAGGTCGATATCCTTTATTTTCTTGATTTAATAGATGTAAATAACGACTCCCACCCAATTCTCCTCGGTGGCTACCCAAAATCGAAATGAACAAGTCTTCTGTACCAAAAGTGTTTGGGATTAATTCATTTCGAGTATAAATACCCGCTGCCATGAATTTGCCATAAGTAATATCTTCGCTTATTTCAAATGATAGATGTTTAATGTTGAGATTTAAAAATTTACCTGCATCATGAATACCCTTTAAAAATGAATTTTTTTCTCTTTTGTTATCCTTTGATATTTTTAAAAAACCACAGCAAACTTGTGGACAAATACCAATACACACAAGTTGCCTCGCAATATTGGAAATTGTAGCAATAGCTTTCATTTTATAGTCATTATAATTAAGGTATCCATTATCATCGATTGCGATACCATACTTGACTCGACCTTTTTTAATTATTCCAATATTTCCATTTAATGATTTTTTGTTTATTAAATTATTTTTTTGGGTCGTTGCTCTGTAGTCTTCAATTAACTTAACCAATTCATTATTATAATTCTTTTTTTCCTTCAACTTAGGATGTGGAAAGTCTAGTATAATATTTTGCAACTTAATTTCTTCATAATTTTGCTTATCATTAACAAGCATATCCAATGTTGAAAAAGGAATATGTGCAAAAGATTTTCCCCCACTTTTAATTTCAATATTTACGCTGGAGGTCAGACTACCTAAGTTGATAGCTTTAGCATTATACTTTTTTAATAAGACCTGTAATGAATCAAAGCCCCGGCTTTCTATTAATATCAAAAGTCCGTGCGTTCCTTTTCTTGAAAGAATGGATAAATTTTCTTTTATTGAAAAAGGCATTTGAAGACCACATTTATTTCTTTTTAATAATTGGTAAATAGAATAGCCTAAACCGCCCTTATGAACCGGTATCGAACTTTCAAACCATTGCTGTTGATATAAATGCTTGATCATTGTTTTCTTTTTCGAACCGTATAAAATGAATAAATGTTTTGCTTTATTTGAATGATTACTTGGATTCGCGGTAAAAGAGCCTATTACAAATGATCCCTTATCCGATGAAACAGTAGCAATATTTTTTCCGTTCGAAGAAAAAATAATATTTTCAGCAACAATATTTCGAAGGTCATACTTTCCCTGGGCTACTAATGTCAATTTAGGTTCAAGAATTGTCTGAATCTCAGCTTGCTTTACTTCTGAATTAAAACAATTTTGATTTTGATATGATTTCAAAAATTTGTCTAAAAACAATTTTTCTAAATTGTTGGGTTTACGACCCAAGGATTTTTGGATTAGTTTATAATTCATCTTACTATCTCTTATACGCGAATGGGTTCCATTGATTAAATCAACTCCCAATCATAATAAACATCACGAATTGAATCCCAATAAAATCCTTTTCTAATAAGAAAGTCGGTCAAGCGTTTTTTATCTTTTTTATTTATTAGTGTTTTCTTTTTTATCCTTTTTTTTGCTAAATGCAATTCGATTAATGCTTTGGGATTATATTCATCATACACTTCTTGAATTAACGATTCCATTAATTCAGTTGGTAAATTATGTTGAAATATTTCCTTTTTTAACGCTCTAGGACCTATTTTTTTATTTTGTACTTTTTCTTTTACAAATGCTCTACCAAATTCTTCATCATTTAAAAAATTTTTATTAATTAAATTTTGAATGGTATAATCTATTTCTTCTTGATCAAAATCTTTTTCCTTTAGCCTCCTTTTCATTTCAAAAATACTCCGCATGCGAAATCCCAATAGCCGGTTTGCGCTATCTCGGGCTTCCTGGAGTCGCATTTTTTTTCCATAGGATTCGATTTCTTTTTTAGTCACTTCATCGCCTTCATGCAATATGTTTAAAACAAAAACGTCCTCAGGAATTCTGAAGACGCTTTTGTCATCTAAAATAATTATAATCCGATCCGAATATTTAGTGGACCGTTTTATTTTTATAATTTTACGATTTGCCATTCCCCTCTGTCGTTGATTCCTCCAATCCCATAAAAGATTTTACGTGGGTTATGATTTCTTTCCGGACATCATTATTATCCATAAGAAACTGTTTAGCATTTTCTCGTCCTTGTCCAATTTTCATATCATTATAAGAAAACCAAGAGCCCATTTTTTGAACGATATCACCTTTTACAGCTAAATCCAAAATATCACCTTCAAAAGAAATACCTTGATTGTACATAATATCAAACTCAGTTTGTTTAAATGGAGGTGCCACTTTATTTTTCACAACTTTAACACGGGTACGATTACCGGTAATATCTGTTCCATCTTTAATAGATGTAATACGCCTAATATCTAGTCTTACGGAAGTATAAAATTTTAATGCACGGCCACCTGGTGTTGTTTCAGGATTTCCATACATAACGCCGATTTTTTCACGAATTTGATTAATAAATACTACTGCTGTGTTTGATCGACTGACAGTCCCAGTTAACTTTCTTAATGCCTGTGACATGAGGCGAGCCTGTAGACCTACATGGCTATCTCCCATTTCACCTTCAAGTTCAGCGCGAGGTACCAAGGCCGCAACAGAGTCTATAACGATTACATCCAAAGCACTGCTGCGTACTAATGTTTCAGTGATTTCTAACGCCTGTTCACCAGTGTCCGGTTGAGCAACCAATAATTCTTCTAAATTGACACCTAACATTTTAGAATATTGCGCATCCATTGCATGCTCAGCATCAATGAATGCTGCATATCCTCCTGCCTTTTGTGCTTCTGCAACAATATGAAGTGCAAGGGTAGTTTTTCCTGATGATTCTGGTCCAAATATTTCAATGACTCTACCCCGAGGTATTCCACCTACACCAAGCGCAACATCCAAAGAAAGGCAACCTGTAGAAATACTATTATCTAGCATAACAGGTTGATCTGCACCCATTCGCATGATCGCTCCTTTACCAAATTGACGATCAACCTGGGAAATTGCAAGTTCTAAAGCTTTTGTTTTTTTATTTTCTTTGGGGGGCATGTCAGCTCCTAAACTGAATTATTTCCAAAAAAGTGAGTACTTAAAATAGTATATACTGGCCCATTTGGGAAGAGTTCACTGCTTATAAACTGTACTTTTTTTATTTGAAATGGGATAGGGTCAAATGATGTATCTAAAAAAGTTGAAATATCAGGTGTTTTTTTTTGTGGATATTTTGCTCTTGCTATAGTGATGTGTGGATAGTATTTTTTTTCATCTTTTGGAAATCCGAGTGGATTTAATTTTTTTTGAATCCTTTCAACTAATTGATCTAGTTTGGCCAATTCACCACTTACTCCAACCCACATTACCCTCGGCCTTTCAATTTTTGGAAAACAACCAGTTTTTTGTATAGAAACATTGAATGGTTTGAATTCATCAGCAATGTTCTGCATGATACGTCGAACGTCATTAATAGAATCTTCTGTTGTATCACCAAGAAATTTTAACGTTAAATGAAGTTGATCTTTACGCAACCATCGTATTTTCCCCGTTTTTTCTGAAATAGTTGCCTTAAGTTTTTCTTGAAGATTGAATAATCGTTCAGACACTGGTACAGCGATAAAAGTTCGAATCAGTTTATAATCCATTCAATATGTGAATCCGTGTAATATTCAGGGCGGCTTGACTGGTCATTAGTTTATTTGTTTTTCGGTCCGGTGTAAAGGTAAAGCGATAAACTTTTTCACCACGATCATAGGTTATGGCTACATAGACTAAACCTACTGGTTTTTCTTTTGTACCACCTTTAGGTCCTGCGATTCCCGTTGTAGATAGACCGATATCAGCATTCAACTTATTCCGTATACCTCTTGCCATTTCAAGTGCCGTTTCCTCGCTAACAGATCCAGCAGAATCCAATGTTTCCCTTTTAACACCTATTGCTTTTACCTTTACCGAATTACTGTAGGCGACAATACCGCCCTTATAATACAACGAACTTCCAGAAATATTGGTCAGACGATCCCCAATTAAACCGCCTGTACATGATTCAGCAGTAGCAATTGTTTTTTTATTTTCAGTCAATAATTTTCCTACTACATCTTCGAGTTCTACCTCTTCATCACCAAAATGATATTTTTGAATAATTGGAGAAATTTGATCAACTAATCGATTTAAAGTATTCTTATCTGAAGATGTCAATCGGATATCAACACCTGTAAATCGCGGCAAGAAAGCAACACTAACTACAGGATAATCATCTATAATTTCTTGAATTTTTTCATAAAGGACTGATTCCATGATACCCGTTGTTCTCATAACTATCACATGTATTTTAGATTTTGATCGAGACTTAATCCAGGGTAGGATAGTATCTGTCATCATAGATTTCATTTC
>CAYXUK010000063.1:0-10295 GCA_964468295.1 uncultured bacterium | reverse complement strand
GGAAATTGAGCAAAAACAATTTCCAAACCCTTCATCATTAAGTTAAACTCTTTCAGTACTTCATCTGGTTTCCCCTGATCGAATAGATCCATCGCTAAATAATAAGCAAAGCGTGCTTCCCGGAGGCCTTTATTTCCTGTTACCTCTTTCAGAAGTTGCACCCGAGATCCCCATCCCTTTGGAAAATCAGAAGCCATCCCTCTCAAGCCGATTTCTCGAGCCTGGTCGTATGCATGGTTTCCACCGTAATAATTATACGTATCCATATATCCTGCCAAAACAGCATAAGCGTAAAAAGCCAAAAAACTTCCCAGTGGATCAAATATCACCGGATCAAAATGGATGGCGCCTCCAGTGCTGTAATAAAACTGGACAGCTTTATCAAAATAACGAATGTCCTTCCCATCATAAATGAGAACCTGGGCATGGAATGTTTTCAGTCCGCCTCTTTGGGCCACACCTTGGAAGGCAATAGAAATATAAAGAGGAATTTTGAGTCCTTGAAAATCTCCGTGCCAGATTCTTCCGGAAAAAAAGCGAGCTACTTCATCTTTTAGAGAAGAAATTTCCTGACGTTCACTATCATGCAGAAGTCTATCATCCACGGAAACATCCACTTTCCCGAATTGCGCATAAGAAAGAGCCAAGGACAAGACCAAAGTGAGGATTATTCTCATGGTTGGAAAGTAAGGGATATCCCCCATCAAAAAAAGAACAGGATACCTCGGGGATAGGCACGGTAAACTTGTGCGGTTGAGTATCAATCTATAAAGGTCTAACTGTATTAACTCTCTACATTATTTATGTTAATTTCTGTGATGGCAAATATCCAGCATTTACTCGATACACAACCTGAACCGCGTTACACTCTCAAGAAAATTGGTGAAATAGCTGAAACCAATAAAAAAGAAGTCTATGTAGTAGGAGGTGTGGTGCGTGATCTATTTTTGGATCGAAAACTAAAGGAAATTGATATTATGGTTGTAGGAGACGGGATCAAGTTTGCCAAACTATTGGGTAAAGAAATGGGTATTAAAAAAGTGGTCCCATTCCCAAAATTTTCTACCGCTCATATCCCCAGCCAACCCATACCAATTGAGGTGGCTGCCGCCAGGGAAGAAACCTATAAATCTGATTCACGAAAACCAAAAAAGGTGGTGTATACGGATTTACCTGGGGATTTAGTTCGTCGTGATTTTACCGTGAATGCGATGGCGATGAGTTTAATACCAAAAGAATTCGGTGAACTCCATGATCCCCATAATGGCGTCCGAGACCTGGTGGCTAAGCAATTGATCACTCCTCTGGATCCGGATGAAACATTCTCAGAAGATCCATTGCGAATGATACGAGCGGCCCATTTTGCGGCCAGTCTTGATTTTCAAATCGAAGAAAAATGTTATGAATCCATGCAGCGCCAAGCAGAAAGGATTCAAATTGTCTCCCAGGAACGTATTACGAGTGAATTCACCAAAATATTATCCGCACCAAAACCATCAATAGGTTTGATTATCCTTCAAAAGGTAGGACTAATGAAACACATTTTTCCTGAAATCCATACCATGTACGGTATAGATCAAACCGGTGAATGGCACCATAAGGATATTTTCTATCATACCATGCAGGTAGTGGATAATGCTGCGAATTTGTCCAATAAAATGGAGCTGAGATTTGCAGCCCTGGTGCACGATATTGCCAAACCAAAAACCAGACAGATTGATTCTCAAAAAGGATACACCTTTCACGGACATGATGCTGTAGGGGAAAAAATGCTGAATCAGGTGGCCAAGCGAATGAAGTTATCCAATGATTTGAGGGATTATCTTAAGAAATTGACCTTACTTCATCTACGCCCCATAGCTCTAGCAAAAAATGAAATTACAGATTCTGCTGTACGGCGTGTGATGGTGGCCGCTGGTGATGACCTAGATGATTTGCTTACTTTATGTCGGGCCGATATCACCACTAAGAACCCGCAGCGAATAAAGAAGTATATGGGAAATTTCGAACGAGTAGAAGCCAAAATGCAGGATGTGACCGAACGGGATTCTCTCCAAGCTTTCCAGTCTCCGGTTCGTGGAGATGAAATCATGCGTGTATGCGGGATTTCTGAGGGTCGCGTCGTTGGTCAAATTAAGAATGCAATTGAAGAAGCAATATTAGATGAAAAAATTGATAATAATTACGAAGCAGCATTATCGTATTTTATGGAAATAAAAGATGGCATAATGGCTAAAAGTAAGCGGGGATAATGAAAAATTATTATTTCATTTATATTTTACTGTATTCTTCAATTTTAATGGCGCAGGATATATCCGGTTCGATTAAAGACCGTATTACTGATGCGTCTTTAAGTGGTGTGAATATTACCATTCAAAACTCTGAATATGGTGCTTCCAGTGATGAACTTGGAAATTATGTATTGGACATAACTGATTTTAATAATGATCAGGTGGTCAAATTCCAGCATATTGGTTATGAAGAAATATTTATCAGGGTAGATAGTCTATCAAAATCACCCCATGTGAGAATGATGCCCAGAGTGATCCAATTTGAGACCATTGAAACAGCTGGGAATAAACGGAAACCTACCATTGAGAAAGATCTTCCTCAAACGGTTTCGATCATCCAGTCAGAGGAATTTGAATTAAGAGGTTATACAGATGCAGGAGACCTCTTAGGAACGGACCAGAGTATCCAAGTGGAGGAATCCCTTAGTGGTCGAAAGACCATATCTATCCGTGCCGGTAATGCCGATGATGTATTAATTCTATATAATGGGATTCGTCTCAACCGCGCCTTTGATAACGTGTTTGATCTTTCTTTAATTGATATGCAAAATATTGAACAGATCGAAATCGTAAAGGGGGGTCATTCAGTTTTGTATGGTCCTGATGCTTTTTCCGGCGTAGTGAATATCGTCCCAAGAAATACAAAGAATAAGTGGTTCAAATTCTCCCAACAGTTTGGTAGTTATAAATCCGGCTTTTGGAACGCCAATGGACAGGTGCGTGTGGGCGAATTTTTCACTTCAATTAATCAAAAGCGGGGTACCTACCGGCGCCAGTTTGATGAATTTGACATAGAGTCCGGAGGGTTAGTTTCGGCTTTGAATCATACTTCAGTAGATGTGAATCAACAGATCAATCGGGGTTGGGTATCTGGAGGTTTTGATCTTAACCTAGCTCATGATAAACAAGCTTACGATAACAACAGAGATAATACCGCGATCAATTCAAGCAATAACCTTTTCGGTTTGCGATATACTGGTTTATTGGGGCCCTTGGGGGAAGTTGAATTCGGCTATGGTAATCACAGTTTTTCTGAGGTCCAAGGATTAAATAATCTTGCTGGGATGATTTCTCGCAATTTGGATCACAATTCTAAAAAATTTGAGTCCAGAAAATATATCAATTTGGACAAATTGGAACTCATGTTCAGTGCGCAAATGGAGAAATCATTTTTGCGGTTTTGGGATGATCGTGCCATGAGTGATGTGACCCAGATTGGGTTGAAAGGTGCTGATCTGAATCGAAAACAATTCGGATTGGCCAGTGTAATTAAGCTACACAGCAAGGGAGATGAGGAAGGTCGTTGGCTCACGGATCTGGATATGAGTATACGGCATGACAAGGTACAAGATAGTAAATCCCGGTTGATTTACCGAGGTGAACATCAAACAGAAAATGAGGGTAAAGCATTCTTGGATTTTGGGGAAAACGACTGGAAACATACTATTGTTAAGTTTTCAACCATTGCATCACGACGCCATCCAAATCAAACAATTGGATTCTGGGTCACTACCGGTAGTAATGTGAAGTTTCCAACCCTTCAACAGCAAATCAGTCTCACAGATCTTCCAACTGAAGGACAGATTGCACTTTTCCCGGAAAAAATGAAATCTTTGGAAATTGGGGTCAGTATAGTCAATAAACCGAAAGGGATCCCCGATATTGATCAGATTGAATTCCAGGGGAGCTTTTTCAGAAATGACTATACCGATAAGATGCGGGTGACCTATTTATTGGGGATGCCAGTTGGGTACTATGAAAATGTGGGTATAGCTGACATGGTGGGTTATGAAGGAAATGCGAAGTTTAAATTCTACAGTGGTCTCATGGTGGCTGAAGTCGGTTTCTCAAAATATAATGTGTCTGATCTAAGTGTATTTCCATTCAAGTCTACATATAAGTTGACAGGAAAAGTTTCAGGGGAATGGAAATTCCTTTCTTTTGGATATCGTTGGTTTAGAGAAAGTGAACAAATTGGATGGATTCTTTTGCCAAGAGAAGGATTCAAAGAGATTGAATTACCGAGTTTTTCAAACTATGATTTAAGCATGACCTTTGATCTTAATATGGGTCCGGTAAAGGGGCAACTTTCCTACTCTGGCAGAAATCTGAAAAAAAACGATACAACACTGGATGGACTCTTATTGAGAGATACACGTAAATACATAACCTTTAGCGCCGAATTTTAATGAAAAATTTTTGGTCCTATTTTTTTGGGTTTTTTATTCTCTTTGCGGGGTGCGAGGAAAATCCATTCTTTGGCGATGATAAGATTTCTAATCGGTCCATTACCGGTGATGTAAAATTAGGTAATGTAGAATACTATCCCGATGGTTACCATGGTGGTGTATTTGTCTGGGCAGAAGGATTAGGGATCAAAACCACAACGGATATCAATGGTTCATTTGAATTAATCCTTCCGGCGGCCAACGACCCTTCCATGGGTGCAATTGTAAATGGAGAATACACCATTCATTTCTTTTTGGGGAATTATCAGATTTCAAAAGTGATGATAGAATTTGCTGCCGGTCAAATTGTAGCCGATGACAATACAATTACTCCTGAAGGTGAACTTAGAAAAACTATTTCTATGACGCGATTAATAGGTATGAATACGACTGTTTCACCAGAAATCATTACCGCTGGTTTTGACAATAATATAAAAGTAGAAGTTGATATTGCATCTGATCCAAGTGAGGTATTTGTTTATTTAAAAAAGATTTCTACGCGTGATGGTTCTATTTATACTGGACTTTTTATAAAAGAAGAAAGTTCAAATAAACTTCTCCATACAGTTGATTTAGATGGTGCAATTATCATGCGGGAAGACATTATGAGTCCAGGAAAAAATTTGGAAATTGAATTTGATTACGCTAGTTCAAATTTATCAAGTGGTACCTATGAAGTGATTCCATATCTTGTTGTAGATCGAAATGATGTGCCTGAAGGATTAAAGCAAGCTATTGGACTAGGATTTGATTCATTTAATCAAAATTATTTTCAATATCCGTTTAAACGAACTGGGGGTAAACTGGTTATACAATAAAAAATATATCGAAAAACAATAAATTTTTATTGAAAAAGGATTAATTCTATGTTAGTTTCGCGGCCCAATACTGATAATCGAAAGGGTCTTGATGGCTAAAATAGAAAATAAAAAAATCGTTGCAACGGCAGATATAACGTTACGCATTATCTTTTATATATTTATCCTTGGGACAACATTTTTCTTGGGAAGAATGTTGATAGGACCGATTTTAGGAGTGACAGATTATAGTTCAGGATTGAGTACACCGATGGAATTCTCTGTTTCCGAGCAAGGAACCGCCACTTTTAATTCGAATCAAGTAGTGCCTGTAAAAATTGTGCGGGGAAGAGGCCTTGTTCAAATCAATAGACCCGTTCCTAATGCACTTTTAGTTCCTTTTTTCATATTAAACCTTATTTTCTCGGGGCTGATTTTATGGGTCGTTTATTCATTATGGAAAATTGTTCAATCAGTTCGAAAAAAAAATCCTTTTACCGCCATCAATGGTAAGCGACTAAGGATTATTGCTTTCTCGATGGTTGGCATTGAATTGGTTAGGGGGTTGGCTGATCTTACCAAAATGCTATACCTGGAGCCAAGATTACATTTTGAAACAATATTAATACGATCAGACATCTCAATAAGTTTTCATGTTATTATTGCTGGATTGGTTATTCTTGTTATTGCTGAGGCGTTTCGTATAGGTGTAGAGATTAGAGAGGAACAAGAATTTACAGTCTAATGCGAATCCGGATTAATTTAGACGTAATGATGGCCCGGCGGAAAATATCCTTGGGTGAACTGGCTGGAAAGGTTGGAATCACCCAAGCCAATTTATCCATTCTGAAGACAGAAAAAGCCAGGGCGGTTCGTTTTTCAACTTTGGAAGCAATATGCCAGGAATTGGACTGCCAGCCAGGGGACATCTTAGAATATGTACCAAATGAAAAAAGTAATAAAAAATAAAAATCGAGGAAACTTTTATCGGTCCAAGTCGTCGAAAGTACGAGATAGAATGAGAAAAGAAGGCAGGAGAAAATTATGTTAGGAACCATGATCAATGCGATCACCGCTCCCGGTGAAACATTTGAAACCATCGTAAAAGATTTTAATTGGAAACAGGCATTATTTCCCATTGGTTTGCTCATGAGTTTGGCTGTTGTTTCTGGGTTTGTACTACAAGAATTAATTGCGGATCTCCAGTGGGAACAAATACAAAAAAGTATTGAAGGGAATGCACAAATCCCAGAGGAGACAAAGGAAGAAATTCTTTCTAGTCAATATGATCAGGTATACTCAAAGACGGGTGGAAGGGCAATATTCACATACTTGAGTATGGCAATTTCATGGCCGATTCGAATTGTTTTTTTTACGTTATTTGCCATGTTGGTTGGGAATCTATTTTTAGGAGGTGGAGGAACATACGGTAAGATGTTTACTCTCACAGCTTTTGCCTATATGCCTTCTGTAGTTGAATATATCATTAAAACTCCAATACAATACATTTCTGATAATATCATGATATATACGGGTTTAGGTGTATTGGGTGTCGGCGAACAAGGGGAATTCCTCAACAGTTTTTTAGCCGGTATCGATGTGTTTGCATTCTGGCGTGTGTATTTGGTGGCTGTGGGGATGAGTATCCTTTATAACAAATCAACAAAATCTACACTATCTGCCGTAACTGCTCTATGGATCTTTGGTATAGTTGTATTTGCAGGTATGGGTGCAGCAGCAGCTGGTATTTTTGGTTAAGAAAGGAAAGTAACTATTATTAAACATATTTTGATTTTTTTCCCCCTTACCTTGGGGATCTGTCAATCCTATTCTTTGCAGGATGCGGTTGCAATTGCTATTGAGAACAAGGAAGCATTGAAAGCATCTGCCATGGACTTGGCGTATTCCCGGCAGGGAATGAAAGGATCTTACAGTGGTATTTTGCCGTCATTCCGATTTTCGGGAAATATGAATGAGACTCGGTTTCCCGAACAAATCGGTTTTTCCGATGCAGAAACAGGTGAAGTGACATTAGATAAAATCAGTAGCCGAATAAGTGCCTCATCCAGTATTTCTCTTTCACAGAATATATATGATGGGGGTGTATGGTGGAATACCATACGGCAAGCAAGAAATAGTTATCGGATTACGGAGCAATTTAATCGTCAGGTAAAATCCAATATCATACGAAATGTACATGCTGCTTATTTCAATTATCTCAAAGCATCGCAACTAATGGATGTGGCCAGATCTAACCTCATGAGTTCTCAACAGCAATTGGCATTGGCTGAAACTAGATATGAATTGGGCTCTGCTAAAAAAACGGATTTATTAAAAGCGGAAGTTCGTTTTGGACAAGCGCGAGTTGATGTAATAAATAACGATGCAGCTCTCCAAAATGCTTATTTAACGTTGAAAAATTCAATGGGACTGATTGACTCAGATGAGAATTTCACGGTTGAAGAAGTTGAATCTCCTTTGGAGATAGTACCTGAATTTGAAACAGGGTTTGAACTCGTTCAAAAATTCAACCCCAGTATAAATGCAAAACAATATCAGATCACAGGCGCTGAACTCAGTGAAAAAATTGCCAAAGGCTCCCGCTTGCCCAATATCAGAGCTAGTGCCAGTTATTCTGGTACCGCAGATAATATTGGGGATGCTATCAGTAATAGCTATAATGATCAAAAACGGATGAATACAGGGTTGTCCTTATCCATTCCCATTTTTTCTGGTAACAGTATTCAATCGCGCATCCAGCAAGCTAAGATCAGTGTGGATAAACAGGAATCAGAATATTTAACACAGCTCCAGGATTTAGCGGTTCAGCTTCAGGGAATCTTAGATCAACTAAATAATTATCAGGAAATTATTCCAATTAATGAAACGGTACTTGTTTCTGCTGAAGAAGATTTAAAACTGGCTCAGGTGAGGTATACGCAAGGATCAACAACCATGTTAGAGGTACTGGATGCTCAGGTATCCGTAGTTCGTGCAAGGTCATCCCTGATTCGTTCCAAATATGACGCATATATTACACAGGCCAATTTAAAAGGATTGTTGGGGACCTTAGATTCAGATTAAAAAAATTATTGAAGGAGAAAATAGTGGCTAAGCAAAAATTAACGAAGAAGAAAAAGTGGCTCATATTCGGTGGTGGCGGTGTCTTACTGATCATAATGATCGTAGCCAGTTTGGCTAAGGACAATACAGATACCGTTGAGGTTGAAACAGAAAAAGTTGGGCTGCAGACCGTGATTCATAAAGTGAATGCCAGCGGTAAAATTCAACCAGAGACAGAAGTGAAGATCTCGGCAACTTCATCAGCGTGGATTGACTCCATTACAATCAAAGAAGGAGACAATGTCAAAAAAGGCCAACACTTGATTTCACTGGATCGAAAGCAGTTATTTGCCAACTATAATTCCACTGCTTCATCGGTTCGTTCAGCCGAAGCCCGTTTAAAACAAGAAGAAGCTTCTAAAAAGCGGGTAGAAAACATGTATAATCAGAATTTAGCATCGGACCAAGAATTGGAGGCGGTTCAGGCCTCATATCAGATTGCTAAGAGTTCATTGGAACAGGCTAATTCCCTATTGGAATTTCGAGAGGATGAACTGGATAAGGCTCGCATCATGGCACCTCAGGATGGGATCGTTACGGCCGTAAATAAAGAAGTGGGTGAAATGGCCGTAGGCGGCATGTTTCAAGCTGAAGTTCTCATGATTATCGCAGATCTGAAACGTATGGAAGTGCTTGTTGATGTAAATGAAAATGATGTGGTATCGGTTGCTCTTGGTGATACGACTGAAATCGAAATTGATGCTTTCCAGGATACTCTATTTTATGGGGTTGTAAGTGAGATCGCACATATGGCCCAGACCAGCGCCATGGGACAAGCGGAGCAGGTGACTAATTTCCAGGTAAAAATAAGGATTATTGATGTACCTGAAGAAATTCGTCCCGGTATGAGCGCCACAGCCAATATTATTACGGACAAAAAAGAAAATGTCTTGGCAATTCCCATCCAAAGCCTAACAGTCCGTCCGGAAGGCTCAGAAAAATCAGTATTTGGAAAAGGCAGGCGCTCCGGAGGTGAAGATGGGGAGGAAAAAGCCAAAGCAAAGAAAATGGAAGAATTAGTTTTTATCTTAGCTGATAAACCCGGCGGCGTACTGCGGAATGGGAAATTATCTGAAATGGATGAAAAAAAAGGGAAGAAGAACAAAGTACCTAAAAATGGGAAAGTAGTTCATATTCGTCCGGTAGAAGTAGGCATTTCATCAGAAACCCATTATGAGGTAATAACGGGATTGGATGAAGGGGATGAAATCGTTATCGGGTCTTACCGTGCAATCAGTAAAGATCTGTCCCACAATAAGGTAGTCACCACCGGTAAAGATGGTGGAGACAAGGAAAAAGGGTTTAAAATTCAAATTGGTGGCTCTAAAGATGAATCCGAATCTTCGGATTCAAAGCAGTAATCATGGCTGATCTGATTTCCTTAAATAGCATCAAGCGTCATTATGACGTAGGCGGTGAGATCGTTCGTGCACTGGATGGCGTGGACCTCATAATTAAAAAGAATGAATATATTTCCATTATGGGACCTTCAGGTTCGGGGAAATCTACCCTGATGAATATGATCGGTTGCTTAGATTCACCATCAGAAGGAATCTATGAGTTTGAAGGAGAACTAGTTCATGAAATGGATGATAACCAGTTGGCATCCATCCGAAACCGTAAAATTGGGTTTGTATTCCAAACCTTTAATCTTTTACCCAAGGCCACTGCACTTCGAAATGTGGAAGTGCCGTTGATCTATGCCAATATCTCTAGAAGTGAACGGATAGAAAAAGCGAAAAAAGCACTCGATGCCGTGGGCCTAAATGATCGGATGCATCATAAACCCAACGAACTTTCTGGAGGCCAGCGCCAGCGTGTAGCCATTGCCCGTGCTCTGGTAAATGATCCTTCCA
>CAYXUK010000062.1:0-10296 GCA_964468295.1 uncultured bacterium | reverse complement strand
CATCAATAAAATGTCGGTGAAATTCTTCACTATCTATATCCTTATTATAGTCAGGGGCAACAGCATACCATTTTAGAGGATCAGAGTTATTTTTTAGAAATTGCCCAAATGGACCTTTTAACTGCTTAGATGCTATATAATTTATTCGACGATGTCCATCATACCCCCAAGCCCCAACAAAACTTGTTAGAGCGAGGGGTACAATTATAAGCCATATTATATTGGCCCGTTTCATTTTAAACGGGTCTTAAACTTTTTTCTTTTTATGACGATTGGCGCGTAAGCGTTTTTTCCGCTTATGGGTATTCATTTTACGCCGTTTACGTTTTTTGCCGCAGGGCATATCACCTCATTTATTATGTCAGACTATCATTTACATGTAAACGCATATGTTTAGCCGGCTTAAAAGTCGGCACATGTCTCTCAGGCAGATAAATTGCTTCACCTGTTCCGGGATTTCGGGCTTTTTTTGGCATCCGATGCTTCACACCAAAAGTACCAAAACCTCTTAGTTCAACTCTTTCATTGCGTCCTAAAGATTCGATGATAGTGGCCATGACGCCATTCATCACCGCTTCTGTTTCTACTTTGGTTAATCCTGTTGCTTCCGCAACCGTATCAACGATATCTTGTTTAGTCATGGTTTTTTACTCCATTCGCCAGCGATAGGCTGGTAATTCATCAAACCAATTGCTGACTGTTTGCCCCAAATTTCCAGAAATCCAGTCCAGCAACGAGGGGCGTTTCTTCTGTGCTTGGACAGTCTTTGGTCTCCCTGAAATATCGCCCATTGAACCTGCCAGAAAGATGGCATCTTCGTAAGTACCTATAGTATCAATCAGGCCGAATTCTTTTGATTTTAATCCTGTAAATACGCGTCCATCTGCCAGAGGCAAAACATCATCTATTGTCATGTTACGACCAACGGAAACAGCTGAAACAAATTGATCGTACATATCGGCAACCATTTCATTCAAATGGCTCCTGTCAGCTTCTGTTACCTTCCGCGAATAGGATCCCACATCTTTTAATTCACCGCTTTTTACTGTCTCAAAATCGATGCCAACTTTCTCTAATAGCTCGGTCATCACCGGAAATTCCATCACCACTCCTATACTCCCAATAATGGTACCTGGATTGGCCATCAGTGTATCACCACCCAAGGCAATATAATATCCTCCAGAAGCGGCAACAGTACCCAAACTAGATACCACAGGTTTTTCCATCCTTACCGCTTTAATCTTTTCATAAATTTCCTGGGTTGGTGCTACTAATCCACCTGGAGAGTCAATTCGAACTACGATTGCAGAAACATCGCCTCGTTCACGAAATTTTTCTAATTGCTTTACTATTGATTCGGAACTAAGGATGGGGCCAACAACATTAACAATGCCAACTTTTTTACCTGGTCCTTCTAATGAAAGACCTGTCGACCATACTCCTAATTGGAAAGCCAAGACTAAAGCAAAAAAACTTCCCAAGCCCCACCATAGCCACTTAGAATTAGTTTTGGGTCTTTTTATCCCTGTTTGATCCATAATGTCAATTTCTGTCCAGGAAAAATATGCTGACCGTATTTAAGACCATTCCACTTACGGATATTAGACGCACGGGTACCGTAATCTTCTGCGATATGTCCTAGTGTATCACCTTTCTTAACCTTATAAGATAATTTATAAAAACCTGGCATTTCTGATGTTGGGATAGAAGCTAAATTCATCCCTGGAACAGGAATTGTAAGCTTCTGATTAATCCGAATCATACTACGATTCCTAATTTTATTCACCGCCGCCAGATCGTGTACTGAAATACGGTATTTTTTTGCGATGGTCCACAAACTTTCACCATTCCTTACTTTATGAGTAACGAATTGGGGAGCAAATCTCTCATTTTCCGGAAGTGCATTATAATTTTTCATGAATATATCTTTTTTACCATTTGGAATTTTCAAGGCGTAGGTTTTGGTGGGTGTTGCGGATTGCCTTAATTCAGGGTTTAAAGATTGTAGTGTTTTGAATGAGGTTTCAGCTGATCGGGCCAGGACAGTTAAATCAGCACTTTTTTCAATGGTAACAATATCGAAATCTAGTTGACTTTGTTTTTTCTCCTTGATAAAAAAACCAAAATCTCCAGGTTTTACCGCAATTATAGTTGCGGCTAAATAGTAAGGAATATAGTTTCGTGTTTCTCGCGGCAAAGAATGAAGCTGCCAAAAATCAGATGTTTGATGTAATCGCGTAGCACGACGAATTCTACCTTCCCCAGCATTATAAGCTGCCATAGCCAAATACCAATTATCAAATTCATTATATAAATCTGTGAGATAAGCACAAGCGGCACGTGTTGATTTTTCCACGTCACGGCGCTCATCCACATACCAGTTTCTTTCTAGCCCATATAGCTTTCCTGTAGAGTAAATAAACTGCCACATACCATTAGCTGCTGCTTTGGAATAGGCTTTCGGATTTAAACCAGATTCGATCATCGCTAAATAAAGCAGTTCCGGGGGCAAATTGCATTCGCTAAGAATTTGGCTAATCATAGGACCGTATTTATCCAATCGGTCCAACCAAATCTCAAATTGCTTACGTCCTTTAGTTTGAAAATATTGGATAAATTGATCCACTTTTTTATTCCGAACCAATGGGATATGTCCATCTCGGTCATCTACAACCGTAAATTGGGAGGCACCCATTTCTACTTCAAGCGGTTCAGTATAGAATGTCATATCCATACGGAGCTGTTCAGCAGTAATGGCGGCATCGGCTTTATCCAAGACCGTGAATCGATGAGTGTATAATTCAATTAGAGATTCTTCAAAACGATCAAATTCTTCCTGATCCTCATCATTCTTATCACCATATTGATCTGCTTCAGTTAATAAATCAAATATACGATTCAGTGTATAAACAGCTTCTAATGTATCATCCATTACGTCTGCAATTAGTGCATCTGAAAGTAATATTTTTATATCACGCAAAAGTTGCGGCAAACGGTTTTGATTATTTTCGAATCCATTGCCATTTTCATAATTCCCTGATTGCATTTGAGTCTCTTTTTGATTCTGAGAATTCGCAACACTCATGCTCAAAACCGTTAGCATTAAAATTCTTGTAAATGTCTGTTTCATTTATATTTAGAGTAAAAGTTGGTGGCGAAGTTAGACGACTGAATCTTCCTCAGTCAAGCCTTTTCCAGAACGTTTTTTGAGTATATTTGTGGTACTATATCCTTTTAAAAATGGAAGTATCTTCACTTCACCACCATTGGCTTCAACATCTGAAGATCCGGCAATTTCATTTTTATTATAATCACCACCCTTTACCAATACGTCCGGTAAAAGTTCACTGATTAATTCCCGAGGTGTTTCTTCATTAAATATTACCACTGCATCGATAAAGCCCAGGGACAATAATACTTCAGCACGATCAGTTTCATTGTTAATCGGTCGTCCTGGACCTTTCAGACTATTTACAGATTCATCAGAATTTAAACCAATAATTAGTGTATCGCCCAGTTTGCTGGCTGATTGTAAATAGGTCGTATGACCTTTATGTAAAATATCGAAACATCCATTAGTGAACACCACTTTTTGACCTGATGATTTTAATTTACTAATTTCAAGTTTGGCTTCTATATTAGTCCAAATAGGCATATTTATTTTTTTATGTATGGCATATAATTAGTAATTAATTACAAAAATATTCCATTTAAGTAGCATTCTCCCACTTAGCTTTTAGTGCAATTACTTCTTGCCTTACATCCTCAACAAATTGATTACGATTTCCAGAGTCTAAGTTTTGGGTTTCAATTGGATTTCCGATTCGTAATTCTATCGTTTGCCGATTTAAGGTAAGTCCTTTCTTTTTCAACACATTTCCTGTTCCGCAGAGTGCAATTGGTACCACAGGAACACCCATTTGCATTGCCATAACAAGGCCTCCTTTTTTAAATGGCTTTACTTTCCCATCTAGGGAACGGGTTCCTTCAGGGTATATGATAACTGAACGTGGATTTTTCGCCATAGACAATTTTGCTTTTTCAAGTGACTTTAGTGCTCGGGCATGGTTTCTTCGATCAACAAAAAAATGTCCTCCAGCAACCATGGCCCATCCAAATATTGGAATCCATTTCAACTCAATTTTAGAAATAGCCACTAAATGGAATGGTAATCCAGCAAAGACCAAAGGTATATCCAATGCTGATTCGTGATTGGCTGCAAAGAAATAGTCGTTATTAATATCCAATCTTTCCAAACCAATAGTATTATATTTAATACCTGCAATAGATAACAATACTTTAGACCATGTTCGAGCAACCCAACTTAAAAATTTTCCCCGCCACTCAAATAGGGAACCAATTATACCGAGGCTTGCAAAAAGGAGCGTCCAAACAACAAGATTGATTAAATACCAAAGAGAACGGAAACTAATCGAGTATCTCACTACCAAAATATGGTTGAAGTGGTTCTGGGATGGCGATAGTCCCATCTTTATTTTGATATGTTTCTAATAAAGCAACCAGTAGCCTAGGCGTAGCTACTCCGCTACCATTTAAGGTGTGAACATATTCGACTTTTTTATCTGAATTTTTACGATACCGAATATTGCCACGACGAGCTTGAAAATCCTCAAAATTACTGCAGGAGGATACCTCGAGCCATTTTTCTTCACCTGGAGCCCACAGTTCTAGGTCATAACATTTGGCAGCTGCGAAACTCAAATCCCCAGTGCACAATTCGATCACACGGTATTTTAAACCTAGTGACTGGAGAATAGATTCAGCCTGCCCTACTAGTTTTTCCAATTCTTTATAGGAATTTTCAGGTTTAACAAATTTGACTAATTCAACTTTATTAAATTGGTGCACCCTTAAAAAACCGCGAGTATCTTTTCCATAGGAACCAGCTTCCCTCCGAAAACATGCAGAATAAGCCGTATAATTGATTGGTAAATGATCTTCAGAAAGTATCTCATTTTGATGAATATTTGTCAAAGGGACTTCCGCTGTTGGTATCAACCAGAGATCATCTTTTTCGGAAACATACATATCATCAGCTAATTTTGGCAATTGCCCCGTTGTAACCGCTGATTCTGGCTTTACAACAAAAGGTGGAAAGATTTCCTTGTAACCGTTTTGTTCCGTTTGGAAATCAAGCATAAAATTAATGAGCGCACGTTCTAATTTGGCACCTTTACCAGTATAAAGAGGAAAACCAGAACCAGATATTTTTGCGCCACGTTCAAAATCAAATAAGCTCAAAGCTTTGCCTAATTCAAGATGTGCCGTAATATTAAAATCTCGATCCGGTGTTTCTCCCCATTCCCGAACCAATTGATTATTTTTCTCACCCTTGCCTTCAGGTACGGATTCATGAGGTATATTTGGTAAGGCTAATAGTAATTGATCCAACTCATTCTTGGATGATTGAGTTTTTTCTTCCAGCACTTTAATCTGTTGGGATAGTTTACGCATTGCATTTATTGCTTTATCTGAGTTTTTCCCTAATTTTTTTTCCTGAGCAATTTTATCAGAAGCAACATTACGCTTGGCACGCATTTCATTCGCCTGCGCTAAATCAGATCTGTATGATTCATCTAGCTTAATAATTTCATTAATTAATAATTTTTCACCCTTCCGGGCTAACCCTTGCTCCACTTCTTTTGTGTTATTGCGAATAATATCAATTGATAACATCTAATTATCCTGAATATGGTGGTAATGACTCTGGATCCATATCTTCCAAATTAGGTAATGCATTATCTTTATCAGATACCAATTTATCCCCGTTCTTCCATTTAATTCCAATTCCAGGATCATTCCAATTGAGACCATATTCATCTTGCGGGTGGTAATAATCCGTACATTTATATTGAAAAACGGCTGTTTCGGATAAGACATGATACCCATGAGCAAATCCAGGCGGTATATATAGACGGTTGTGAGTTTTGTTATCCAACGTGATGGATACATATTGACCAAAAGTAGGTGATTCTTTACGGATATCTACTGCAACATCCATTACTTTTCCATCACTTACCCAAACTAGTTTTCCCTGAGGATAATCCAATTGGTAATGCAATCCCCGCAATACACCCTTAGTGGATTTTGCTTGATTGTCCTGAACAAAATGGCTTGGGAGTCCATACTCTTGAAAGTCAGACGTTTTAAATGACTCAATAAAATATCCTCGTTTATCCGAATGAACTGTAGGTTCAATTATTACCACTCCAAGAATCGTTGTTTGAATTACTTTCATTCAGATTTTCCCCGGCCTACATTATCATAAGTAAAATCCAACGACTCCAATTCTTTTATACTCAAAATGTTTTTCGCGTCAATAATTATGGGCGTTTTCATTAAGGTTTTTAATTCATCTAAATCAATTCCGCGAAACTCATTCCATTCAGTAAGGATAATACAAGCATCTGCATCTTTCACCGCCTCTTGCCAAGAGCCAAAATAATTAATGTCAGGAAAATGGCCTTTGAAATTTTCCATAGCAATAGGATCGTAGGCATTCACAATTACGCCAGAGTCAACTAGTTCGGAAACAACCACTTTTGAAGCAGCCTCTCGCACATCATCTGTTTGGGGCTTAAATGCTAAGCCAAGGACCGATACAGTTTTTCCATTCAGATCATTTATGAGCCGCTTTAATTTTCCTACCATTCTACTCTTTTGGGAAACGTTGGTTTTTATCGCTGCTTCAATTGTAAATAATACACTATTGTTTTTGCGTCCTGTGGCAGCCAATGCATGCATATCTTTTGGAAAACAGGAACCGCCAAACCCCGGGCCAGGATGTAAAAATTTCGGACTAATGCGCCCATCCAACCCCATTGCCCGTGCAACTTCATGAACATCTGAGCCAACTTCTTCACACAAATTTGCTATTTCATTAATATAACTTATCTTTAATCCTAGAAATGCATTGGAGGCATATTTAACCATTTCTGCTGTTTCAACAGAAGTCGATAAAATTGGTGTTTCATTAATATATAATGCACGATATACTTCACGCATTACGTCAAGCGCTTTTGACGTTCTAGTGCCGATTACAACACGGTCAGGATGCATAAAGTCTTTTATTGCAGCGCCTTCCCTTAAAAACTCTGGGTTCGATACATAATCAAAATCGGCATTTGGCTGAATGGTACGGATAATATCCTCGATCCATTTCCCCGTGCCAACGGGAACCGTACTTTTTGTACAAATAATCTTATAGCCGTTTAGATTTTCACCAATGGTCTTTGCTACACTTTCAACAGCACTCAAATCCGGGTCACCATTATTTCCTTGAGGCGTGCCCACAGCAATAAAAATAATTTCAGAATCTTGGATGGCTTTATGAACGTCCCATGAAAAATGAAGACGCCCCTTGGCAAGATTTTGTTCCACAAGCGATTTTAAACCGCGTTCATAAATCGGCATTTGAACCGAATTCAATTTTTTGATTTTATCCTTATCTATGTCAGCACATATAACATGATGGCCAAATTCAGATATACCAACACCACTAACCAAACCAACATAACCTGTTCCGATAATTGTAATTCGCCTCATCTATAGACCTTTCTCAATTTTATTTTCAGGATATTCAAGATAACCCTCTATTGCGACGAATAAACCACTCAATACATAACAAGAGAATCATAATAATTAACAAAACTCTACTTTCATTGAATTTAATGATTTCTGCTTTGAATTCACGGCGTACTTTTGGATTTATTTCACTAAAGAGACTATCGCGAGAATCCCAAACAAAAAATTGACCATTGGTACTATTTGATATTGTTGCTAGCAGTTTTTTATTTAAATATACTTGATTAAGCTCAATTTGGCTTTCTAAAATCTGTAAAGTTCCAGTTTGGATGGGATCCTGATTAGATCCCAATTGAATTGAATAGCTGTATTCTCCCGGACCAGGGGCACGGAATTCTCCAAGCCATTGCTGTTCTTCGATATTATATGATATATCTCGTGTAATTATATCAGTAGATCCATGCATTACGTTAATGATTATATTTTCTGTTTCATTTTGAGCTTTTTCAAACGGCTGTGTACCCGTAATCTGAACCATCTCTCCTTGTTGATATCGATTTTTATTCACTCTAAAAAAGTTTTCATGTTCTCCACCGCTTTTTAACAGCCAGGATATGGACTGATTCCAAATTGCGGAGAATGATCCTTCTTGCGATAATTTTTGATCATGAAAATAGAGTGTATTTAATTCCGGGGAAGCCCAAATCATAGTACGTATATTTTCATTTTGATTCCGAAGCCATAAAGGCCAACCTTGTTCAGTTACCGCTAGCGTATCTGATGAAGCCTCTTTCCCGCTAATTAGAATACTTTGTTTAAGTGGTGGAAAGTTGCCACCTACATCTATTTGTTCATCAAGAAATTCCCAATAAAACCGATTTGATTCAATAGTACTGTCTTCAGTTACCACACCTAAAATAGATGCAATTCCATTAAAAGAAACGATAGACTGATTTGGGCCCAGTATTAAATATAACGCTGATTGGTTTGACAATAATTTTTTTCCTAATATACGGACAAAATCAGATGACAATGGCTTAATCGGGTAATTATCAAAAATAATCAATTCGTATGGAGATTCCCAAAATGATTTGATTGCCGGCCGAAATCGTGTTTCTGTTATTCGAATAAAATGATCTAATTCAATCCGAGAATTATTTTTTAATTGTTGTTTCAACACAGACGTATTTTTATTGGGACTTCCTGTTAGGAGTGCAACTTTATACTGATCCTTTAATACAAGCAAGTTGAACTCTTGGCGATTATTTTGAATATTAATTTCATCTTCCACGGATGAAATTCGAACTTCGTATTGTTGTTTACCAATCTCTTTTGGACGAAATCGAAAATTGACTTCTTTTTTTGATTCCATTCCCATAAGTCGGATATGTTTTGATCCTTGTAATTCACTATTGTTATATAAGGAAACACTAAATCGGTCTCCAATATTTCCCATAGATTGGATTGTAATATTAACATCCACCCATTCACTTTTTAATACTACCGTGGGAACATTTATAGATTCGATTGTTACATCTACCAATTCACTTCCTTCCCCAATACCGATTGTATGAATAGGAAAATTAAATTGTTGGAAATCCTTTATCGGATTTTTGCCTTCGGTGATTAAACCATCGGAAATGATCACCGCACCAGCTAACTGATTTTGGACCTGCTTTATTGTCTCTGGAATTATCCCTATATTGGTTGTAACTCCATCGCCAATAAGTTTAGGAGAATTCACTTTTTGGATATCATCAGAAAATTGATATAAATGATAAGAAATATTTTTTTCTTCAAGTTTATTAACTAATGACTCTATCCCCAATTGAACCGTATTGATAGAAGGCATTTGATGATATTTTATACTTGCAGAATTATCAATAAATATAGCCCAATCCAATTTTTTCTCTTTATTACCTGAAAAGTTTATTACTGGATTCAATAACATGATACCTAGAATGAAAAAAATAATGATACGATAGCTAATTAATAATTGATACCACTTTTCATTAAATAGAATCTTATACAAATAAAGAAATAATCCCGTCCCTATAAAGAGAAATATCCATAAGACTAAATCAGCTTCATATAAGAATTCAAAATCCATGGCTTAAGTAAGTTTTAAATTGGGAAGAATTGGGAAATCAATAGGACTTGTATTTTTTTTTGAAAGATATAATTCACCCAAAAAGGCAATCATGGCTGCATTATCAGTACAATGAGCCATGTCGGGGAAAATTACCTTTTTAGAATACAAGTTTGTTTTAATACTTTTTCGTAATGATTTATTAGCAGCCACACCACCAGCAATGACACATTGGTCACAATTTGTCTTATCCATAGCCCATAATAATTTAGTAGTTAAAACTTCAATAATGGCATTTTGATAGCTGGCAGCAACATCATTTAAATTTGAATTCTTTTGATTATTCATATAGTATAATAGAGCTGTCTTTAATCCGCTAAAACTAAATTCCATGTTATTTTTCCCCATGAAGGCACGGGGAAATCTGATCGCATTAGTATTTCCATTTTCAGCCAATTTTTCAATTTCTGGTCCGCCGGGATATCCTAATCCTAAAATTCGAGCACCTTTATCAAATGCTTCCCCTACTGCATCATCTCTAGTTTCGCCCATTAACATATAATGATTTAAACCTTTAACGTACCATAATTGGGTATGTCCCCCGGAGACAAGCAAACAGATAAAAGGGAAATTCAACGTAGGGTCTGCCAGAAAGTTCACAA
>CAYXUK010000061.1:0-10357 GCA_964468295.1 uncultured bacterium | reverse complement strand
ATATTGGGTTTGATGTCAATATCGCTGGTCATGCCGCCGGTGCTCCCGGGAGTTATTATGGCTTGGATAATTTTGGGAATAACGGGGACGGAAGTCCAAAAAATATTTGGAGTGTCCCAGGGCTAACCGAATTTCATGGGAAAAAAATTAACTTAACTGAAGCTCTTACCCAAAAATCCATTACTATCCTTGATAGTGTGCTGAAACTAGATAAGCCATTTTTCCTTTATATGTCTCATTATACAGTACATACGCCGCTAATGGCTGATGACCGTTTTTTTCAAAAATATTTAGACGTAGGTCTCGACACTATTGAAGCCCAATATGCTTCTATGATTGAAGGGATGGATAATAGTTTAGGTAATTTATTGGATTATCTGGAAAAGCATAATCTAGAAGACAAAACGGCGATTCTTTTTATGTCAGATAATGGCGGATTAAGTGCTGTAGCGCGAGGAGGTGACCCCCATACCCATAACAAACCACTGTCGAGTGGAAAAGGGTCTGTTAGGGAAGGAGGTATCCGTGAGCCGATGATCGTGAAATGGCCAGGTGTGGTAGCGCCTGGGTCTACCAGCCATGATTATTTGATTATTGAAGATTTCTACCCAACTATTTTATCCATAGCAGGGATCACAAACTATGAAACAGTACAACACATAGATGGACAAAATTTCATGCCAATTTTGAAAAAGACTGGGGCGACGTTGAATAGCCGGATCTTGGTCTGGCATTATCCCAATGAATGGGGACCATCTGGGCCGGGTATTGGTGCAACCAGTGCAATTCGGAAGGGCGATTGGAAATTAATCTACTATCATCTAGACCAACGATTCGAATTATTCAATCTTGAATCAGATATAGGGGAAACCAAAAACCTATCTAAAAATAATCCTAATAAACTGGTAGAACTTGCCAATGATCTTACCAATTATTTGATTAGTGTAGATGCCCAAATGCCATCATATAAAAATACGGTTCAAAAAGTACCATTTCCATCAAAAGCATTATGAAAATTGTTTCAAATGTCGAGATATTTTATGCGCCCTAAGATTATATCATTATTTTCAATTATTTCTATCACGTTACTAATAGTGGTTTATTTTACTTCGATTAGGAAGAGTGAAATATCTTTTACTGAGCGGCCGAATATTCTTTTTATTATGAGTGATGATCATGCTGAAAGTGCGATTAGTGCGTACGGTAGTGAATTAATACATACACCGAATATTGACAGAATTGCTAAAGAAGGAATCATTTTTAATAATAGTTTTGTAACGAATTCTATTTGTGCTCCAAGCCGGGCTGTTTTGCTCACTGGTAAATACAGCCACATGAATGGTGTAAGAGACAATGATCAAGTTTTTGATGGCAGTCAGGAAACTTTCCCAAAAATTTTACAGTCAGCAGGTTATGAAACAGCTATGATTGGTAAATGGCATTTAAAAAGTGAACCAACAGGCTTTAACGATTGGAAAATTCTTAAAGGTCAGGGTGAATATTACAACCCATTAATTGTTGATAGCGCAGGGGAAAGGAATGTTGAAGGATATGTAACTGATATCATCACTGATTTGGCTTTAGAAACACTGGAAAGCAGGGATAAGGACAAACCTTTTGCCATGCTGCTCCATCATAAAGCACCTCATCGCAATTGGATGCCAAATCTTAAATATTTGGGTGCTTTCAAAGGGAAAAAATTTCCACTTCCAGAAACATTTTATGATGATTATTCAACGCGATCTCTGGCTGCCAAAGAGTCTGACATGCGGATTGATAACATGTTTCTAACATGGGATATGAAATTGAGGCCTGGCGATATTGAACAGGAAACAGGTAGCGGGGGTAGTGGCCAAGTATCAGGCATGATAAGAGATTCATACCGTGAATGGATGAATGATGAACAGCGAAAGATTTGGGAAACATATTATGATTCAATCAGTGCAGATTTCCAAAATGCGAATCTTTCTGGTAAAGCATTATTGGAATGGAAGTTCCAGAGGTACATGGAAGATTACTTGGGCGTAATTTTATCCGTGGATGAGAATATCGGTCGGGTATTAGAATATTTGGACAAGGAAGGTTTAACTGAAAATACAATTGTCATCTATACATCAGACCAAGGATTTTATCTTGGCGAACACGGTTGGTTTGATAAGCGATTTATGTATGAGGAATCGCTAAGCATGCCACTTTTGATGCGATACCCAAAAGAAATAAAGGCGGGCCAGGTTTCTGATAATATCGTATTAAATCTTGATTTTGCGCCTACTTTTCTGGACTATGCTGGCATTACTGCATCCAATGGTATGCAGGGGGAATCACTTCGTTTAATTACTGAAGGTGTACAGCCTTTAGATTGGCGGAAATCTATGTATTACCACTATTATGAATATCCGCACGGTTGGCATTTTGTTAAGAGACATTATGGAATTCGTACAGACCGATATAAGTTAATACATTTTTATAATGATATCGATTCTTGGGAGTTATATGATTTAGAAAATGATCCAAATGAAATGAAAAATTTGATTTACGATATGAATTATTCACAAATCACGGCAAAATTAAAGAATGAATTGTACAGCTTGAAAAAAAGTTTTGGCGAAACTGAATAATATTTTTTCAATTAAAAAACAAATAAGTAATCGTCAAGTTGTTACCATGATAAAGAATTGTAAATAAAAACCATAGTCTTTATTAGATTTTGGTAAACATTTTTGATTAATCTAATCTTAATAGTATGAAAAAAATTGACCGTTTTGGGATTTTCTTTTTAGGGGTATTCATAAGCAGTTTTTTGCCGATGAATTATTTTCAAACACCCAGCAACCCCGGCCCGCCTTTATTGCAACCATTCGAAGAAGGAGATGGAGGGCCCGGATCCAGATTAGCTTTTGATTGGTTACGGTTGAAAAGTCCTATTAGTGGCGAAATCCCCGCGGAAATAAAAAGAGGTGCTTTAGAATTTGCTAAAATGCTTCCAACAACAAGAGTTGCCCCTGGACGCATGGATAAATCAGCCAGTGCTGAGTTGAAATTAGAATGGACATCACGGGGCCCATATAATGTAGGAGGCAGAACGCGGGGACTGGCCATTGATGTAGCTAATCCAAATATTTACATTGCTGGTGGAGTTTCTGGCGGTATCTGGCGTAGCGAGGATGGCGGTGATACTTGGGGAAAAATGACCAAATCACACCAACTCCATAGTGTAACTACGATCGCTCAAGATCCACGCGAAGGATATACGCATATTTGGTATGCAGGCACAGGTGAGGTTCGAGGAAATTCAGCAGGTGCCAGTGGAGCGCCCTACCGTGGTGATGGTATTTACAAATCTATCGATAACGGTTTGACGTGGGAACTGCTTGCATCCACTACAACAGGTATTCCGGAGATGTTTGATAATTATTTTAATTATAATTGGAGAGTGCTTGTTCATCCCAAAACTGGTCATGTGTATACGGCTTCTTTTGGTTCTATTTACAAGAGTGAAGACGGAGGAATATCTTGGAAACAACTATTAGGTGATGGACAGGATCGATATACGGATTTAGTTCTATCTGATTCTGGTTTAATGGTAGCCTGTCTTGGAAACGAGGAAGGTATCGGCGCAGTTTTACGCTCAGTAGATGGAGATACATGGACCAATATTACACCTACGGGTTTTCCTTCTGAATACGTCCGGCTAGTTGCAGATATTTCCCCTTCAAATGATTCCATTATATATGTTATCGGCAATAATGGAGATGATAGTTTTTTTTGGAAATATAAATATTTATCTGGAGATGGATCAGGAAGTGATGGATTATGGGTAGATAGAACAGCGAACCTTCCAGATGATTATACTACACAAAACGGTTATGACATCCATGTGCGCGTAAGTCCAAGTGATACAAATTTTGTATTTTTTGGAGGAACAAATCTTTATTACACGACGAATGGAATGGAAACAGCTACCAATAGGTATAAATTTGGAGGTTATGGTCATGAAGATCATCACCCAGATCAGCATGATGTGCTTCTTTATAAAGATAAACTCCATAAAGTTTTCTCCGCAAGTGATGGTGGTGTTCATATCATGGATGATTTAACATCGTGGGATAAAAAATGGACTTCATTAAATAATGGTTATTTAACCACTCAGTTTTATACAGTGACAATTGATTATTCTGGCGCATTAAATAATCTGGTTATGGGTGGTACTCAGGATAATGGTACTTGGGAAACCACATCAACTGATTTAATGAAACCCTGGAATGATATCTATGGTGGCGATGGTTCTTTCTGTTCGGTTATTCGTTCAGGGAATGCATATGTAGTTTCTTCGCAGAGAGGAAATGTGCTCATGAAAGATTATTCGAATCCTTTTAACTGGACTTATGGGAGTGGCAAATATGCAAATTATTCATGGGGATATTTAACACCACCTGATGTGGACACGGATGATGTTCTATTTATTAATCCATTACTTGTCGATCCTATTGATGATAAGATATTGTACTATGCCGGTGGAACGAAACTTTGGCGCAACAATAATATCCATTTAAACGATCAAAATTATAAACAAGCTGATGGTGGTGGTAGTTATACAGCAATTCATTGGGAGGAAATTGATGGAGTGACAACGATTGGGAAAATCAGCTCTTTGGGTGCTAGCATGAATCCCGGACACCGCCTTTATTTTGGGACATCTGCTGGTTATATCTACAGGTTAGATAATTCCAATACAAGTAAGAACCCTATTGATGTAAGCAACAATCTTCGTAAGGGATATGTGCATAGTATATCAGTGGATGCTTATAATGCAGACAAGGTTATGGTCTGTCTATCAAATTATGAATCACCCAGTATCTTTTATACTGAAAATGGCGGTGCTACTTGGAATGATGTCAGTGGGAATCTGGAAGTGGAACCGAGTGGAAATGGTGATGGACCTTCTGTAAGATCGGTTTTGGTTTTTCCTGTTAAAGGTGGGTACAAGTATTTTGCGGGTACTAGTACTGGTCTTTACTCAACATCAACATTAGATGGGATCAATACAATCTGGGTGCAGGAGAGTGCAGAAGCTATTGGAAATGTAGTGGTTGATATGGTAGTGGGTCGCCCTTCGGATGGCTACTTGGCCATTGCGACTCACGGTAATGGAATCTATAGTGCCCAACTAGATGCAGGTGATTTAGCTGTGGATGACCCCAATTTACCAACCCATTTTGAACTAACTCAGAATTACCCTAATCCATTTAATCCATCAACAACAATTACATTTACTTTAGATGTAAATGGTCCCGTGACTTTAAAAGTATTCGATCTAATGGGTAGGAAAATATCCACACTTTTAAATAATGTGAAAAAAGCCGGTACACATCATATTGTTTGGAATGGCAAAGATACTTTTGGCAATGAAATGCCATCAGGTTTGTATCTATATAGTCTTGAATCCAATGGAAGAGTCTACACTAAAAAAATGCAATTATTGAAATAGGGTAAAATCAAAATTTCAAACAAAAAGCCTCTTGTATTATCAAGAGGCTTTTTTTATTATAAAATATTTACGATCTCAAATATGAGGCACCATTCACATCCACTATACAGCCAGTGAGAAAATCATTTCCATCGGATGCCAGCCAAAGGGCTGTCTGTGCCACTTCTTCAGGCTTCGCTATGCGGTTTAATGGGCTTTGGGCACGAATTGAATCATCTACCATATCAGCAACACGTTCAGTTGCCACAAACCCCGGCGCAATCGTATAGACAAATATATTATCTTTGGCCAAAGCCTGAGCCATGGATTGACCAAGAGCATTTAGACCAGCCTTACTGGAGCCATACGCTGGTGATTTTGGTTCCCCTCGAAATGCACCTCTGGATGAAATATTTACAAATTTACCACCCCCATTTTCCTTCATCAGTTGTGCTGCACAATACATGATGTAAGCTGGGCCCATTAGATTAGCGTCTATAGTACGTTCCCAAATATCTTTCCAATCATCGTATGAAAGTGAATCAAATTCATATTGTTCGACAACAGCGGCATTATTGATTACGACGTCAATTTGACCGTAACTATTGTATACTTTTTGAACTAATGAATGGACTTCATCAGGGTTCGAAAGGTTTGCGCGATGAATCGAATGTCCCTCGCCTTGTAATGATTCAAGCGTGCTTTTAGCACCATCCTCATTAGAATTATAATGAACCGCAACCTTACCATTTGCTTTGGAAAAAGCTTGGCAGATAGCACGACCAATTCCACCAGATCCGCCCGTTATTAAAATAGTTTTTTGTGTGAAATCAATTATCATTGGATAAAGATTTGAAATACTTAGTTAATGCAATTACTTCTACGCTCATTCCAGCTAAAAGAAAAATAACGGCACTGGTTTTTAATAATGAAATATCAATAAGGATAAATGAAATATAAAATAAGATTCCAACTCCAATTAAATATTTTCCAATCCGGTGAAAAGGGCTGGACTGTTCCATGCGTTTCATGCTTTTTGGATATTCTTTTTCAACCCAATCATCCAATTCCTTTTTTTCTTCTGGATTCATCCTCATTTGACTTCCTTTAAAATTTTTTGAATATCAGATTCCAAAGATTTTTTAGGTTTCTCAATAATTCGTCCGATCTCACGCTTGTTCTGGAAAAAGATGAGAGTGGGTGTATTTTTTACATTAAATTTTGAATAGTCTTTGAAATATCCAGTTTTATTTTTTTTCAAACCAATGATTTCAAATTTGCTATAATCATAATTTATGCCATCCAAAATTTTATATAGACGCGGTACTTCACGCTTACTATCATGACACCAGGTACCCATAAATACCACAATATCTGTTTCATTTAAAGCGTTTGTATCAATTTTCTCTAACATAGGCTGGTATTTATCATATTGTTTTGGGAACCAGGTGTATGCATCATGTTCTTGAATTATTGATTTGTTCAAGTGGCCAAAATGGTAACCATCCTCATAGACCAATTTTGGTTGGTTACTAAATATTCGCTCTGCACATCCGATGATTAATGTACAAAACAGAAATAAATAACTAATTTTCATATTGTGGAAATTAAACCATGATTTATAGGGTTCAGGATTTGTTTTTACGCCAGCTATAAAATCCAAAAATATTCAGAAATACCAGAACAATAGATAAGAAAGCCACTGAATAAGATTGAATAAGCATTGCATAAATCATCATCATTGAATTGCCCACCAGCCAAACCAGCCATGAATAAATGTATTGTTTGGCATTTAAATAATAGCCGACAAGTAGTAGAGCGGTGGCTGTCCATCCAAGTATTTCGGTGTAATCCATATAATTTTCTAAAAAGAAACGTAGAATTTATGAATTGAATTTAGAACCTACTGGCGGTCGATAGGCTTGAAATGGGATCAAGAGTAGGTTCTTTATGCTACCATGTTCATTTGGGTCTGAATGAGTATCGATTCCGTATACAAGATCGTCCATATTATTTATATACGATGCTGTCCTGAATCCATGATCCCAGATGGAAAAGATGTTTCCGTAGTTACTATCCGTGTGAGGGAGGACATAGTGATGATGGATCTTATGAAAATGTGGGGTGACAAAAATATAGGAAAGGGCTTTATCCACGGATAAAGGCATCTTGATATTTGCATGAGTTAAATGGGCAAAAAAGGCCGATAATGTTTGATAAAGCATCACCAGGCCAAAAGAAGCACCTGTTACAAACACCGCGAGAGAAGTAAATAAAAGTCGAAAGATATTTTCCCCCGGATGGTGACGCAAACCACTGGTCACATCCACATTTGTATCTGTATGATGTATAAGATGAAATTTCCACAGCCATTTCACTTTATGTTCGATCCAGTGAATCAGCCAGGCACCGATAAGATCCAAAAAAATCAGTCCAAGGATCACATAAAGCCATAAAGGCATCTCAGCCAGATTTAAAAGTCCAGTCCCATTTGTTTCATTATAATTGACTGCAGCAAGAATTAGCAAAGCTCCAAAAAGATTGACAATAAGGGTTATAATCGTAAAAGTGATATTGATGAAGGCATGTCTTATTTTATTATATTCCATTTTAAACAGAGGAATACCTGACTCGAGAAAAAGAAAAAATAGTAGCCCTGATATTAGAAATATACCGCGGACTTCATCTGAGATATTGGTGAAGAAATGTAATACTTGCTGCATAGGTTTACTATTTTAATGACCTAATGAATAAGATTATATTAAAGTAAAGTAATATTACACTCTCAAAGTACTAAATGTCTATTAACAAAACCCCCATCTCTTGAAGGGCTTATTAGTTGGAGTGATATGGTGGTATGGATTGCGGGAAATGACGTGCCCATGCCATTGAATATTTTTTGTACATTATTACATGGATGAAATAAAGATAAATGAAAAAGTAAAATTAGGAGGCTAGATCAATGAGGAGACAACGGATCTTTTTTATAATTATTTTTACTATTACTGCCAACCTATTCGGGCAAAAATATGATGAATCTTTTTTCAGCAATATGGAATGGCGAAATATCGGTCCTAATCGTGGGGGTCGCTCCCTTTCTTCGATGGGAAGTCCCGGTAGGCCAAATGAATATTATTTTGGTGCTACAGGTGGAGGCCTCTGGAAAACCACTGATGCTGGCAATACCTGGTTTCCTGTAACCGATGGCCAGATCAGCTCCTCTTCTATTGGTGCCGTAGCCGTGGCTGAAACTAATCCAGATATTGTATACATCGGCGGTGGTGAAACTCAGCTTCGAGGTTCAATCACACAAGGTGACGGCGTTTATAAATCCATAGACGGTGGTAAGACATGGAAACATATTGGGCTCAGTGATACACAGGCAATAGCGCGAATACGAATCCATCCCACCAATCCAGATATTGTATATGTAGCAGCTTTAGGTCACCCTTATGGTGACAACGAGGAACGAGGTATCTTTCGCTCTAGAGATGGAGGAGAAACTTGGGAGAAGATACTTTATAATAGCCCAAAAGCTGGTGGAGTGGACATTTCAATAGATAGAACAAACCCAAAAGTGATCTACGCTTCTCTATGGCAAGTTTATCGAAAAGCATGGAAAATGTGGGGTGGTGGGCCCTTTAGCGGTATTTATAAAACCACTGATGGTGGAGACACTTGGGAGGAATTAACAAAGAATTCTGGCATGCCTGAAGGGCCAATTGGAAAGATTGGCATGGCCGTTTCCCCTGCTGATCCAAAACGTGTGTGGGCCGTAGTTGAGGCATCTGAAGGAGGTGTTTTTCGCTCAGATGATGGTGGAAAAAACTGGGAAAGAACTAATGACGATAGAAAAATCCGTCAACGGCATTTTTACTATTCCCGAATTGTAGCCGATCCATTGGATAGAGAAACAGTCTATGCTCTTAATACCCGTCTCTACAAATCGACCGATGGTGGTGTCAATTTCGATACCCAGATTAGCGTTCCTCATGGAGATAATCACGATCTTTGGATTGATCCAAATGACCCAAAAAGAATGGTGAATTCCAATGATGGTGGCGGCAATGTTACTATTAATGGCGGAGAAACTTGGACAGAACAGGACTATAGCACAACGCAGCTTTATCATGTCAATGTTACCAATGACTTTCCTTACCATGTCTGTGGTGCTCAGCAGGACAATAGCACTGTTTGTGTGCCAAGTGATGGTTGGGGCAACATGCAGGCTAGGGGTCCCAATCATGGTTGGTACTATGCTGCTGGTGGAGGTGAAAGTGGTTACATTACCCAACATCCTTCCAATCTGGACATTTTTTACGCTGGTAGCCAGGGAGCGTTATTAACCCGATATAATCGAGCAACAGGACAGATCAGGGATATTCAGGTCTATCCACGCTTTTTCTCCGGGGAGCCAGCAAGTGCTCTTCCAGAGCGCTGGCAATGGACATTTCCGATTGTCTTCTCACCACTAAATGAGAAAAAACTCTATACCTGCTCTCAGCATGTCTGGCTTTCTAAGGATGACGGTCAAAGTTGGAAAAAAATCAGTCCAGATCTTACCTACGCGGACCCATCTACTCTTGGGCCTACTGGAGGCCTTATTACGATGGATATGAATGGACCTGAGATATACGCAACAGTTTTTGCTTTGACACCTTCTAAACATCATATTAACACTATTTGGGCCGGATCTGATGACGGGCTCATGCATATTACTCGAAATGGTGGAAAAAGATGGGATAATATTACTCCGCCAGAAATGGAAAAGTTTACCCGGATTTCCATTATTGAAGAGTCTTCGCATAAACCAGGCACAGCTTATGTTGCAGCCAACCGCTACCAGGTTGACGATAGAGCTCCCTATGTTTGGCGAACTCGAGATTATGG